>DCTV01000009.1:0-17200 GCA_002329665.1 Christensenella sp. UBA1431
GTCGGTCACCACGGGGATGAGCAGGTGCGGCAGGTCGTTGAAGCTGGAGAGCTCCACCATCTTCGGGTCAACCATCAGCATGCGCACCCTGTCGGGGGAGGATTTGTAGACAAGGCTGATGATCAGGTTGTTGAGGCAAACGCTCTTGCCGCTTCCGGTCGCTCCGGCGATGAGCAGGTGCGGCATCTCCCCGAGGTCGGCGATAACGTTCTTCCCGTCGATGCCTTTGCCGAGCGCGAAGCAGAGGTCGGACGGGTGCGCGGAAAAATCGCGGCTCTCCAGCGCGTCGCGCAGGTAGACCGTCGTGATCTCCTTGTTGGGGACCTCGATGCCGATCGCCGCTTTGCCGGGGATCGGCGCCTCGATGCGCACGGACGGCGCCGCAAGGTCCAATGCGATGTTGTCGCTCAGGTTCGCGATGCGGCTCACCCGCACGCCGGGCGCGGGCTGGAGTTCGTACTGGGTGATGGTCGGGCCGCAGGTCGCCTTGGTGACGCGCGCCTTTATGCCGAAGCTCTCCAGCGTCTTCTCGAGCTTGGACGCATTGTCCTCCATATGCTGGCGGTTCCCCTGGCGAAGGCGCGCGGGGAGCTTGGTCAACAGCGTGAAAGGTGGGCGCTCGTATTGGATATGTGACCCGTTTGCGGCCGCGGCGTGCAGGGGGTTGTCCGTAGCGGCGCCCTCGGCGTCAGCGGCCGGCGCCGCCCTGCGCGGCCGGAGGTCGGGCTTGTCCAGCGTCGGGTCGGGCAGGACCCTGCTCGGGTCCTCTTTTTCGAGCGTATCGACGAACAGCGGCTGGCGCGGGGCCGTGCCCGAGGCCTGCGCCTCTTCCTGCGCCTCGAGCCTGCGGNNAGTCGCCCGCTCCTTCCTGCGACGGTTCGCGTCCTTCACGCCCGCGTTGATGCGAAGGCCCATGTCCCTTAGCGAAAGGCTGAAGAGGATCGTTACGCAGATGAGGGCTATGACGCCGTAGAGGATGTAGCTGCCCACGTCGCCGAGCAGGAACCGGAACGGGAAGACGAACATGCCGGAAAAGACGCCGCCGCCGGCCTGGTGCTGGAGGCCCGCGTCGAACGAGGCGTTCAGGTACGCTAGATAATCCTGCCCGTTCTCGGGCGACACCTGCGCGAGGTGAAAGATGCACAGCGCGCAGATCGCCAGGCAGATACCGAAGAGGATCTTGAAATGCCGGATGTTTTTCCTGCTGGTGAACACGACGTACAGGCCTATGAAAAACACGAAGACGGGCAGCGCCAAGGCCCCTGCCCCGAACACGCCGGACAGGAAACGGGACACCGCGAAGCCGGCGACCCCCGTGGTGTCGGTATATATGCTCAACGCTAAAAACAGGCCGAGTGCCGCTATGAGCAAACCGATGGCCTGCAGTTTGAGCTGCCTTTTTTTTGTGTTTCGATGCGTTGCCATAAAAAAGAAAGATTGCCCCCCGTTTTGTTATGTATGCCTTTATATACCATTCATTATATCCCTTCCTCCGTGGAAGGGCAAAGCATTCGTGTGACGCTGAAATGAGATTTGCTTGTTTAAACGGCCTCGTAGCCGGGCTTTTCGCTCCTGCCCTGCTGCCGGTCGAAGTTTTCCCGGTTCTTTGCCGTATAGAGGCGGCAGAGTTCGTCGGCGTCCATGCCCACCTTCAGGCACATGCTCACGAAGAAATGCAGTATGTCCACCAGTTCTTCCTTGATGGCCGCGTAGTCCAGTTCCTTCGGGTTCTTCCACCATTTGAAGTTGACTTCGTCGATCAGCTCGGCCAGCTCCGAGATCATGGCCAGCGTTTCCTTCTGTATCCATTGTTCGGTCGATATGCCTTCGAGCGCGCGCAGGGCCACGAGCGAAGTGTCGAACGCCCGCTGCAGTTCGAAGATCCTTTCGAGCTTGTCCATCGTACGATCCTTTCTTTAAGACAGGATGCCGCGCACGCGGTCCTCGTCCCCGACCTTGCCGACCAGGGCGGCGCTCATTTTTGTGAAGTCGAAGATCATGGCCATCGCTTCGACCACGTCGTCGATCGTGACCGAGTCGATCTTTTCGACGATCTCCTCCTCGCTCACGATCTTCCCCAGCAGGGTCATGTTTTTGCCCAGGGCCGTCATGCGCGAGGACGTGCCTTCCATGCCCAGTATGTAATTGCCCTTGAGCTGCGCCCTGCTCTGTTCAAACTCCTCTTTCGTGATCTTGTCCGCAAGCAGCGCCTTCATCTCCTTTACCGTCAACTCGAGCACGGCCTCGACCTGGCGCGGGCTGGTCCCGGCGTATATCCCGACCATGCCCGTGTCGCTGTAGGCGGATGGGTAGGAATACACCGAATACGCGAGCCCGCGTTCCTCGCGGATGGACTGGAACAGCCGCGAGCTCATCGACCCGCCGAAAAGGTTGTTGAGCACGAGCGTGGGATAGCGCCTCGCGTCGTCCATAGAGAACCCGGGGAGGCCCAGGCAGATGTGCACCTGCTCGATGTCGCGCCGGGCGACGCTGATGGAGCCCTTGTCGGGGACGGTGTGGGCTTCGCCCCCCGCTTTTTTTGCCGGGCCTTCGAAATCGAGCGCGCCGAAATACGCTTCGAGCCGGTCCGCGATGCGCTCCGGGTCGAAATTGCCGGCGACGGCGATCACGGCGTCGTCGGCGCCGTAATGCTCGTGCAGGTAACCGAGGATCTGGTCCCTGTCGATCGCGTTCACGCTCTGCACGGTGCCCAGGATCGGGTGCGAGAGCGGATGGCCCTCGTAGTACGTGCGATTGATGAGATCGTGCACGTAGTCCTCGGGATTGTCGATCGACATGCCGATCTCCTCGGTGATTACGCCTTTTTCCTTCTCTATGTCGTAGGGGTCGAACTTCGAATTCATCAGCATATCGCTCAGGACGTCGAGCCCGACGTCCAGGTGTTCGTCGAGGACTTTGACGTAGTAGCAGGTGCATTCCTTTGCTGTGAAAGCGTTTATCTGGCCGCCGATGGCGTCCAGCTGCGCCGCGATGTCGCGCGCCGTCCGCTTCTTTGTCCCCTTGAAAAGCATATGCTCGATGAAATGCGAGATGCCGCTCTGTTCCGGCGTCTCTGTGATGGACCCCGTCCTCAGCCAAACGCCGACGGCCACCGACCGGAACGTGGGAAGGTTTTCGCCGACGACGCGGATTCCGTTGGGCAGTGTTTTTTCTATCACCATAGGCTTATGCTCCATCCATTCTTTTGTCAATTGTACCATAATCAGGGTACGAAAAACAGTTATAGCTATTCCGGGGCAGGCTTCCTTTGCCCCGGGGTTTCCCGGCAGGTTGAAAACGCGCCCCCGTTGCTTCTTGCCACCCCAGGCGCTCCTTTAAAGCCCTTCGGCGAAAACCCGCGCAAAGCGGAGTCTGCTCCGACGAGCTACTGTATCAGTGTTCCCACCGTTTCAAATTCGTAATCCTTTTCTTTTACGGCCTTAACGATCGCGGGCAGGGCCTCGATCGTCGGGCCGTCGACGGTGACCCGTATAATAGCCCCGTTGTACAGGTTCCCCACGGCGCGCGTAAGGACGGTGTCCGCGTCCTGACCGGAGGCGTCGACGCTCCACAGCACCGTCGTATACCCGAGCGCCGCCGCGACGTCCAGCGTCTCGCGGGAATACTCCCCGTCCGGGGGCGAATACAGCGAGACGGGCGCGCCCGTGCACTCGCCGATCGCCCGGTCCGTGAGGGCGAGTTCTTTTCGAAGTCCTTCGGCGCGCACGGCTTTTCGGCCCGCGCCGCCGATCTCGAACCCGTTTTGCGACAGCATCCGGACCGTCCCGGGATGGGCAGCGGCGAAAGCGCGGTCCACGAAGAATGTCGCGGGCGTGCCGGTGTATACGAGCACGTCCATCGCCCTTTTCACCATCGCCGTATCATCGGTCGCGACCCGCATGTACAGCACTACCTGCCGCTTCGCCGAATCCCCCCTGTAAAACGGGGAGACCCCCGCGCGGCCCATTACCGAATGGACGTCCGTACTGGCCGTGAGCAGGTAGATGCACAGGATCATGCCGATGATCGCGGCGTTGAGGACGTAATACCGCCCCAACCTGAAAACGCTCTTGTTCATGTTTACCTCCGCCTTGTCCTAAGTATGGCACTACTAGGATATTAGGCGGAAGGAGGCAAATATGACCAAAGCGCCCGCCGAAATGAAAAGGCGCGTGCCGCCGCGCGCTGAAAGAGGCTAAGTCTTTAGCGGATTCGGATTGTTACGGGACTGCTGCCCCCAAAAACAGGCCGACGGCAAACCGTGGTTTGTCGTCGTTTCCTTTATGGACAGCGCCCTGGTTTTGTCGGTTTCCACTTTTACTTGCCCCTGGCTTCGTTCTTCGGGAGCAGGCCTTTGCGCGTCAGGTTCACGCGGCCCTGCTTGTCGATCTCCACGACCTTTACCTTCACTTCGTCGCCGATCTTGACGACGTCCTCCACTTTCTCGACCCTCTCGTTGGCGAGCTTCGAGATATGTACCAGGCCGTCTTTTCCGGGGATCAGTTCCACGAACGCCCCGAAAGGCATGATGCGCACGACCTTGCCCGTGTAGATCTCGCCGACTTCGATTTCCTTCACGATGGTCTCGATGGTCTTCTTCGCCTGTTCGGCGGCTTCCGAATCGGGCGACGCGATATAGACGCGCCCGTCGTCCTCGATGTCGATCTTCACGCCCGTTTCCGCTATGATCTTGTTGATCATCTTGCCGCCCGGTCCGATCACCTCGCGGATCTTCTCCGGGTTGATGGTGAACTGGATGATCTTGGGGGCGTAGGGGGAGAGTTCCTCGCGCGGCTTGTCGATCGTTTCGAGCATCTTCCCGAGTATGAACAGCCTGCCTTCCCTGGCCTGGGCCAGCGCCCGTTCGAAAACGGGGCGGTCGATCCCGTGTATCTTGATGTCCATCTGGATGGCCGTTATGCCCTTGGCGGTCCCGGCTACCTTGAAGTCCATGTCCCCGAAGAAGTCTTCGATGCCCTGGATGTCCGAAAGGATCGACAGTTTTCCGGTCTCGGGGTCCTTGATGAGCCCCATCGCGATGCCGGCCACGGGGGCCTTGATCGGGACGCCCGCGTCCATCAGCGCCAGTGTGCTCGCGCAGACGCTCGCCTGCGAGGTGGAGCCGTTCGAGCTGATGACCTCGGATACCAGGCGTATGGCGTACGGGAATTCCTCCTCCGACGGGATCACGGGCAGCAGCGCGCGTTCCGCCAGCGCGCCATGGCCGATGTCCCTGCGGCTGGGGCCTCTGAGCATGCGCGTCTCCCCGACGCTGTACGGCGGAAAGTTATACTGGTGCATGTACCGTTTGGAGATGTCGTCGTCCAGGCCGTCGAGCTTCTGGACCTCGCCCATCGCGCCCAGCGTCGCCATGCACATCACCTGCGTCTGCCCGCGGGTGAACACGCTCGACCCGTGCGTCCTCGGGAACACGCCGACTTCGCTCCATATGGGGCGGATCTCGGTGAGCGCGCGGCCGTCGGGCCGGACGCCTTCTTCTATGATACGGGTGCGCACGGCCTCCTTGGTCATGTCGTAGAGCACACCGGCAATGATCTCCTCGCCGTCCTCGTACTCTTCCGAAAAATGTGCCGTGACGTCGGCGAGAACCTGCGTCGTGCGCTCTTCGCGCTCCTCGCGGTCGAACGTGTCGATGCTGTAGAGCACCTTTTCCCGCGCGTACTCGCGCACCCTGCGTTCGAATTCCTCGTTTTTCGCAACAGGTTCGACGCCTCTTTTCGGCTTGCCGATCTCGGCTGCGACGCCCTCAATGAAGGCGACGATGCGCTTGATCTCTTCGAAGCCGAACAGGATCGCCTCCAGCATCGTCTGTTCGTCCACTTCCTTGGCGGAAGCCTCCACCATCATCACGGCGTCCTTCGTGCCCGAGACGAAAAGATGCAGCGCGCTGGCGTCGCGCTGCTCGAGCGTGGGGTTGACAACGAATTTTCCGTCGACCATGCCCACCGAGACGGAGCCGGTCGGGCCTGCGAACGGAATGTCCGAGATGCTCAGCGCGATGGATGACCCGATCATCGCCAGCACGTCGGGAGGGATGTCCACGTCCACCGAAAGCGTCGTCGCGATGACCTGCACGTCGTAAAAGTATCCTTTGGGGAAGAGCGGCCGGATCGGGCGGTCGATGAGCCGCGCCGTCAGGATCGCTTTCTCGGACGGGCGGCTCTCCCTTTTGATGAAGCCCCCCGGTATCTTGCCGACCGAGTACAGCTTTTCTTCATAGTCCACGACCAACGGGAAAAAATCGATCCCTTCGCGCTGCTTGCTCGAAGTAGTCGCGCACACGAGCACCGCGGTGTCGCCGGAGCGGATCAGGCAGGACCCTCCCGCCTGCTGCGCGTACCGGCCGGTTTCCACGACGACCTTCCGGCCGGCAAGTTCCAGTTCGAAAACTCTTTGCATATGTTCCTCCTAATCGCACCCATTTGATTATTATCTTAAAAACGGGATTTTTTATCCAAATAAAGATTAGAGCGGTCTGCCCGCTCTCTTGCCGGCGCCCTTACTGCCGCCGGTTCACCGTGGGTAATCATATGGTCTCACACAATTATCCAAACGCGCCCCTCCCGCCGGATTCGTGAAAGCGGGGGAGAGCATCCCCCGCCGTGTTTCGAAACGGGCGTCCGGCCCAAAGAACCTATTTCCTCAGGTTCAGGCTCTCGATGAGCGCCCTGTAGCGTTCGATATCCTTCGCCTTCAGGTAGTTGAGCAGTCCGCGGCGCTGCCCGACCATCTTGAGGAGCCCGCGCCGGGAATGGTGGTCCTTCTTGTGGATCTTCAGATGCTCGTTCAGGTGGTTGATCCGCTTGGTCAAAATAGCGATCTGCACCTCGGGAGACCCCGTATCGCCTTCGTGGGTCTTGTACGCGTTGATGACCTCTGTTTTTTCTGCTTTGTCCATGGGTATGGTTCCTCCTTAAGATCTTACACCGAGAGCAAAGAGAAACGCCGGAGAATTCGTTAAACCTTGCAAACGGAAAGCCTTTACTCCAAATTTTATTTTAGCACACTTGGTCGGACGCAATCAACACCCATTGGTCGACGCGAAGATTTTTCCCGCCTTTTTTACATCGCGGCCGATTTGCGCGCCGAGTTCCTCGATCGACTCGAAGGCCTGTTCGTCCCTTAGCTTCTCCAGAAAAAGGACCTCGACCGTCTTGTCGTAGATATTTCCCTCAAAATCCAGCAAATGCGTTTCGATGCCGACGTTTGTCCGTGCGTTCACTGTCGGGCACACGCCCACGTTGGTCACGGACGCGTAGGCCCTGCCGTCAACCACCGTCTGCGTGGCGTAGACGCCGCCCGGCACCAGCGCCTTTTCGGGGGCAAACGCGAGGTTCGCCGTCGGGAACCCGAGGCCCGACCCCAGCCGGCGGCCCTTAGCGACCTTCCCGCTTACGGAATAGGGCCTGCCCAGCATGTCCCGCGCGTCCTTCAGGTTCCCCGCCTGCACGCACTCCCGTATGCGCGTGGAACTGATCGGGAGGCCGCCGTACATCACGGGCTCTACGACGTGGACCGTAAAGCCCAGTTCGCCGCCCAGCTCCCTGAGCTTTTCGGGGGTGCCCTCGGCGTTTTTCCCCATCCTGTAATCGAAGCCGATCACGACCTCCCTTATAGGTATGCTGCGCATCAGGTTCATGATGAACCGGCCGTACGCCGTACGGGAGAGCTCCTTCGTGAACGGCACCATGTACACGTGTTCGGCTCCGTACGCGCGCATCGCATGCCATTTCTCCTCGGGCGTGAAGAGCATGGCGGGATGCCCTTTCCCCAGGACCGAGAACGGGTGGTTGGAAAAAGTGTAGACCATGCTGGTGTAGCAATTCTCACGCGCGATCTCGAACAGGCAGTCCATCAGCCGCTGGTGGCCGAGATGCAGGCCGTCGAAAAAACCGAACGCGACGGCCGCGCCCCTGGGAAGCCGTTTTTTTGTGTCTTGGTTTGTCGTGCCGTTCTTTCTCAAGCGATTCACCTTTTACATGCGTCCTTTATGTGAGCAGACGGCGCACCCGCACCAGTTCCCCTTCGGGCGTGCAAACGACGCTCCCTACTCCGATGAAGGCCTCTTCGCAGTACAGGCGCACGAGCCCATCCGGTAACGAAGCGGCGTCCGCTCCCGCCATCGCAAGGGGGATAAACGCGCCGTTTCGCAGGGGCGCTTCGGCCTCTTTCGGGAACCGCAGCGCCGGATACCGTGCCAGCGGCCTGTCCGGCGGTACCAGAAAAGCCTCGACGCGTCCGCTTTCGAACGCTTCGCGCACCTGTTCGAATGTATGCGCGTCCCCGATGCAAAAATCGCCTGCGCGTGTCCGCACCAGCAGCGAAAGGCAGGCCCCGCAGCCCAGCGCGTCGCCGAGGTCGCTTATCAGCGACCTGATGTACGTGCCCCTGGAGCAGACCACCCTGAAACGGACCCTGTCCCTTCCGGTCATTTCTATGAACTCGAACGCGCGCACCGTGACGCGGCGCGGCTCGACCCTGGCCGTTTCGCCTTTCCGGGCAAGCTGGTACAGCCTCTTTCCTCCGACCCGGACCGCCGAGTACATGGGCGGCGCCTGCATCAACTCCCCCGTGAGCGCGGCCATCCGTTCCGCGATGCGCCCTGTGGGCGGGATGCGGCAATCCCTTTGCAGCACTTTCCCGCAGGTGTCTAACGTGTCGGTCGCGACCCCGAGGAGCATCTCCCCGATATATTCTTTATCGGTTTCGAGCAGGAAATCGAAAAGGCGGGTCGCCCGCCCCACGGTGACGGGCAGGACGCCGGCCGCCGCGGGGTCCAGCGTGCCCCCGTGCCCGACCTTCCTTTCGCCAAGGAGCCTTCTTATGTCCATGACCGCGTCGTGGGACGTGATGCCCGGCGGTTTGAGATAATTGACGATCCCGTTCAAGGCCTGAGTTCCTTATCGATCTCGAAAAGCAGGCGTTCGCGCGCTTCCTGCAGCGTCCCGCCGACGCTGCACCCGCTCGCGCGTTCGTGTCCGCCCCCGCCCAGCCGTTGTGCGACGGCGTTGACGTCGGCCGTAAACTTGGAACGCAGGCTCACCCTGTACCTGCCTTCCCTGATCTTTCTTATCAGCGCGGCGACCTCGACGCCCTCGATGTCGCGCGCGTAGTCCACGACACCCTCGAAATCGAGTTCCGTGGTCCCCAGAGCTTCGAAATCGGGGTCGTCCATCACCATCAACGCGACCCTGCCGCCTTCTAGCAGCTCGAGGTTTTGTATCGCCCGGCCGATCAGGCGCGTCTTTATCAGGGAACGGCGCTTGTAGAGCTGCGTCACGGCGGTTTGGTGGTCCGCCCCGGCTTCGATGAGCACGGCCGCGTCCCTGAAGGTGCGCCCGTTCGTGTTGGAAAAGCAGAAATTCCCCGTGTCCGTCGAGACTCCCACGTACAGGTTGGTTGCCATCGACTTCGTGAGTTCCACGCGCGCGGCGCCGAGGAACGCGAGCACGACCTGCGCGGCGGAGGACGCGGTCGTATCGATGAAGCTCAGGTCTCCGTTTCCCGCGTTGCACATGTGGTGATCGAGCGACGCCGTCCGCTTCGCGCCCCTGTACAGCGGCAAAAAAGCACCGGTCAGCCGCGCGTCGGCGCAGTCCACGATGATAGCGAGGTCGAAAGCGTCGCCTTCCCACCCGGATTCGAGCCGGTCGATCCCCGGCATGAACGAATACGTGCCGGGAACCTCCGCGCTGAAGGCACGCGCCTGCGGCTTGCCCAGGACGGCCAGCGCTTCGACGAAGGCGAGCATGGAACCGAGCGCGTCGCCGTCGGGAGGGACGTGGGAGAGGACCGCGATCGTTTCGGCCCTGCCGATTTCGTCCAGCAGCCTATGCATCTTCTTCACCGTTCTCTCCGGCGCCGCGCATGACCTCGTCTATCTTCCGAGAAATATACACGCCGTACGCGATGGAATCGTCCCGTATGAATTCGAGCCTGGGGGTCCGGCGCAGGCGTACCCGCCTCGCCGCCTGCCTGGCTATGAAACCGCCCGCCTGACCGAGAGCGCGCATAGCCTCTTTGGCCTCGTCCTCCCCGCCCAAAAAGCTCACGTAGACCCTGGCGTGCTCGAAGTCGTTGGTCACGCGCACGCGCACGACGGTGCACAGCCCCTTGAGGCGCGGGTCCTTGACCTCGCGCTGCAGGATCTCTCCCAGCGCCTTCTTCATCTCTTCGTTGACGCGTTCGAGCCGTAGTTCTGACATCTTTTCTCCTTGCCGGCTAGCGTTCGACTTCCTCTTCGGTGAACACCTCGAAGACATCGCCTTCCTTGACGTCGTTGTAGTTGACCAGGCTGATGCCGCATTCGTACCCTTCCGCGACTTCCTTCACGTCGTCCTTGAACCGCTTGAGCGAGTCAATGCTGCCTTCGTGGACCACGACGTCGTCGCGCAGCACGCGCACCTGGGCGTTGCGTACGGCCTTGCCGTCGGTGACATAGCACCCGGCGACCGTTCCGACGCCCGTTATGCGGAACGTGTTGCGCACCTGTACGTGTCCGAGGACCACTTCCTCGAACGTGGGTTCGAGCAGCCCCTTCATCGCCTTTTCGATGTCCTCTATCGCGTTGTAGATGACGCGGTAGGTCCTAACGTCGACCTTCTCCGCTTCGGCGGCCTGCCTCGCCATCACGTTGGGGCGCACGTTGAAGCCGATGACGATCGCGTTGGAAGCGGAGGCGAGCATGATATCCGCTTCGTTGATTGCGCCTACGCCGCCGTGAATCGTTTTAACGCGGACTTCAGGGTTGCTGAGCTTCTCGAGCGCCTGCCTGACCGCCTCTACGGAGCCCTGTACGTCCGCCTTGATGACGATCCTGAGTTCCTTGACCTGGCCCTCGGCGATCTGGGCGAAGAGGTCGTCGAGCGATACCTTGGAAATGGTCTTGAGCTGCTCCACCTTCATCTTGTCCCGGCGCTCCTGCGCAACCTGGCGCGAGAGTTTGTCGACCTCGACCGCGTAGAGGATGTCGCCGGCCTCGGGTACTTCGGAGAATCCGAGCACCTCGACGGGCTGCGAGGGGCCGGCGGTTTCGCATTTCTCGCCCTTGTCGTCGTTCATCGCGCGGACCCGGCCGTAGGTCGTGCCGGCGACGATCGTGTCCCCGACCTTGAGCGTTCCCGTCTGCACGAGCACCGTCGCCACGGGGCCGCGGCCCTTGTCGAGCTTCGCCTCGATGATCGTGCCCCTCGCGAGCCGGTCCGGGTTCGCGGCGAGCTCCTGCACGTCGGCCACGAGCAGGATCATCTCGAGGAGCTGGTCTATGCCTTCCTTGGTCACGGCCGAAACCGGCACGATGACGGCGTCGCCGCCCCATTCCTCCGCGACGATCCCGTACTCGGTGAGGTCCTGCTTGATCCGCTCCGGGTTGGCGGACGGTTTATCCATCTTGTTGATCGCGATGACGATCGGGACCTCGGCCGCCTGCGCGTGGTTGATCGCCTCCACGGTCTGCGGCATGATCCCGTCGTCGGCGGCCACGACCAGTACGGCGATGTCCGTGACCTGCGCCCCGCGCGCGCGCATCGCCGTGAACGCCTCGTGCCCCGGCGTGTCCAGGAACGTGATCGTCCTGCCGCGGACGTCGACCGTGTAGGCGCCGATGTGCTGCGTGATGCCGCCCGCTTCGTGCTCCGCCACGCGCGAGTAGCGGATGGCGTCCAATAGCGTCGTCTTGCCGTGGTCGACGTGCCCCATGATAGTGACCACGGGCGAGCGCGGGACAGTGTCCTTATCGTCTTCATCCGAGGACTCGCCGATGAGCACTTCCTCGTACGTCTTTTCCAGTTTTTGCTCGAGCGTGATGCCGTATTCCGACGCTATCAGCGTGGCGGTGTCGAAGTCGATCTCCTGGTTGATCGTCGCGATGACGTCCAATAGCATGAGTTTTTTTATGATGTCCGCCGCCGGTTTCCCGATCTTTTCGGCAAGGGTCTTGACCGTCACGCGCTCGGCCGTTATCACCGCTTTTTCGATGTGGATAGGCTCTATGCGCGTCTTGGTCTGAGCGGACTTGCGCTTCGGGCGCCTGGAGCCGTACAGGCGCTCGTCCATGCCCATCGGCGCGTGGTTCTTCTTGTGCGTGCGCCTCGAACGAGGCTTCTTATCCTGATTCTCCTTGGAATAGGCGGAGCGGTTCGGGTCGTAGTTGCTGACTTTCTCTTTTCCCTGTGCCGGCGGCAGCGGCGCGCTGATCACCTTGCCTTTGCCGGGTTTACGGGCCGGCATGCCGCGCGCCGGCTGCCTCTCCTGTGCCGGGCGTCCGGCGGCGCCGCGTTCCTGGAACCCTCTCACTTCCGGGCGCGCGGCCGGCTGGCGGGTCTGCCTGCCTGCGGGCGTCTGCCGCGGCTCCAAAGGCGCCTCGAATGTCCCAGAGGGCTCCTGATATGCAGTTGCGGCCTCCCCGTTCCCGGGAACGGATGCCTGCTCGTCCTCCCGCGCCAACGCTCTTTCCTGCTGCTCCTGAACCTGTTTCATCTGGTCCTGCATGTCCCTGAGCGCGTGCACGCGTTCTCCCAACTGCAACTGCGTCTCTTTGATCTCCTCAAAGAACTTCGACGTAAGTTTGTCGAGCTCCCTGGTTAATTCATAGACTCTGATCTTCGACATGTTTGCTTATGCACCCCCGCCAATCCGGCTTTCCTGATCTTTTTTGATTGAATCTTTTATCCTTAGGGCGAAACGCTGGTCCCGAATGCTCATCACCTTCACGCCCGGCCGCCCGATGCTCCTCCCCAACACGCCGCCCTCGTCCTCGATCTCCACGAGCGCGACATTTTTCGCCCGGCAGAGCGCTGCGAGTTTCCCCCGCGCGTCCCCGCTGAGCGACGCGCTAATAACGACGGCCTCGGAACGGTCGCGCCGCAGTTCCTCACGGCACGCCTCCGTGCCCCACCTGCACAGCCCCGCGCGCGCGCAGAGGCCGAGCAGCCTATATGTTCTTTCGCTGCAGCTCACGCCTGGCCATCTCCCTCTTAAACTGCCCAAGCAGCGTTTCGTCGACCTTCACCTGCAGCGCGCGTTCCAGCGCCCGCGCCTTCATCGCCTTGTGCATGCAGCCCTCGTCGGGGCAGACGTACGCGCCACGGCCCGGGGCCTTGGACGTCTTGTCAAGAACGGCCGTGTCCCCGTCGCCGCCCACGACCCTGAAAAGCTCCCGTTTGGGTTTCATCGTCTTGCATCCCACGCACATGCGCATGGGGACCTTGCGCGGTTTCATTCGTCATCCTCCCCGGCTCCCAGGCCGAACTTCTCCAGATAGGGATCGACGGGCTCTTCTTCGCCGGCGTCGAAGGTCTCGAACAGCGTCCGCTGGGACTGCGCATGGCTCTTGATGTCGATCTTCCAACCGGTCAGCTTCGCGGCGAGCCGTGCGTTCTGCCCTTCCTTGCCGATCGCGAGCGAGAGCTGGTTGTCGGGGACGACGACCTTGGAACTCTTCTCCTGCTCGTTGATGTGGACCATGATGACGCGCGCCGGCCCGAGCGCGTTAGCGATATACTCCGCGGGATCCTGGCTCCACTTTATGATATCGATCTTTTCGCCGTTGAGTTCCTGCACGACGTTCTCTACCCGGATCCCGCGCTGGCCGACGCAGGCACCCACCGGATCGACCTGATCGTCGTTGGAGTACACGGCGATCTTCGTCCTGAATCCCGCCTCCCTTGCGATGCTCTTGACCTGCACGATCCCGTCCTGGATCTCCGGGACCTCGAACTCAAACAGGCGCTTCACCAGCCCCGGATGCGTACGGGAAACGATGACCTGCGGGCCCTTGTTCGTACGCTTGACCTCCAGCACGTAGACCTTCAGGCGGTCGTTCACGCTGTATTTTTCGCCGGGGATCATGTCCGAAGAGGACAACAGCCCTTCCGTGCGGCCCAGCTCGACGTAGACGTTGTTTTTCTCCACGCGCTGCACGACGGCCGTGAGGACCTCGTCTTCCTTCTCGATATACTCCTCGAAAATTACGCCCCGCTCCGCTTCCCGGATGCGCTGCATGACCACCTGCTTGGCGATCTGCGCGGCGATCCTGCCGAAGGACTGGGGCGTGACCTCCTCCTCGATGACGTCTCCCGGTTCGTAGTATTCGTTGATCTTTTGCGCCTCTTCCAGGGACATCTGCACGGCGGCGTCCTCCACTTCCTCAACGACCTGTTTGGAGGAAAACACGCGTATTTCGCCCGTTTCGCGGTCAAGGTTGACCTTCACGTTGGCCGTCGAGCCGAAATTCCGCTTGTAGGCCGAAATCAGGGAGGACTCGATCGCTTCGATCAGTATCTCCTTATTGATCCGTCGTTCCTTCTCAATCGCGTCCAGTGCGTCGATAAGATCGGTTTTCATGATACCATACTCCCCCAGGTTCACTCATATTTCGATGTACGGCTTGATGCAGGCGACGTCACGCCTGTTCAGCGTGCGCGCCCGCCCCCCGGCCGTCAGCGTGAGCGTGCCTTCGTCAAAAGCCAACAGGGTACCGACAAAGATTTTACATCTTTCTACAGGTTTGTACAACCGAACGTCCACCATCTTCCCCAAATGCCTCTGAAGGTCGGCGTCGTTTTTGAGCGGGCGGTCCAGCCCGGGCGAGGATACGCTCAGATAATAGCTGCCGGGAACCGGATCGTGCGCATCGAGCAGAGGGTCAAGCGCAACGGATACGCGCTCGCAGTCGTCGAGCGTGACGCCGCCCCGCTTATCGATGTACACCGTCAGGACGTAGCCCATCGCCTCACGCCTGTACTCCACGTCAACCAGGTCGTAGCCCAGTTCCGTTACGGCAGGCTCGATGATCGCGCGAACCGCGCCCGCGATTTTTTTCGACAAGTTGCTTCCCGACCTTTCCACACAAAAAACGGCGCTCCCCTACTGCATGGTTTAATGATAAAGAGTGGGGCTATTCACCCACTCTTCTCATGCAAACGCCGCCAAAGCCTACAAATATAAGATATGTTAGCATAAAAACCACCGGTTTACAAGAGAATTCTTCCCCGAAAAGCCTGATTTTAGTAAAAAATATTCATTTTTTCCGGGGAATTTGCACGAATTCAAGGAGATGAGCGGAAAAAAGACTGCCGCCTCCCCCCGGGCCCTAGAACAGGCTCAGCTGGTCGCTCTGGGGCAAGGCGCTGAAGCACCCGTGGGCCCTGAGCGTCTCGACGACTGCCCGGCTGACGCGCGCGCGCGATTGCAGGTCCTCCACCGAGCGGAACGGCCGGACGTCCCTGGCGGCCTGCAGGCTCCTCGCGGCGTTTTCCCCGACGCCCGGCAGCGCGGAAAACGGCGGGCGTATGGCCCCGTCCTCGATCAAAAACCGCGTGGCGTCCGATCTTTCCATGTCGACCGGGACGAGGGCGATCCCGCGAAGGTTCATCTCGAGCACGATCTCGAGGATGGTCAGCACCTTCTGTTCGCGCCTGTTGGCGGCGGCGCGCTTTTTGTATTCCGCGACCAGCCCCGCGATGTGTCCGGCGGGACCGAGCATCAGCGTGGCGTCGAACTCGCCGGCGCGCACGGAAAAATACGCTGCGTAGAACGCGATCGGGTGGCGCACCTTGTAGTAGGCGATCCTGAAGGCCATCATCACGTACGCCGCCGCGTGCGCCTTGGGGAACATGTATCTGATCTTCCGGCACGATTCGATGAACCAGCCGGGCACGCCGCAGGCGGCCATCGCCTTTTGCATCTCCCTGGTCAGGCCCTTCCCCTTGCGCACGGACTCCATGATCTCAAACGCCGTCTTTGCGTCCATGCCCGTCTGCATGAGCTGGTTCATGATGTCGTCGCGGGTGCAAAGGGCTTCTGAAAGGGTGATCGTCCCCTGCCGTATCAGCTCGCGCGCGTTCCCGACCCAGAGGTTCTCCCCGTGGGAAAGGCCGCTGATGCGCACCAGCTCCGCCATCGTGGTCGGCCGCGTCTCCTCGAGGATCCGGCGCACAAACCGCGTGCCGAACTCGGGGACGCCCAGCGTCCCTACCGTGCAGCCGATGTCCTCGGCATGGATTTTGAGAGGCTCCACGTCCGAAAAGATGCGCATGGTCGCCTCATCGTCCATCCTTATGGAACGCGGGTCGACCCCTGTTATGCCTTCGAGCATGCGCAGCATCGTCGGGTCGTCGTGCCCGAGCATGTCCAGCTTCACGAGGTTGTCGTGCAGGCAGTTGAAGTCGAAATGCGTGGTCACGATGTCCGTGTCCCTCGCGTCGGCCGGATGCTGGAGCGGCGTAAAATCGAGTATGTCCTTGTCGCGGGGCACGATCATGATGCCGCCGGGATGCTGGCCCGTCGTGCGCTTCACGCCGATGCAGCCCTTAGCGAGCCGGCGGATCTCCGCCCCCGACGGCACGAGGCCCTTCTGTTCGCAGTACGCCCGCGCGAACTCCTCGGCGATCCGTTCGCCTATCGTGCTGATCGTGCCCGCCCGGAACACGCTGTCCTTCCCGAACAGGTCCTCGATGTGCCGGTGCGCGGCCGCCTGGTACTCCCCGGAAAAGTTGAGGTCGATGTCCGGGACCTTGTTGCCCGCAAACCCCATGAACACCTCGAACGGGATGTCGTACCCGTCCTTTTTGAGCGGCGCGCCGCAGGCCGGGCAATCCCTGTCGGGCATGTCGCTGCCCACGCCGTAGCGGGACCTGTCCACGCCGAAATCCGAGAACCTGCACTCGGGGCACACGTAATGCGGCGGGAGCGGGTTGACCTCGGTGATGCCCAGCATCGTCGCCACCAGCGAGGACCCGACCGAGCCGCGCGAACCGACCAGATACCCGTCGGCGTGCGACTGCCGCACCATCTTCTGCGCGATCGAGTAGAGCACGGCGTACCCGTGCGTTATGATGGATCCAAGCTCCTTTTCCAGGCGGTTTTCGATAATCTCGGGCAGCGGGTCGCCGTACACGGCGCGCGCACGGGCATACGCGCTTTGGCGTATCTCCTGGTCCACGCCGTCTATCTTGGGGGCATAGAACCCTTCGCGCGGGAAGGGCGTAACGCCCTGCTCAACGGCCGCCAGCACCCGCTCGGGGCCTTTAACCACCACATCCAAGGCCGTTTCCTCCCCCAGATAAGCGAATTCCTCGAGCATCTCGCCCGTGGTCTTGAGATACATCCCCGGCTGGCTGTCCGAGTCCAGCTTCTGCGCGTGCAGGAGTATCTTCCGGTATATCCCGTCCTCCGGGTT
>DCTV01000009.1:17209-39961 GCA_002329665.1 Christensenella sp. UBA1431
GTTGATGGCGCGCAGGGCCTCCTCATTCTCGACCTCTCCCCTGTGGATGAGAAACGCGTTGTTTTCCACCGGCTGTATCTCGTAATAGTCGTAGAACGCGCAGATGCCGCGCAGCGTTTCCTGGTCGGCGCCGCGCAGCAGCGCGCGGTACAGTTCCCCCTGCTCGCAGCCCGACCCGACAAGGAGGCCTTCCCGATACTTGGCCAACACCGTTTTGGGCAGGCGGGGCTTATAGTGGAAATACTCGAGGTGCGACATGGAAACCAGCCGGTACAGGTTCTTCATCCCTTCCTGTGTGGCGGCCAGCAATATGGCGTGGTTCAGGGGCAGGTCGCGCACCGACTTTTCCCCCGAAAAAAGGCTGTTTATGTCGCTTAAGGTCCTGGCGTTGCGGGACAGCAGAAGCGCCAGCGCGTGCTGGAGCATGACGGCGGTGGTGTGCGCGTCGTCGCTGGCGCGGTGGTGCTGCCCCATGTCGATGCGCAGGTGCTTTGCAAGCGTCTCCAGTCTGTAGTTTTTCAAGCCCGGCCACAGCTGGCGTGCCAGTGCGACCGTGTCCAGCACCGGCTGGGAAAAGCGTATACCAGGCTCCCGCCCGGCCGCCGTGATGAAGGACATGTCGAACCCGGCGTTGTGCGCGACCAGGCACGCGCCCCTGGCAAAGTCCGCAAAGCTGCGTATGGCCTCGCCGGGCGACGGCGCGCCCTGCACCATCCGCTGTGTGATGCCGGTAATCTGGGTGATGCGCGTGGGAATGGGGATGCCCGGGTCGACGAAGGTATGGAACCGCTCGGTTACCCGGCCGTCCTCCACCTTCACTGCCCCGATTTCGGTCAGCCGGTCTACCGCCGGGTTGAGTCCGGTCGTTTCCACGTCGAAAACGACGAACGTCCCGGTAAGCGGGCTGTCGTCGCCGTTTCGCACGATGGGCAGCGTGTCGTCGGCCAGATACGCCTCCACGCCGTATATCACCCGGAACCCATTAAGCTTTTTGGCTGCGGAATACACGTCGGGAAAGGACTGGAGCACGCCGTGGTCGGTGATGGCGATGGCCTTGTGTCCCCACGCGTGCGCGAGGCGGACCGCCTCTTTGGGGTCAGTGACCCCGTCCATGCTGCTCATCTTGGTGTGCAGGTGCAGCTCAATGCGCTTTTGGGAGGCATCGTCCCGGCGCATCGGTTTGTCCCGCTTCTCGATGTCCTGCGCGGTTACGACCGGCTCGCGCAGGAACCTGTCCACGTTGCAGACGCCGCGCACGCACAGGAAAGCTCCCGGTTTCACGGCGGCTTCCACGCGGTCGAAGGAGTCGTCACGCTCGAAGACCTTGACGGTGATGGAGGACGTGTTGTCGGTCATATCAAAGCGCAGCATGCGCTTCCCGTTTTTCAGCGCGCGGCTTTCAGCGCTTAAGACCCTGCCCTGTATGGTGATCCGCCCGGTGCCCTCGTTGATCTCCGATATGTCGGCCGGCGCCGACTCGATGCGCTCCCCGGCCAGAAGCCCGCCCGAGCAACCGCTGGATTTGCCGTTCGCCGGTATTTTTACGAATTCATACACGGGCTGCGCGCCGTTTCTGCCGTTCACAACGGGTTCGGGAGGAGGCGGCGGGGTCTGCGCGGGCAGAAAGGCCACACGGACGTCCTCAAAGCCCGGCAAATGACCGCGCAGCGCGTCCTCGAGGCGCTTTTTGACATCTTCTGGAAACGCTTCGGCGCAAAAAAAAGAAATATCCGCCCTTTTTTGGCGGGGCCAAACGTTGACGCGCTCCAGCCTGAGCGCGTCGGTCCGGGAATCCCCGAGGACACGGGCGATAAGCGGCGCGAGGCCGCGTTCGTTTTCATTCGGCATAACGGTTTCTCATTGTCCTTCCGTGTTGGCTAAGGAAAGCACTTCGCTTATAAGCGTGTCCACCAGTTCGTCCATGGGGAGCGTGCAGACCAGGCTCCCGTGCTTGAAAAGCGCGCCGCGGTCCTTCCCGCACGCGATGCCGATGTCGGCTTCGGACGCCTCCCCCGGCCCGTTGACCACGCAGCCCATGATGGCCACGCGGATGGGCGCGTTAACGCCCTTCAGCCGCTCGCGCACGGCCACCACCGCGCTTTCGAGGTCATAGCCGCAGCGGCCGCAGGTGGGACAGCTGATGATCTCCGGCCCGAACCGCCGAAGGCCCGCCGCCGTGAGTATCTCCCGCCCGGCCGCGACCTCTTTTACCGGGTCGCCGGTGAGGGACACGCGCAAGGTGTCTCCGATGCCGCGCAGCAACAACGCGCCGATGCCCATGGCCGACTTGATCAGCCCGGCTTCGGCGTGCCCCGCCTCGGTGACCCCCAGATGCAGGGGGTAGGATACCGTTTCGGCCATGCGCGTGTACGCGTCGACGGTCATGGCTACGCCGGAAGCCTTCAACGAAATTATGATATCATAAAAACCGCACGCTTCCAATACGGCAACGTGTTCCAGCGCGGCGTCCACCAGCCCCTGCGGCGTCGGGCCGCCGTCGCGGGCAAGTATGTGTTTGGGGAGCGAGCCGCCGTTCACGCCGATGCGTATGGGTATCCCGCGGTTCCGCGCGCAGGCCACCAGTTCGCGCACTTTTCCCTTCGACCCGATGTTGCCGGGGTTGATGCGCACCTTGTCCGCGCCGCTTTCCATGGCCGTCATGGCCAGCCGGTAGTCGAAATGCACGTCGGCGACCAGCGGAAGGCCCGTCCCCTTGCGAAGCGCTTTTATGGCGGCGGCGGCCTCCATGTCGGGCACGGCGAAGCGGATGATCTCGCAGCCGGCGGCTTCCAGCGCGCGCATCTGCGCCAGCGTTTTTTCCGTATCCGCCGTCGGCGTGTTGGTCATGGATTGAACGGTGACCGGCGCCCCGCCCCCGATGTCCGCGCTTCCGACGCGCACGCGCCGGGTCTGTTCCCGCAGCGTCATCCGAGCACCCCGTTCCCGCTTATCAGCCGGGCGATGTCCTGATAGGTCACCAGCACCATCAGCCCGATGAGCAGTATCAGGCCGATGAAGTGCACCATACCCTCCCTTTCGGGCGGAATAGGCTTGCCGCGCACCATCTCGACCAGTATGAAAACGATGCGCGAGCCGTCCAGCGCAGGCAGGGGCAGCAGGTTGAATATCCCGAGGTTTATGGAAATGAGCACGCCCAGCCTCAACAGCGAATACAGTCCTATCTGCGCGCTCTGGCCGATGAGCGAGATGGTCCCCACCGGTCCGACGATGGACGCGGTGCTCTGCGTCCCGGTCAGGAGGCCGCCCAACAGGGAGAACATCTGCTGGGTGATGAACACGATCCACGAAAACGAAAGGCCTATGGCCTCGAAAAAGCCAAATGTCTGCGGCGTCTGCTCGAAGTTGATGCCGACAAGAGATATGCCGGTCTCCGCGTCCTGCTTGTAGCCCACCTCATAGTCGGTGGTCGCGCTGCCGCGCTGGACGGTGAGCAGCACGGTTTCGTCCGTGTTCTCGAGGATGCGGAGCTTCGCTTCGCTGGCGAAGTTCACGTGCGCGCCGTCCACGGCCACAATGCGATCTCCGGCCTGCAGCCCCGCGGCCTGCGCCGGATAGCCCTCCATTACGTTCTGGACGACGGGCACGGTCTCCCCCACGATCATCAAAAGCCCGATGGTGATGAGGAACGCGAGGAAGATGTTGGCGATCGGGCCGGCGGCGATGCTCAGAAGGCGCTTCCACGGCTTTTGCCGGTTGAAGGCCCGCGGGTCGTCGATGTCCTCGTCCTCGCCGTAGAAATTAACGAAGCCGCCTACGGGAAAAAGGCGCAGCGAGTATATGACGCCGCCTCGCTCCCACTTCTTGAGCTTGGGGCCCATCCCGATCCCGAACTCGCGCACCCGTATGCCCAGCCGGCGGGCCGTGAGGAAATGGCCCAGTTCGTGGACCATCACGATCACGCCGATCACGAGGATGGCGACGAGGATCGACCATATCGTTTGAAACATTAACCGTTATTCCTTTCCGCCCGGCGCCGCCGCGTGCCGGTTATAAAGGAACGCGCGCGTTACGGCGTCGGCCTGGCAGATGTCGTCGAGCGAAGGCAGGGGGACGCCCGGCGCCCTTGACATAGCATATTCAATCGTGCGCGGTATATCCGTAAACCCGATGCGCCCGTTTAAGAACAGGTCCACGGCGACTTCGTTGGCCGCGTTGAGCACGGCGGGCATCACGCCGCCCGCCCTGAGCGCCTCGTACGCGAGGCCGAGGCACGGGAATTTCTCTTCCTGCGGCGCCTCGAAATGCAAGCTGGCGAGGGCAATGAGGTCGAGCCGGGCAACGCCCGACTCCAGGCGTTCCGGGTGGCTCAGCGCGTACTGGATCGCGACGCGCATGTCGGGCATGCCCAGCTGCGCGAGCACGGACCCGTCTTTCAGCTCGATGAGGGAGTGCACGATGCTCTCCGGGTGGATCACGACGTCGATCGCGTCCACGGGAGCGCCGAAGAGCCAGTGCGCTTCGATCACCTCGAAGCCCTTGTTCATCAGCGTGGCCGAGTCCACCGAAATTTTTTTGCCCATGTTCCACCTCGGATGGCGGACGGCCTGCCCGGGCGTGATGCCGTGGAGTTGTTCCGCGGGCGTGTTCCTGAAAGGCCCGCCCGAGGCCGTGAGAACGATGCGCGAAAGAGCCTTTTCGTCGCTTAACGCCTCCATGCACTGGAAGATCGCCGAATGCTCGCTGTCGATCGGGTAGATGCGCTGGCCGTACTCCTTCAGCGCCGACATCACGACGCTCCCGCCGCACACGATCGACTCCTTGTTGGCCAGCGCGATGCGCTTGTCCGTTTGTATGCTACGCATCAGCGGGGGCAGGCCGGAGAAGCCCACCGTCGCGATCAGCACCGCATCGGCCTCTTCGAGGGCCGCCGCTTCCACGAGACAGTCTTCGCCCACGCAAAGCGCCGTCCCCGAAGGCAGCCTCTCCCTTACCGCCTTTTCGTCCTTCGCCGCCGTCAGCCCGACGAAGGCCGGCCGGTATTTATGCGCCTGCCCGATGAGGAGCTCGGCGTTGGAGTGGGCCGTGAGCGCTGCGACGCTGAATTTGCCGGGGTGCCTGTCGATCACCTCGAGCGCCTGCGTCCCCACGGAACCCGTGCTGCCCAATACTGCGATGCGGATCATTTCATACCTCTTTATCCCAGGATGATGTATTTATAATAAACGAACACGACCGGCACCGTAAACAGTATGCTGTCGATCCTGTCCAGCATGCCGCCGTGTCCCGGGAACAGGGTCCCGAAATCCTTGATGCCGGCCATGCGCTTGACGGACGACGCGACGAGGTCTCCCGTTTGCGCCGTTACGGAACAAAGGACGCCAAGGACGATAAAATGTTCCAACTCGATGGACAGCCCCCAGATGCGCTGCACCCACAAACAGAGCACGACGCCTGTCAGGACGCTGCCAATCACGCCGCCCGCGCTCCCTTCCACCGTCTTGTTGGGGCTTATTTCGGGCGACAGCTTGCGGCGCCCGAACAGCGTCCCCGCAAAGAACGCGAAAACGTCCGAATTGAGCGAACACGCGATGGTGGTGAGCACGGCCAAAAGCCCGTAGGCCTCAGGCCTGAGCCGGAACGTGAAAAAAATCAGTATGAACGGGATTCCGATATAAAACAGGGTGAACACGGAGGACAGGATGTCTTTCAGCGTACATTCAGGATGGAAAAGCCGGTGGGCCATCGACGCGAAGCCCAGCATCGCGAGCAGGGCGAGTACCGCTTCCATACCGCCGAAATACCCGGCGGGGACAATGAGGACGGAAAAGACCAGGCCGGTCCAGCGCAGGGGGCGGTAGCCCACGCGCTGCAGGGCCGCGTACATCTCCCAGATGGAAAGGAACGAAGCCGCGACGAGGACGGCGTAGAACGTCCATTCGCTGAAAAACAGCGCAAACAGGAGAACGAGCGCGGATATGACTCCCACGATCAAGCGCGTGACGATCAAGGCCTTTCTCCTTCCGGTCCAGAATTACAGGCCGCCAAAGCGCCTGCCGCGGGACTGGTACTCCGCCAGCATATCCACGAAATCCTGCTCGGTAAAGTCGGGCCAGTGCACCGGCGTGAAATAGAGTTCGGCGTACGCCCCCTGGTAGAGCAGGAAATTGCTCAGCCGCATTTCGCCGCTGGTCCTGACGATAAGGTCCGGGTCCGGGATGTCCCGCGTGAACAGGGCCCTGGAAAGCGTATTTTCGTCGATGCCGCCGATGTCGAGGCGCCCCTCCTTTACCTCTGCGGCCAGCGCCTTCACCGCCTGCACCAGTTCGCCCCGGCCGCCGTAGTTGAGCGCGATGTTCACGATCAGCCCGTCGTTGCCCCGCGTCTTTTCCACGGCCGCGTCGACCGCGCCGACCACCCGCGCGGGCAGGCTTTTGTAGTCGCCGATGACGATGAGCCTGGCCCCGTTACGGTGGAGTTCTTCGAGTTGGTTGGTCAGAAACTCCACCAGCAGGTCCATGAGTATGCCCACTTCCTTTTCGGGCCGCTTCCAGTTCTCTGTCGAAAAAGCGTAGAGCGTAAGTACCTTCAGGCCCAGGTCGGACGCGATGCGCACGATCCTGTTCACGGTCTTCACGCCCTCGCGGTGGCCGAGCGAGCGCGGAAGGCCCCGCTTTTTGGCCCACCTGCCGTTGCCGTCCATGATGATGGCGACGTGCCGCGGCAGTTTGGCTAGGTCCAGCCCCGACAGGTCCAACCCCGGCCTGTTTTGCGGCTCCCGTTTATGCTCATGTATACGCAACGCCGGTCTCCTTTAGCACGGTGTTAGCAAAGCGTCCAAGACCGCTCAGGCCTTGGACGGCTGTCTTTACGATTCATGGTCCGGTTCCCTTTTGAAGTTGCATGCGGTCAGTTCGACCGACGGCCCGTTCGGCGGCCCTGCGGTTTCCCGCTGGCGCACGACGCAGAAACCGTCCGCGCCCGGCAGGGCGCGAAAGCCTTCCAGGCGCACGACGGCGACACCGTAACCGGCCGCAAAAAGCCTTTCTTCCGCTTCGTTAAGGGGCAGTCCGGTGCAGTCCGGTGCTCCCACGATCAGACCTCCATGATCTCCTTTTCCTTTTCGGCGACGATCCTGTCGATCTCCCTGATGTTTTCGTCCGTGGCTTCCTGGACCAGGTTCTCGAAGTCCTTTAAATCGTCTTCAGTAATGATGCTTTCCTTTTTTTGCTTTTTCAGACGTTCGTTCGCGTCGCGCCGGATGGACCGCGTGGCGATCTTGGCTTCTTCGCCCTTTTTCTTCACGATCTTGACGAGTTCCCTGCGCCGTTCCTGCGTGGGTTCGGGAAAGATCAGGCGGATGAGCTTGCCGTCGTTGGCCGGGTTGATGCCCAGGTCCGATTTCTGTATCGCTTTTTCTATCGCCGTGATCATCGAAGGGTCCCAGGGCGCGATCACCAGCAGCCTCGGTTCCGGAGCCGAGATGTTTCCCACCTGGTTGATGGGCGTGGGCGTACCGTAATAGTCGACCATGATCCTGTCCAGCGCCTGGGGGGTCGCCCGGCCGGCCCTGAGCGTAGCCAGGTCGCGTGATAATACAGATACGGTCTTTGTCATTTTTTCTTTTGCCTGACTGATTACTTCGTACTCCACAACGCAACAACCTCCTTCGAAATTCATATACATTGTATAAAATTTCCCCGTCTTTTTCAACCGGCGCCAAAAGGCCTCTATCCGATGAGCGTGCCCGTGTTCTCGCCCATGACGGCGCGCATGATGTTTCCCCGTTTTGAAAGCGCGAAAACGGCGACGGGGATGCGGTTTTCCATGCACATGGCGATCGCCGTCGTGTCCATCGCCGCCAGCCCCTTGGCGATGAACTCCTTATAGCCGATCCTGTCGATTTTTTTGGCGTTCGGGTTCGCCTTCGGGTCGCTGTCGTAGACCCCGTCCACGTTTTTGGCGAGCAGGATCGCCTGGGCGTTGATCTCGGCCGCCCGCAGCGCCGCGGTGGTGTCGGTCGAGAAATAGGGATTGCCGGTGCCGCAGGCGAAGATCACGATGCGGCCTTTTAAGAGGTGGTGGACCGCCCGCCTCCTGATGTACGGTTCGGCGATCTGCCGGATTTCGAGGGCCGTCATCACGCGCGTGGGCATCCCGTTCTGTTCGATGGCGTCCTGCAGCGCCAGGGCGTTTATCACCGTGGCCAGCATCCCCATATGGTCGGCGGTGACGCGGTCCATCCCGACGCCTTCGCGCCCGCGCCAGATGTTTCCCCCGCCCACGACGATGCCGACTTCTACCCCGGCCTGCGCGAGTTCGATGATCTCCCCGGCGATCTGCGCGATGAGGCGCTGGTCGAAGCCGTACCCGCCTTTCCCGGCCATCGCCTCCCCGCTGATCTTGAGCACGACGCGGGAATACTTGGGTTTTTGCGGCATGCGAACTCCCCCTGACCTAAAAAATAGGGGAACACCTCTTGTGCGGCATTCCCCCGGCTGATTCGTGCTATTTTCCCTCCGTCTGGTTCATGACTTCCTCGGCGAAGTTGTCTTCGCGCTTATCAAGGCCTTCGCCCAGTGCAAAACGCGCGAACCTGCGGATGCTGATCTTCTCCCCGATCTTCACCGTCTTTTCGTTGATCAGGTCGGTCACGGTCATGTCGGTATCCTTTATGAACGGCTGCTCCATCAGGCAGACTTCTTTATAATACTTGCCGATGCGGCCTTCGACCATCCTGTCGGCGATCTTCTCGGGTTTGCCCTCGTTGATGGCCTGCGCCCGCAGGATCTCCTTCTCTTTCTCTATCTCCGCCTGCGGGACCTCTTCGCGCGAGATGAACTTCGGGCTCGAAGCCGCGATCTGCATCGCGACGTCGCGTGCGAGTTCCTTAAACTCGTCCGTCCTGGCCACGAAGTCGGTCTCGCAGTTTATTTCCACGAGCACGCCGATCTTCCCGCCCATGTGTATATAGGACTCCACGACGCCTTCGGCGGCGATCCGGTCGGCCCGCTTGGCCGCGGCGGCCAGCCCCTTTTCCCTGAGCAGGTCCACGGCTTTGTCCATGTCGCCGCCGGTCTCGACGAGGGCTTTTTTGCAGTCCATCATCCCCGCGCCGGTCTTGTCGCGCAGTTCCTTTACGCTTGCTGCCGTTACCATTTGGTCAGTCCTCCTATAATGCAAATCACCTGGAAAGCATGGTTTCGCGGGCCTGTCCCGGCCCGGCGCCGCCGCTTTCCCGGTATCGTGTGTTCTATATGACGCCGGCCTTGCCCTTACGACGACAATGCCTCCCCGGCTTCCTGTTCTTCTCCGCCGTCGTCCTCCTGCAGGCCTTCGCGGCCTTCGATCGCGGCGTCCGCCATCTTCCCGGCGATGAGCTTCACCGCGCGGATCGCGTCGTCGTTGCCCGGGATGATGTAGTCGATCTCGTCCGGGTCGCAGTTCGTGTCCACGATGGCGATGATGGGGATCCCGAGTTTGCGCCCTTCCGCGATCGCGATGCGCTCCTTGCGCGGGTCGACAACGAACAGCGCGGCGGGGAGACGGTCCATCTCGCGTATACCGCCCAGGTTCTTCTCGAGCTTATCCCGCTCCAGCCGCAGCTTGATGACTTCCTTCTTGGGCAGGGACTCGAATCCGCCGTTGTGTTCCATCGCTTCCAGGCGGTTTAGGCGCGCCACGCGCTGGCGAATGGTCCTGAAGTTGGTGAGCATGCCGCCCAGCCAGCGCTGGTTGACGTAAAACATGCCGGCGCGCTTGGCTTCCACCTCGATGGACTCCTGCGCCTGCTTCTTCGTGCCGACGAAGAGGACGCTCTTGCCTTCGAGCGTAAGATCCCGTACGAAGTTGTAGGCCGTTTCGATCATGCGCACGGTCTTCTGCAGATCGATGATGTAGATGNNGTTGCGCTCGGTGAAGATGTACTCCGCCATCTTGGGGTTCCAGCGGCGGGTCTGGTGCCCGAAATGCACGCCCGCTTCCAAAAGCTGTTTCATGGAAATAATGGACAATACGTTTCCTCCTTGTGTGTCCTCCTTCCGCAGGTTTTCCCCTTCGATCCGTTATGGGACAGGAGAGAGGGGCCGTGCGGAAGTGTGAATTTTTTCCCATAAGAGTATACCATAAGCCTATTTTCAAGGCAAATATATTTTGCCCCGGCCGGCACCAAACCCCTTTCGGTCCGGCAATCGTTTTATAGGCCATTTTCTGCCACGCCGGCGGAGCTACTTCGCGTTGGACATCATCAGCCGGATCCGGTTGAGCTGGTTGGTCTCGCTCGCGCCCGGATCGTAGTCCACGGCGATGATGTTGGACCCCGGGAACATGCGCCTGAGTTCCCTGATGACCCCGCGTCCCGTGATGTGGTTGGGGAGACACGCGAACGGCTGCATGCAGATGATGTTTTCGACGCCGTGTTCGATCAGTTCGAGCATCTCGGCGATGAGCAGCCAGCCTTCGCCGGCCTGCAGGCCCAGCGAGACGATCCTCGACGACATCTTCGCGAGTTTTGCGATGGGCAGCGGCGCCTGGAAGCGCTTACTCTTCCTGAACGCGCGGACCATCGCGTGCCGGAAGCGGCGTATCGCGTAGAGGATGACCTGCCCCGAGAGCCAGGCGATCCTTTTCCCCTGAAGGTAGCGCGCCTTGAATTTGATGTTGTAGGTGCAGTACTGCAAGAAGTTCACGAGGGGGGGCATCACGGCCTCGCCGCCCTCGGCCTCCACGATGTCGACGATCCGGTTGTTCGCGTCCGGGTGGAACTTGACGAGGATCTCCCCCACCAGCCCGACGCGCGGCTTTTTGACGTTGAGGAGGGGAAGCTGGTCGAACTCTTTCACGATTGCCCGGATGTTTTTGTTGTACCGGACAAGGCGGCCGTCGGCCACGTTCAGCTTGGCTTTTTCCACCCATTTTTCGTAGAGCGTGTTGGCGGAACCCTCCACCGCCTCGTACGGCCGTGTGCGGTAAAGGACCTGCATCAGCACGTCGCCGTAGTTGATGGCCAGCATCGCCCGTTTCAAAAGGGCGTTGCCTATAGAGAAGCCCGGGTGTTTTTCGATCCCCTGCACGCTCAGGCCGATCACGGGGACCTGCTCCATATGCGCGTCCTTCAGTGCCTTGCGGATCAGCGCGATGTAGTTGGTCGCCCGGCAGGGCCCGCCCGTCTGGGACATCAGGATCGACACGTTGTCAAGGTCGTATCTCCCGCTCTTGAGCGCCTGCATCAGCTGGCCCGTCGTGATGATGCAGGGATAGCAGGCGTCGTTGTTGACGTATTTGAGCCCCTCTTCCACCGCGTCCTTGTCGACCCGCGGCAGGATCACGAGGTCGTAGTCCGAGGAGCGGAACGCCACCTCCAGGAACTGGAAATGCACCGGGGACATCTGCGGGACAATGATGGTGTGGCGCTTTTTCATCTCGCGGGTGAACAGCCTCGGCCCAAAGGCCTCTTCTACCGGCGCGCGCCCCGCCTCCTCCCGCGTGCGCCCGCGCTCCTCCACGGCCACCTTCAGCGAACGGATGCGTATACGCGCCGCGCCGAGGTTGCTGCCCTCGTCGATCTTGATGAGCGTGTATATCCTGTTGCGCGCCTGCAGTATCTCGGCCACCTGGTCGCCGGTCACGGCGTCGAGCCCGCAGCCGAACGAGGTGAGCTGGACGAGCTCGAGGTCCTCCCTCCCGGCCGCGAACGACGCCGCGGCGTACAGCCGCGTGTGGTAGGCCCACTGGTCCTTGACCCTCAGCGGCCGGGGCACGGTCCCCAGGTGGGCGACGCTGTCCTCGGTGAACACCGCCATGCCTTCGGCGGTGATGAGTTCCGCGAGCCCGTGGTTGACTTCGGGGTCCGTATGGTAAGGGCGCCCGCACACGACGATACCGCGTATCCCGTGCTCCTCGATGTACCGGAGGGCCTCCACGCCCTTTTGGCGTATGTCCGCCCTGTACCGGTCCGCTTCCGCATAGGCGAGGTCCACGGCTGAGTCGATCTCTTTTTTCGTCACGCCGAAAGCCTCGAAACAGTCGTGCAGCGTCGCCTTCATCTTCGCTTTTTCCCTGAAGGAGATGAAGGGCCGCATATAGGTGACGCCCTTTTGCCGGAGGTCGTCGATGTTGATCTTGATGACCTCGGGATACCCTGCGACCACGGGGCAGTTGAAGTTGTTGTCGCTCTCCTTGAATTCCTTCAGCTCGAACACGGCGCAGGGATAGAATATGAAGCGTATCCCCTGTTCGATCAGGCTCATGATATGCCCGTGCGCCAGTTTCGCGGGGTAGCAGATCGCTTCGGACGGGATGGAATCCAGGCCTTTTTCGTAGACGTGTTTGTCCGACTTCGGGGACAGCACGACCCGAAAGCCCAGGCCGGTGAGGAACGTGTGCCAGAACGGGTAGTTCTCATACATGTTCATCACGCGCGGAACGCCGACCGTTCCCCTGTGGGCCTTTTCGGAAGGGAGCGGACGGTAGCCGAAGAGGCGCCTACATTTGTAGTCGAAGAGGTTGGGGACGCTTTCCTTCTTGGCGCGCGGTAGGCCTGCGCCGCGCTCGCACCGGTTGCCGGAAACGTACTGCCTGCCGTTAGGGAAATGCATCGCCGTGAGGAAACAGCGGTTTCCGCACCCCTTACAGTGCCTGTGCGACTTGCTGTACCCGAAGCGCGCGAGTTCCTCCGCCGAAAGCAGGGACGACGCCCTGCCCGGCACCGCCCTCTCCTTGGCGATCAGCGCCGCGCCGTAGGCCCCCATCAGGCCCGCGATGTCGGGGCGGACCGCCTCGCGGCCCGTTTCGATCTCGAACGCGCGAAGGACCGCGTCGCTCAGGAAAGTGCCGCCCTGCGCGAGTATCTTTTCGCCGAAGTCTTCGGGCCTTTTGATCTTGACGACTTTGTACAGGGCGTTGCGGACGACGGAATAGGAGAGCCCGGCGGAGATATCGGCGACGGATACGCCTTCCTTCTGCGCCTGTTTGACCTTCGAGTTCATGAAAACCGTGCACCGGTTGCCGAGGTCGGCGGGCCGTTTCGACGAGACCGCCAACTTAGCGAACTCCTCCACGCTGACCCCGAGGGAACGGGCGAACGTTTCGACGAACGACCCGCAGCCGGACGAACAGGCCTCGTTGAGGATGATGCTGTCGATCACGCCGCCTTTGATGCGGATGGCTTTCATGTCCTGGCCGCCGATGTCGAGGATGAACTCGACGCCGGGCAAGAAAGCTGCGGCGGCCTTGTAATGCGCCATCGTCTCTACCTCGCCCGTATCGGCCCTGAGCGCGGCTTTCAAAAGGTCTTCGCCGTATCCGGTGACGGCGGCGCTTGAGATCGTGACGCCGGCGGGAAGCCTTGAGTACAGGTCCCTGAGTATCGTCACGGCGATGTCCACGGGTTCGCCGCTGTTGCTCTCGTAGCGCGAATACAGCAGCGCCCCGTCTTCGCCGATCAGCGCCGCCTTGGTGGTCGTCGAGCCGCCGTCGATGCCCAGGTACGCTTTCCCGCGATATGAGGCGAGGTCCGCCTTCTTTACCGACGCCCTTTCGTGGCGTTCCCTGAACCGCCGAAGCTCGCCGCCGTCTTTGAACAGCGGCCTGAGGACGTTCGCGTCCAGCGCGCCGCCCGCCGGGAGCGCGTGCAGGCGCTCGATGACCTCCAAAAGACAGCAGGCCCTTGCCGCGCCGTCCTTTTTAACGAGATAGGCCGCCCCCAGCGCGGCGTAGTACTGCGCGTCGTCGGGAGCGATCGCCTGGTCGCCGGTGAGCCTCAGCGTTTCGACGAACCGGCGCCTGAGCTGCGGCAGGAAATGCAGCGGACCGCCCAGAAAAGCCACGTTCCCCCGGATCGGCCGCCCGCAGGCGAGCGCGCCGATCGTCTGGTTCACGACGGCCTGGAACACGGACGCGGCGACGTCTTCCCTGGACGCGCCCTGGTTCAGGAGCGATTGTATGTCCGTTTTGGCGAACACCCCGCAGCGCGATGCGATCGGGTGGATGACGCTGCTTTTCGCGGCCAGCGCGTCCAGCCCCTCGGCGTCCGTCTGCAGCAGCAGGGCCATCTGGTCGATGAACGCGCCCGTGCCGCCCGCGCAAACGCCGTTCATCCGCTGCTCCATGCCCTGCCCGAAATACGTGATCTTCGCGTCCTCGCCGCCGAGTTCGATGGCGACGTCGGTCTCGGGTATGAACTTTTCCACGGTCCTTGCGACCGCGATCACTTCCTGTATGAACGGGACCCCCATCGACTTGGAAAAGCCGAGCCCGCCCGAGCCGGTGACCGCCATTTTCACGCAAACGTTCCCCAGTTCCCGCAATGCGTTTCCCAGCGTTTCGCATGCGGATATGCGTATATCGGAATAATGGCGCCGGTAGCTCCGGAAAAGGACATTCCGGCAATCGTCCAGAACCGTCGCTTTCACGGTCGTGGACCCGATGTCGAGGCCCAGATAGAATTGTCCGCCCATTTTTATCCCCCGAAAAGTAAACGAAACTATGTACCAGCGTACGTTGCTCCATACATTATATACTAAGAGGAATCCTTTGGAAATTCCGTTTAATCCATGTTTTGGTCCTTATTCTTCTTATTCACATGACTGTCTATTGCGGCGCCGATGATCAGACCTGCCGCGGTCCCGATCCCGCTCCACAAAACGTTTCCCGTTATTATAAGGCTCAACCCTGCGCCCAGCGCGGTTCCGAAGACCAGGCCCAAGCCAGTGAAAGACTGCTTTTTTCTTATGCCTTTGTCCATGCTTTCCTCCTTCGTGTTTTCGGCGAACGAAAAACGGCGTCCATTACAGGCGCCGTCTTTCAACCGTTATCCGCGTATTCTATCCTATTCAGAGTCCTCCATGTCCTGCTTCGCCTTTTCGATGACCTTCGCGGAGATGTTGGCCGGCACCTCTTCGTAGCGCTCGAACCGCATCGTGAACGACCCGCGCGCCTGCGTCATCGAGCGCAGGTCGGTGGCGTACCTGAACATCTCGGAAAACGGGACCTCCGCGACGACCTCCTGCCGCCCGTCTCTCGGGTTCATGCCCATCACGCGGCCGCGCCGGCGGTTGATATCGCCGATTACGTCGCCCATGTACTCGTCGGGGATGAGCACCTCTACGTGGTAGATCGGCTCGAGCAGCACGGGGTTGGCCTGCTCGCAGCCCTTCCTGAACGCGAGGCGCGCCGCGGTCTTGAACGCTATTTCGGACGAGTCCACGCTGTGGAAGGAACCGTCGTAAAGCGTACAGCGGAGGCCTACGACGGGGTAACCGGCCAGCACTCCCTTGGCCATGCTCTCGCGCAGGCCTTTTTCGACCGCCGGGATGTACTGCCTGGGGACGACGCCGCCGACGATCTTGTCCTGGAACTCGAAATCGGCCGATTCGTCGGCGATCGGCTCGAACTCGATCCAGCAATGGCCGTACTGCCCGTGCCCGCCGCTCTGTTTCTTGTGCTTCCCCTCGGCCTTCACGCTCTTCCTGATCGTCTCGCGGTAGGGCACCTTGGGCTCAGAGAGTTCGGCTTCCACGCCGAACTTGTTCTTCAGCCTGCGGCACAGCACCTCCAGATGCAGTTCGCCCATGCCCTGCATGAGCATGTCGCCGGTCTCCATCTGTTTTTCGACCCTGAACGTCGGGTCTTCCTCCTCGAGGCGGCGCAGCCCCGCGAAGACCTTGTCCTCCTCGCCCTCTTTCTTCGCCGTAACGGCCAGCGAGATGCTGGGGCTCGGGAACTCGACCGGCTCGAACACGACGGGGTTGTTGGGGTCGCAAAGCGTATGCCCGGTCATCGTGTACTGCAGCTTGGCCACCGCCCCGATGTCCCCGGCCTGCAGTTTGTCCACGGCGATCTGTTTCTTCCCGCGCATGATATAGAGCGTGCCCACCTTCTCGTTCTTGCCGGCCTCGGGATTGTGCATCGGCGTATCGGCCGTGAGCGTCCCCCGGTAGATCCTGAAGATCGACAGCTTCCCGACGAACGGGTCGGCCACCGTCTTGACCACCTGGGCGGCGAACGGCCCGTCAGCGTCCGCGGCCACCTCCACCGCCTCGCCCGTTTTGGGGTGCTTGCAGGCGACGGGGGGCATGTCCGCCGGCGAGGGCATCAACGCGACGATGACGTCGGCGACGGCGCCCGCGTTCAGGTTCTGGGGACCCACCGCGCAGACCACCGGGACGGCTTTGTTGTCCAACACGCCCTTTCGCAGGCCAAGCAGGATGTCGTCCTTGGTGAGTTCTTCGCCGCCGAAGAACTTTTCGAGCAGTTCGTCGTCGTTTTCCGCGGCCGCTTCTATGACCGCCTCGCGGGCCTTTTCCACGGCGCCTTCCATGCCGCCGGGGATGTCCGCGTCCCTGAGCTTGCCTTTCTTGTCAAACAGCCTTGCGGCCTTGTCGATGAGGTCGACGTAACCTGTAAAAGCGCCGCCTTCCACGATAGGAAGCTGTAAAGGCGTGATCGCGGTGCCGTACCTGTCTTTGAGCTGGGATAGCACCTTGTCGAAATCGGCGTTCTCGCGGTCCAGCTGGCTGATGACGATCATCCTGGGCACCGAGCCTTTCTGGCAGTGGTCCCAGGCCTTTTCCGTGCCCACGACGACGCCCGATACGGCGCCTACGACGATCGCCGCGCCGTCGGCGAGCTTCAGGCCCGCGGCCAGTTCTCCGATGAAGTCGAAATAGCCGGGAACGTCAATAAGGTTGATCTTGTGCTTCTGCCATTCGATGGGTGCTAGCGCGGCGCTGATGGATATCTGGCGCTTGATCTCCTCCGGGTCGTAATCGGTCGTGGTCGAACCGTCCTCGACCCTGCCGATGCGGTCCGTTGCTCCGGCGTTATAAAGCATGGCCTCGACCAGCATGGTTTTCCCCTCGCTGCCGTGGCCGATCACGCAAACGTTTCTGATCTCCTTCGCCTCATAGTCCTTCATGTACCTGAATCCCCCTCATTATTTGCCGATCCTATCAAAAAACGGCCTGAATTTGCCTTGTTTGCCGGATGGCTGAACCCGTCCGTTTAAAAACTAAATAATATTTTATCAGATACGGGTTTAAAATGAAATATCAAAATTTGTTCGCCGGGCCCGAAGCTCCGGCTTGCCATCGCGATAAAAGCCGTCGCAAACCTCCGGTTTCTCTCATTGTGGCTGAAGCGGCGCCGCTTTTTCAACGGAAAAAACGCCGCGCCAAAATACCGGGCGGCGTCGTTTGTCCACCGAAAATCACTCGACCGTATGTCGGCGTGCCTTCAGAATCCCGGCGTCAGGGATGGGTGGCTCTTGCTGCGTACCGTGATCGTCAAAACGAGCGATCCGGCATCGGACAGCTTTTTGTCCGAATAGCGGGCGATGAAGGGCTCGATCACCGGCCGCGCCGCCGGGTCGAGCGCCACCACGCAGGCGTCGGCCGCAACCGGCCTCGCGTCGATCCCGTTCCTGTCGGCGAGACTGAGCAGTTCCTCCATGGTCTTATGCACGTCGTCCACGTGCAGGACGACGTTTTGAGGGCCGGCGGCCGTGCCGTAGTCCGCCGCGTCGTCGGCGCCCTTGGCGGCCGCAGTCGCCTGCAGGGCCAGACCGTCCATGCCCTTGTCCGGCTGCACCGTGGTCAAATGCGTGATCGCGTTCGGCTGTGCGCCGACCGCCTCCGGCACGGTCGCCGCGACGTCGTTCCCCCGCGCGCCGTTGGCGAGGCTGAGGAAAAACCCGGCGCCCACCAGCAGCATGAGCGCCGCCGCCGCGGACGCTACCTGTATCCTGAAACGCGCGCGCCTTCGGCGCTGCCTCTCCTCCCGGACGGCCCGGAGCCATCCGTCACGGAAGCCGGCGGGCGGTTCCTCCAGCACGCGAAACGGCGCCATGCGTTCCAAATACAGCCGGTGTTCCGCCATTTTCGACGCGCATGTCCAGCAGTTTAAAGCGTGCGCCTCCAGGGCCGCGCATGAAGCCTCGTCCAGCTTGCCGCCAAAGTATTCGTCAAGGAGCTCTGTGCACCGCTCGCAATCGATGGAGCCCACCCCCCGCAAAATGTTCCCGTTGCCAGTTTTGACGCAGGCACCCCCTTTCGGGTTTCAATTATCGACAGGTTTTTCCGCAGTAAAACCCGTCTTTAGCCGCATTTGGAATATCCGCAGCCGCGGCAGACCACGCAACCTCCCTCGTGTTCGAGCAGGCTCCCGCAATCGGGGCAGTAAACGCTCTTCCGGACATTGACGGGGTTTCCCTCTTCGGGCGCGACTTCGACCACGTCGGGCATCTGCCGCATGACCTTTTCGAGCACGCGGCCGATGGCGTCCGGGCAGGAGAGCACTTTCAGCCCGTTCTGCCGCAGCGTCGCATGGCAGCGTATGCCCCTGAGCTGCTCGATGAGGGTATGTACGTCCATCCCCGAACGCAGCGCCATGGACACGAGGCGGCTCGTCGCCTCCGACTGCGACGGGCAGCCGCCGCCGCGGCCCAGGTTCGTGAAGACCTCGCAGATCCCCTGGTCGTCGTAGTTGACCGTGATGTACAGGTTCCCGCAGCCGATGCGCACCTTTTCCGTGATTCCCTTCGTGACCTCGGGCCTCGGCCTCGGCTGAATAACGGCGGGCTTTTCGCCTTCCTCCTCCGTTTGCGGCTTCGCTTCCGCTGCGCCCGTGCTCAACACCTGCGCTTCCCGGCTGCCGTCGCGGTAGATGGTCACGCCCTTGCATCCCAGCCTGAACGCCTTTAGGTAGACCTCGCGCACGTCCTCGCGCGCCGCGCTTTTGGGGAAATTCACCGTTTTGGATACGGCGTTGTCGGTGTGTTTCTGGAACGCCGCCTGCATGCGGATATGGAAGTCGGGGGTGATGTCGTGCGCCGTGACGAAGACGCGCCTTATGTCTTCGGGGATCTCGTCGATATGCTTTAGCGACCCTTCCTCGGCGATGCGAAGCATGAGTTCGTCGCTCTCGATCCCCCGCTCCCCGAGCACCTGCCTGAAGTACGGGTGCACTTCCGGGAGCTTGTCGTCGTCCATGACGTTGCGCACGAACGACACCGCGAACAGCGGCTCGATGCCGCTGGAGGCTCCGCAGATGATCGAGATCGTCCCGGTGGGCGCGATCGTGGTGGTGGTGGCGTTCCTCACAGGTTCCCCGTCCGCGAGCGTGCTCTCAGGGAACAGCGGGAAAGGCCCGCGCTCCTTGGCGAGTTCCGCCGACGCCTCGCGGGAACGGCGCTTGATGAAGCCCATCACCTTCTCCGCCTCCGCGATAGCTTCTTCCGAGTTGTAGGGGATGCCGAGCTTGAAGAGCATGTCCGCGAACCCCATCACGCCCAGGCCGATCTTGCGTGTCTTTCGGGTCATTTCCTCGATCTCGGGCAGGGGATACTTGTTCACCTCGATCACGTTGTCCAGGAAACGGGTCGCCAGCGCGACCACGCGGCCGAGTTCCTCGTAGTCGACCTCGTAGCCCGTCCCTTTTTTTACCGTGACCGCGTCGAGGTTGATCGAACCGAGGTTGCAGGATTCGTAGGGCAGCAGCGGCTGCTCGCCGCAGGGGTTCGTGCTCTCGATCTCGCCCTCGCCGGGCACCGCGTTGTCGCGGTTGAGGCGGTCGAGGAATACGATCCCCGGCTCGCCGTTTTTCCAGGCCATGTCGACGATCAGGTCGAACACCTCTCGGGCCTTCTCCCTGCCGGTCACCTTCTCTGTGGAAGGGTCGACGAGGGCGTATTCCCGGCCTTTTTCTACGGCTTTCATGAACGCCTCGGTGATCCCGACGCTGATGTTGAAGTTGGTCAGGTCCCTGTTGTCCTTCTTGCACTGGATGAACTCGCGGATGTCGGGATGGTCCACGCGCAGGATGCCCATGTTGGCCCCGCGCCGCGTCCCGCCCTGCTTTACCGCTTCGGTGGCCGCGTTGAACACGCGCATGAAGCTCACCGGCCCGGACGCGATGCCGCCGGTGGACTGCACCGCGGCGCCGCTCGGACGCAGGCGCGAGAAGCTGAAGCCCGTGCCGCCGCCGCTCTTGTGAATCAGCGCCGCGTGCTTGACGGAATCGAATATCCCCTCCATGCTGTCGGCCACCGGCAGTACGAAACAGGCGGCCAGCTGCCCGAGCGGTTTGCCCGCGTTCATCAGCGTCGGCGAGTTGGGCATGAACTTGAGCGACGTCATCAGGTCGTAGAACGCTTCTTCGAGTTCCTCTGCATTTGCGCCTTTCATAAAATTATGCTCGGCGCCCGCGATGGTCCCCGCCACGCGGCGAAACATGCCGTCTATGCTTTCTACAAGCTTGCCGTGCTTGTCCTTGGTCAGATACCGCCTCTCAAGGACCGTTTCCGCATTCTTGCTCAACTTCATTCGCCCGTCCTCCTAACTATATATTGTGGTTGTTGTCTGATTGGAACGCTATATATTGTATCACCGGCTGCCGGAAAAGTAAAACCAAAAAATGGGTGAATACAAAAGGGAGACCACATTTTTTCATGCAATCTCCCCACAACTCGAAAAATCGAACGCTTCCGCTCAGGTTCGGGTCTTAGCGCCCGCGATCCTTAAAAAGATGTCCCGGAGGCGGTTCGCGTCGCCGGAGGAATAGAACTCGACGCCGCCCTCCCCCGCGCCTTCGCCGAGAAGGCCGCGCTGCCCGAGGACATGCGCGAGGTGCCGCACCGTCCCCTCGTTCCCGTGCACGGTCTTCGCCCCCGGGAACAGGCTTTGGCAGACCCTCTGCACCGTCTCCTCCACCAATACGAAATGCGTGCACCCGAGCACGACGGCGTCGATGGCTGCGCCCACATGCGGCGTGAAGACTTCTTCGATACAAGCCTCGATCTTTGGCGCCTCGAAGTCCCCTTCCTCGATGAGCCCCACCAGGTCGCTGCAGGGCAGCAAGAGGGCGCTTCTCTTTGGGTCGAACCTTTGGAGCAGGTTCAGAAACCGCGGCTGGTCCAGGGTCGCCGGCGTGGCCATCACGGCGACGCGCCCTTTTTTGCGCATCGCGAACGCGGGTTTGATCGCCGGTTCCATGCTGATGACCGGGATCTCGAGGCGAGAGCGCAGCGTTTCCACCGTCACGCTGGTCGCGGTGTTGCAGGCGAGCACGAGCGCCTTGATGTCCAGGTGCATCAGCTCCAGCACGCATTCGACCGTGTAATCGAAGATCTCCACGGCCGTGCGTTCTCCGTAGGGCGCGCGCCTGTTGTCGCCGTAATACACGAACCGCTCGCCGGGCAGCAGCTCCTTCGCGGCGGCCAGCACGCTCAGCCCCCCGATCCCCGAATCGAAAAAAGCTATGGGTCGCATCCCTATCCCCCGTACGCCGTTATCGTGTTATGCACACGAGCCATTATACCATATTTCGGGGAACGGATGCGCGCCTCAGCCGTGTTTCAGGGCGTCGGAAAGCGTCTTTGCCAAATACGGGACCGCGTTGAGCGCCTCGGCCAGCGTGCTTTCGTTGTGCCCGACCTCGATAAGCATGCAGGAATCGGACACGTGCTGGTTATACCTCCCCGTTTTCACGCAGACGGGCCGCGCCAGCCTGGGGTTGGTCTTGTTGAGTTGGTCCGTGATGAGCTTTGCGAGCTGGTAGTTCGCTTTCCAGTTGGGCCTTTGCTTGAATCCGTTCCCGGTCTTGCCTTCCCCGGTGCCTACCACCAACATCAAGCGCGCCACGGACTTGCCGTCGACAGTAACGACGTCCGAGCCGTTTTTGGACGAATACGCGTCCCTGTGAAGGTCGATGAAGATGTTCAGGTTCGGGTATTTTTTCTTGTACGCCTGCATCGTGACCAGCGAGCGCTCGTACGCCGTGCCCAGCTTGGGCGGCTCGTGGTCCGTCCTGTCGTGTATGACGTTGAAACCGTATTTCCTCAGTTCTGTCGCAAGGGCGTCGCCGACGCGCACCACGCTCTTGGACTGGTCGTTGGTGCGCCAGCTGCCGGTGGCCACGTACGCATCGGACGCGGTCTGCGTATAGGCCTCGCAGGTGTGCGTGTGGTAGATCAGTATCTGCGGCCCGCTTCCGGCCAGTTTCGGTATCGTGTAATCCCCGGGATCGAGGTTGGTCAGTTCGATCTTGATGTCGTCGCCCACCTCGGGATCGATGTCTTCGTGGTCGATGCCGGCCATCGCCTCCATCGCGGCCTCGCCCTGCCAGGACGCGGTCGTGTCGGTGGGTATGCCCGAGAGCACCGGCATGCCCGCCGACATCAGAAGCTGCGGCGTCAGGATGGTTTGGCCGATCCAGCCAAGCAGCATGTCCGAAGTTTGCGCGTCTTCGCCCTGCGCGTCCCCTGCGTCCAGGGTCACGTAGATGCCGCCTTCGTCCTGCGCGGGCGCGCCGCAGCTTTTAACGAAGGAGAACAGCAGCGCCGCCAGCACCAGCAGCGCAATGGCCGCCCGCTTCGCCCGCAGCCTCCGAACGCTCGCGTTCCTTCTCATCGGCATCACTTGCCCTTTCGTATTCAATCTATTCGAACACGAGGGGCAGTATGCCGTTACGCCGAGTCCAACCTTCGGTTTGCCTCGGATTCTCTGGCATGTTGAAACGCGCTCCAGGCGCGTTTCTTCCCCGTTCTGACGCGCATGTCGCCAGATCGGATTGAAGACGGGGGCTGCGGCCCCCATACCCCCACGGATGGAGTAGCGCTTGTCGTCAGGCTTGCGATCTCCCAACGTCCTTGGAGGAATGAGGCCTTTTGACGCGCGCGTCAGTTCATGACATGAACCGGCGCACGTCCTCGAGCGAAACGCTCTCGTGCAGCGCCATGTTGATCGAATCGGCGACGAGGTCCGCGCAGTCCTCGACCAGCTCGTCGATCTCCTTGGGCGT
>DCTV01000021.1:0-13446 GCA_002329665.1 Christensenella sp. UBA1431
AAGCACAAAACTATTTACAGACCCCAATATAGTCCTGCATTCTTTGTACAGCTTCAATATTCGCTAATCTTTCCATCTGCTCACCCCGTCCGTATAAATAACCAAAGCTTGAAGTTCGGCGCAACGTCGCTTGCTTGCAAGCAAGGCTTTCTTCTCATCAGTCGACATTACCACTACTTCTTTGGCACATGTCCCTTATAGCATTGAAGCACCAGATTAAATAACCTGCACGAAGTACCGGAAAAGATATGTGATTATTTTCATTTATTTGGAATACTAAGCAATTTCTATTCTTATCATCTGTTTTCTGTTCAACTAAACTTCTATTTTGCATATAAAAGGCCCATGCAAACCAGCTCATGTCCCCTTCATTTGTGGAAATACAATTGACTTTAAAGTCAATTTCATTTGTATGTCTTAAGCAATTATCGATAAAATGTTCTCTTGTGTAAGCTTTTCGCCTTCCACCAGCCCATTTAACATACATGCCATTTTTATTTCTAGGAATAAGCTTATAATCCAATACTCAATATGTTCCTCATTAAGGAAATGACATGCTCCAATAGTATGGAAGACGTTTGCATCACCTTCCATCCACTCCTGTGGTTGAGCATCTAACGTTGTAATCATCTAAATTCTCCAGATCATATGACATACAACAATGGAAACGCTAATGGTTAAACAGCATCCTCTTAAAATGTAATCTTTGAATTTACTTCCTCTTCTGTGCCCGCTTCATCTGCTTCTTGCTCATCTTCGCCTTCGACTGCTTCTGGCTGTGCCGCGAGCGGTTGTACTGCCCGTACAGGTACCCGCCCGCCCCGACCAGCCCGATGACGGCGCCCTGTAGCAGCGCGCTCCAGGTCTCCCTGTTTTCGCCCTGCAGGAGCATGAACCCGACGAACCCGGCGATTAGGCCGAACGCGGCGGCGATTATATAATTCCTGGCTGTGAGCATATCTTTCCCTCCCTAGACAACGTATCCCTCGGCCGCGCCTCGCGCCTCGAGGTCCAGCAGGGCGCGCTTAATCCCGATCCCCGCGCCGTATCCACCCAGCGAATCAGCGGCCACCACGCGGTGGCAGGGCACGACGACGGAGACGGGGTTCTTCCCGTTCGCCCCGCCGACAGCCCTCGCGGCGCCCGGCCGACCGATCTGCGCCGCGACCTTGGCGTAGGTCTGCGTCCGGCCGTAGGGGATGGTCTGCAGCGCCGCCCAGACTTCGCGCTCGAACGCCGTCCCCCTGAGGTCGAGCGGTATCGTGAAGCGCATGGGTTCGCCGCCGAAATACCGGCGGAGTTCCCCGTCCCACTCAGGCGGCAGTTCCCTGTCCTCCGCGGCGAACGCCCCGCCGCCGAGCAGCCGTTCGATCCGCTGCGGCCCAAAGTCCAGCCGCAACAGGCCGCGGCCCGTCCAGGCGAGGCAGAGCCGCCCCACAGGGCTGTCGAAAGTCCCGGTATACAGTTTTTCCACGTTGAACCACTCCCCCAATAATCAGCCCAGCCACTTGATCGCGTCCAGCGGCCATACGACCGCCGTGGCGCGGCCGATAATCTCCGAAAGGGCGATGGGCCCTTCCTGCCGGCTGTCCAGGCTGTCGTTGCGGTTGTCCCCCATCACGAAAACGTACCCCTCCGGCACCCTGTACGGCTCCATCGATTCGCTGACGGGCTCCGTACCAAGATCGTCCGTAAGCGGCTTGCCGTCTATGTGCACGCGCCCGTTCACGACGGACACGGTCTCTCCCCCGAGGGCGACCACGCGCTTTACGTAATGCACGTCGCTCCCCGGGTATCTGCAGATGACGATGTCCATGCGCTTGGGCGCCGCGCCGAAGGCGTAGGCCAGCTTGTTCACCAGGATCTGTTCGTCCGTGTGGAGCGTGGGCTGCATCGAGGGCCCGTCCACCCTGGTGATCTCGAATACGAACACGCGCACGGCGAGCGCTATGATCACGGCGACCAGGACGGTCAGGACCATCTCCAGCCACGCCGGCATATGCCGTTTTGCTTTAACGGCCTCTTCATGCACCTCGGTTGGGATAGTATCTGTCATTTGCGGTATTTGCGATATCAATCCGCATGGAAGGCGGTTGACTGTCTTTACTCCTTTTCCCCGGATTGCGTCCGCACGATCCTCCTCGCGCGTTTCATGAACGTGCCGCGCTCGAGCATCACGACGCGTCCGCAGCCCGCGCACTTGATCTTCACATCCATCCCGGTGCGGATGATGGTCCAGATATTGCTTCCGCAGGGATGCGGCTTCTTCATCTGCACTACGTCGCCCAGCTCGAACGTTTCGATCATGCGCGGCTTCCTCCTTCGCGCCCGGCCACGGACCGGCCCTGACGCAGGATTGTGCCGAGCCGTTCCGCCGCCCGTACGCCGCCCGGTCACGCGGATATTTTACGATGTCGTGACGCCTGATATGCCCGGGGCCTCCGGAAGGTTTCATGGCCCGGCCTTACACAGTATGTCAGGCCGCCCACGCCCTCGCCTCACGCAGAAGCCTAAGGATCGGGTATGCCGATTGTACACCAACGGCGGCGATATAGGACAAGTATACCAAATCTTCACGCCGCCCGCCAATATTTTGCCCGCCCCGAACATAGAAAGATGCGCCGAATGTGAATACGGCGCAAAGTGAATTGTCCTTCCCCGGTCGAAAATCAGGGGTCAAACCGAAAGGAATTCGAGCACTGTCTCGTTGAATTTTTCGAATTTCTCCTCGTGCAGCATGTGTCCGCAGTTGCGGATCGTAATGAGTTCCGAGTTTTTCAGCGCCGAATGGAACAGTTCCGCCATCGCTATGACGTGCCACTGGTCGTCCTCGCCCCAGAACATGAGCACGGGGTGTTCCACCAGGCGCAGGTTTTCCAGGACGCCCGCGTCGTCGTACGCGCCAATGCAGCGCAGTATCACCGATTTCGCTTCGCCGGACATGAGCGGCCGCGTGTATTCCTCCACTATTTTGTCCTCCACGCCGGTCTGGTCGAAATACGTCTCTTCGAGCAGCCTGCGAACCGTGGACTGGTTCAGCATGCCGATAAAGACCTTCCCGAAAAAGGAACTGCCCAGCATGCGCACATAGAACGGGTGGTTCTTGGTCATCCCGCCGGGCGAGATGATCACCGCTTTCTCCGCCCGTTCGGGATTGCGGATCATAAAATCCAGCGCGAACGTCCCGCCGGTTCCGAAGCCGATGATATGCGCCCTTTCTATCCGCAAGGCGTCCATGAACGCCAGGATCATGTTCGCATGGTCGCTGATAGTGTATTCTATATCGGGCTTGTCCGAGTACCCGTGCCCGAGGAGATCCGGCGCGTAGACGTGGAAATGCTCCGAAAGCGCCTCGATATTGTTTCGCCAGGTATAGAGAGACTGCCCCACCCCGTGGACCAGCACGACGGGAAAGCCCTCCCCCTTCTCGATATAATGCATCCGGATGCCTTCCAGGTCGATATACTCCCCGATATTCGCATTGTTCACAAAGGGACACTCCGCCCTCATGATAGAATCTGCCATTCGTACCCCCTAAGAACTCGTCTTTGGCCGCGTCCCTGCGGCCGGCAGCAGCTTCGGTCCTAGAAGTTTATCATACCCTCTTTCAGCGTGTTTATCAAGCATTGACAAACCGCATATTCTATCCTTGACAAAGCGCGGTCCCCGCCCGGACGGTATGTATGACCCGTTTTTCAGGACGCTTGTTCCATTTTCTGTTTGTCGAAAAGCAGTTTTTCGATGGTGATCGCCTCCAGGGCGTCTGTCAGGACCTTCTGCACGCCCGCAAGCGCGGTGTTCACCACGCATTTGTCGGCATGGTTCCGGTTGCAGTTCCGCTTTTCGAGCAGGCAGCGGTTGATCGCGATCGGGCCGTCCACGACTTCGATGATCTCCCGCATCGTGATGTCCGAGGCGGCCTTGTTCAGGGCGTATCCACCGTTGACGCCGCGATAGGCGCAGGTGATGCCGCTTTTGGTGAGCTTGTTGAGCGTCTTGAGAGTAAACTGCACCGAAATGTTCATCACCTCGGAGATGGAGCGCGCGGTGCATCTCTCCCCTTCAGGTATACCCGCGAGATGTAAGATGACCCTAAAAGCGTTGTCGGCCTCCTGTGTAATACGCATGAGCATTGGTTCCCCCATTTCTTAATTGTGTACCCAAATTGATTGGTTATATTTATCGAAACATTCCTATGTATGTATAACAAATCTTATACTAGCCGATTAATCCTGATTTTGTCAATTATAATTAGTATTCAAGCATTCAATTAAAATAACTCCCGGGAACGCACACGCAAACGATCTTATGCCGTTGATCTTGCCGTGTGCGCGCTCACGTTTGGCCGGTTTCCCGCAGATGGAATTATAAGTTGTCATATATATTCTTATATTATTATAGTCTTTTTTGCAATGCTAAATTGGAATAAATACGTAAATATGGTTTGGTATGACCAAAAAAGTCGAGGGTCCGCAAAAAAGGACCGCGTCCATCTTCGCTGGCGGTGCCGGTCCGGATTTTACGCCTTAACGGTCCGGCGCAACCAAAAATGACCACGCCCTTCCGTCCACCGTCCGTTGCGTTCGCTGCCCGGCAGTAAAGGAACGCGTCCCAGTGGCGTGCCGCGCCCCGGTTTGGCGCAGGCTGCAGGCATGAAACGCGGTTGATAAATTCTTGACAAATGCACGTGTTCTATATAATATTGTAAATGGCCTGTATATACAAGTGTTTTTACAGGGACGTATGGGATAAAACGCAGATTCGAAACCGAGGACAACCGTTTGTGCAGCGTTTTGAACCGCGGTGTAAATGTCAGCTTAGCCGTCAGAATTTTTTCACTGCAAAGGAGAGATCGAGAGTGGTAACTTTAACCATCGATGGCAAGAGCGTTCAAGTGCCCGAGAACACGACGGTGCTTGAAGCCGCCCGCCAGGTAGGGATCAAGATCCCGACGCTTTGCTACCTTAAGAACGTCAACCAGATCGGCGCGTGCCGCATGTGCGTCGTTGAGGTGGCCCGTGCGCGCAGCCTCCAGGCCGCGTGCGTACTGCCCGTTTCCGAAGGAATGGAAGTCTTCACGCATACGCCGGACGTCGTAAACGCGCGCCGCGTGAACCTGGAACTCATTCTTTCGAATCACGACCGCCGGTGCCTCGAATGCACGCGCAACCGCACATGCGAACTTCAGGCGCTCGCGGATGAACTCAATATTGACGAGATCCCGTATCAGGGGACGATGATCGACCGCCCCATCGATACGCTTTCTCCTTCGATAGAACGCGACCCCAACAAGTGCATCCTGTGCCGCCGCTGCGTCGCGACCTGCCATGACGTGCAGAAAGTCGGCGTCATCGGCCCGACGGGCCGCGGGTTCAGGACCACCATCGAACCCGTTTTCGGGCGCAGCATCAGCGAAGTCCCCTGCATCAACTGCGGGCAGTGTATCGCGGCCTGCCCCGTCGGCGCGCTCAGGGAAAAAGACAACACCAAACACGTGTGGGCCGCGCTGAAGGACCCCAAAAAGCACGTGGTCGTACAGACGGCGCCCGCCGTGCGCGCCGCGCTGGGCGAGGAATTCGGCATGCCCATGGGCTCGAGCGTGACCGGCAAGATGGCCGCGGCGCTGCGCATGATCGGCTTTGACAAGGTCTTTGATACCGACTTCGGCGCGGACCTCACGATCATGGAAGAGGGCACCGAACTGCTCCAGCGAATTAAGAATGGCGGGAAGCTCCCGCTGATAACGTCCTGCAGCCCCGGCTGGATCAAGTTCTGTGAACACTATTACCCGGAACTTTTAGACAATCTCTCCACCTGTAAGTCCCCGCACGAGATGCTCGGGGCCGTCATCAAGTCCTACTACGCCGAGAAAAACGGCATCGACCCGGCCGACATCGTGGTGGTCTCGATCATGCCCTGCACCGCCAAGAAGTACGAGCGCCAGCGCCCCGAACTCGCAAGCACCGGCTACGCCGACGTGGATTACGTGCTCACCACGCGCGAACTCGGCAAGCTCATCAAACAGGCGGGCATCGATTTCGTGAACCTGCCCGACGAAAAATTCGACGAAATGCTGGGCGACTCCACCGGAGCCGCCGCCATCTTCGGCGCGACCGGCGGCGTGATGGAAGCCGCGATTAGGACCGTGGCCGACATCCTCACGGGCGAAGACCTCGAGAACATTGAATACACGGCGGTCAGAGGGACGGAAGCCATCAAGGAGGCCACCGTCAACATCGCCGGCATGGACGTCAAGGTCGCGGTCGCCCACGGGACGGGCAATGCGCGCCCTCTCCTCGACAAGATCAAGGCGGGCGAAGGCGGCTACCATTTCGTCGAGATCATGGGGTGCCCGGGCGGCTGCGTTACCGGCGGCGGACAGCCGTTCGTGAGCGCGCAGAAGAAGATGGACACCGATGTCGCGAAGATGCGGGCAAAGGCCCTTTACGACGAGGACGAGGACATGCCGCTTCGGAAGTCGCACAAGAACCCGTCGGTTCAAAAGCTCTACGAGGAATACTTCGGCGAGCCCTGCGGCCACAGGTCCCACGATCTGCTGCACACGCACTACATGGAACGCCCCAAATACGCTGTGAAGTAAACCGGGGGAAAAACCAAAACGTTAGAGCAGCCGGTGTCTGGCCTTAACGGGGGCGGCCACCGGCTGCTTTGCGTTGCACGGGATCGGGCAAAAGGCGCGGCGTACGGACAGCCGTGCCGGCGCCGTGACGCTTCGAGGTTTGATGGCCACGCCGGACAAAAAGGACCAAACCCAGTTTTTTTCATTGCATTCATACGGGCCAAGGCACTAGAATAGAAGGGACGAAATCAAGCGGAGTCTTCGGTTTGTAGAATTTATAGATTATCATTCATACGGAGGTGTATGCGTACCCATGCATAAAATATTGACAAAAAAAGTGCTTAACGAACAGGTCATACTGATGGAACTCGAGGCGCCCAGGGTCGCGAAGAAATGCAAGCCCGGCCAGTTCGTCATCCTGCGGGTGAACGAGCAGGGCGAGCGGATCCCTCTGACCATCGCCGATTTCGACCGCGAAAAAGGCACGGTGACCATCATCTTCCAAATCGTCGGCAAGACGACGATGCTGCTAGCCGAGCAGGAGGAAAACGGCTTCGTTTCCGACATCGTCGGTCCGCTGGGCAACGCGTCCGACCTTAACGGCGTCCGGAAGGCCGCAGTCATCGGCGGCGGGCTGGGCAGCGCCATCGCGTACCCGCAGGCCAAGGCCCTGCACAAGATGGGCGCCGAAGTGGAGATCATCGCCGGGTTTCGCACGAAGGACCTCGTCATCCTCGAGGATGAGATGCGCGCGGTGAGCGACCAGCTCTTCGTGATGACCGACGACGGCTCCTACGGCGAGCACGGGCTGGTCACCGACAAGCTGAAAGAGCGCATAGACGGCGGCGCGGGCTACGACACGGTGATCGCCATAGGTCCGCTTATCATGATGAAATTCGTGGCCAAGCTGACCAAGGAATACGGGATCCGCACCGTTGTGAGCATGAACCCCGTGATGATCGACGGCACGGGCATGTGCGGCGGCTGCCGCGTGTCGGTGGGCGGCGAAACGAAGTTCGCCTGCGTCGACGGCCCCGAATTCGACGGCCACCTGATCGATTTCGACGAAGTGATACGCCGCACGTCGATGTACAGGGAACAGGAACAGGAAGCGGTAAGGCGGCATAAATGCAGATTGGAGGACGCGATAGATGGCTGAACGGAACATGTCTAGTACCAAAAACCCTATGCCCGAGCAGGACCCCGACGTACGGAACAAGAATTTCGACGAGGTCGCGAAGGGATACACGGAAGAAATGGCCGTGTCCGAAGCCATGCGCTGCCTGAACTGCAAGAAGCCCTCCTGCGTCGCCGGCTGCCCCGTGAACGTGAAAATACCGGAGTTCATCAAGTGCATCCAGGAACGCCGGTTCAAGGACTCCTACCTGACTCTCAAGCAGACCAACTCCCTCCCCGCCGTATGCGGCAGGGTATGCCCGCAGGAGACGCAGTGCGAGGCCGTGTGCGTGCGCGGCAAGAAGGGCGAGCCGGTGGCCATTGGCAGGCTCGAGCGGTTCGCGGCCGACTGGTACCTGAACAACTGCGATGAGAAGAGCGAAAGATCCGAGACCAACGGCCATAAAGTCGCCGTGCTGGGCTCGGGCCCGGCCGGGCTGACCTGCGCGGGCGACCTGGCGCAGATGGGGTACGACGTCACGGTGTTCGAGGCGTTTCACGCGCCCGGCGGCGTGCTCATCTACGGCATCCCCGAATTCAGGCTCCCCAAGGCGATCGTGCGCCACGAGATCGAGAAGCTCGAGGAAGCCGGCGTGAAGATCGAGACCAACACGATCGCCGGCAAGGCCGTCTCGATTGACGAGCTGTTCGAAGAGGGCTACGAGGCCGTGTTCATCGGCACGGGCGCTGGCCTTCCCATGTTCATGCACATAGAGGGCGAGAACCTCAACGGCGTGTTCTCGGCCAACGAGTACCTCACCAGGGTCAATCTAATGAAGGCGTACCGCGACGATTACGACACGCCCGTGTACCGGGCGAAGACCGTGGCCGTCGTGGGCGGCGGGAACGTCGCCATGGACTCCGCGCGCTGCGCCAAGCGCCTCGGGGCAGACACCGTTTACATCGTATACCGCCGCAGCGAACAGGAGATGCCCGCAAGGGCCGAAGAGGTCCACCACGCGAAGGAAGAGGGGATCGTCTTCAAACTCCTGTGCAACCCTGTGCGCATCCTCGGCGACGACAAGGGCTGGGTCAAAGGCATCGAATGCGTGGAGATGGAACTGGGCGAGCCGGACGCATCGGGCAGGCGAAGGCCCATCCCCAAGGAAGGAAGCGAATTCACGCTCGACGTCGACTGCGTCGTTATGGCCATCGGCACCTCCCCGAACCCGACGGTCACCAAGGCCACCGGCGGCCTTGAGACCACCAGGCGCGGCTGCATCGTCGCGGACGAGGAGACCGGCCAAACGTCGATCGAGGGCGTGTACGCGGGAGGCGACGCCGTGACCGGCGCGGCCACCGTCATACTCGCGATGGGCGCGGGCAAGAAGGCCGCAAAAGCGATAGACGAGTACATCAAAGGAAAAACCGAGTAACACGGGCATAAAAAAAGCCGCGGGCTAGGCCGTCGACAAACCCTTCGGGATTTGTCGACGGTTTTCTGTGTGGTTAAAATGACTTTTTCCCCGTCAATCTGACGCGCATGTCGTCAGATTGGATTGAAAGTGGGGGATTGCGCCCATACCAACCGTGGAGAGACGAAGCAAGCCGCTTGCCGAAAACAGCCCAAAGCAATCGCCCGTCACTCCCTCTTTAGCGTGATGTGGACGATCTGCGGCGGGGCGCAGAACCGCACAGGGAACACGGACACCCCCACGCCGTTGGTCACGATCAGCGTCGTGCCGTCCTTTTGGTACATCCCCGAGACGTACTTGCCGCCGGTGCGGGAGGGCACGACGAGCGGGACGAGGCCGAATAGCGTGACCTGACCGCCATGCATATGCCCCGAAAGCATCAGATCCACCTTTTCGCTTTGCATCTGCTCGATATAGTCCGGATTATGGGACAGCAAGACGACGTAGTCCCCGTCCTTCGTCCCCCGTTGTACCGGCGTGATGTCGCATACGTCCGTGTCGAGGTCGCCGACCCCGGCGAGGGCGACGCGCCCCCGGCCGCGCTCCAGCCACAGCATCCGGTTGTCCACGAGCGTGATGCCGTGCCGGGCGGCTTCGGCGCGGCACAGGTCGGCGCCCATCCAGTTGTCGTGGTTGCCCAGCACGCCGTAAACGCCCATGGGCGCGCACAGCCCGCTCAGCGCCTCGAACGCGGGCGCGATATGCTTCGCATCGTAGCCCACGTAGTCGCCGCCGAGGAGTACGAGGTCGGGGCGCAGCGCGTTGACGCGCGCCACCATGTCCCTAACGGCCGAGAGCGGGAAATAATCGCCGAGGTGAAGGTCGGCCACGAACGCGATGCTGAGGCCGTCGAACGCTTCCGGTACCCGGGCAGAGCCCACCGTATACTCCCGCACCAAAAGCATGCGCGGCTCGATGAACGCGTACGCGCCCAGCGAAAGGACGAAGGCCAGCAGGAAGCAGGCCAGCCTCGTTTTAAAGCTCGTTTTCTGTCCGTCCATGATACCTCGCGCCGTCAGGGCCGGTTATTCTATGCCTATCATACCACGTTTGGCCCGGCCTAACACCTTCAAGCCCGACAGTAGGGCGGCAGCCCTCGTTATAAGGGACACCGGGCCCAAGGTGCGCTACCGTGCTGTGCGCCTGGTACAGGCCGTGCGCGCAGGTATTGACGGGAGGCGCGGCGGCGGTATACTGAAAACAGCGACATGTTTAGAAAGCGGGGCAAAAGATGCAATACACACGATTCGGCAACACGGGACTGAGGGTATCGAGGTTCGGGCTCGGCTGCATGCGTTTCCCCGAGGACGAAAAGGACGCCATCGAGATGGTGCGGTACGCGATCGACCACGGCGTCAATTACGTCGACACGGCCTACTCCTACGAAAACAGCGAGGCGATCACCGGGAAGGCGCTCAAAGACGGTTACAGGGAGAGGACCGTCCTCGCCACGAAGAGCCCAGTCTGGCTCGTGGAAAAACACGCGGACTTCGAAAAATACCTCGACGAAGAACTGCGCCGGCTGAAAACGGACCGCATCGACGTCTACCTCCTGCACAACCTTTCGCACACCCACTGGGAGCAGGTGAAGCGGTTCGACGGCCTTTCTTTCCTCGACAAGATGGTCGAAAAGGGAAAGATACTTTTCAAGGCCTTTTCCATCCACAACACGCTCCCGGCGTTCATGCAGATCGTGGACGCCTGCGACTGGGACATGGCCCAGATACAGCTCAACATCCTCGACGAAAAACAGCAGGCAGGGATCGGGGGCCTGAAATACGGGGCCGCCAAAGGCCTGGCGATGGTCGTCATGGAGCCCCTGCGCGGCGGGAACCTGCTCAACGCCGTCCCTAAGGAGGTGCGCGATCTCCTCGCGCGGCATCCCGAGAAGCGGTCGCTCGTCGAATGGTGCTTCAGGTGGCTGTACGACAAGCCGGAAGTCTCCGTCATCCTCAGCGGCACGCGCACGCTCGAACAGCTCAAGGACAACCTGAGGATATTCGATCGCGCGCGGCCGGGCGTGATGTCCGGGGACGACCAGCGGCTTATCGCGGCGATACGGGCCGCCTTCGAGGCGCAGCACAGCATCGGCTGCACGGGCTGCGGCTACTGCATGCCCTGCCCGAGCGGCGTGCGCATCCCGGAGGTTTTCAGGCTCTACAACAGCCACCAACTGATGAAGCCGGGCAGCATCGATACGGTATTCTACAAGAAATCGATCGTCCCTATTAACGCCGGGGCGGACCAATGCATAGCCTGCGGCGAATGCGCCGGGCGCTGCCCGCAGTCGCTCGACATCCCCCAACTGCTCAAATTGGCCCATGCCGGCCTGACGGAAGAATAAAGGATGACTGATGCGGCTCCGGCGCGTCGGATGCAATGAAGCGCAAACGAGCCGCACGAAGGTTTGCGCCTGAATAAAACGGGGACAGGCCTTAAGGCCTGTCCCTCTAGGCCGTCGACAAACCCCTTCGGGGACTGTCGACGGTTTCCTTTGTGGTTAAAATGCCCCTTTAAGGGGCATCCGCCTCCGGAAGCGGCGCTTTGTGGGGAAGGGGAGGAGCAATCCGGGGTCCCCGCGCGGCTTGCCGCGTGGGGTGGAGCGCAGCGAGCGAGCCTTTGCGCACCGCGCGAAGGTGAGCGGTGCGGAGTTTGTTCCGACGAGTCGTCAGATCGGATTGATAGTGGGGGATCGCATCCCCCACCCCTGCATTTAAGCTTTTTTGACAGACTGTGGAGGCAGGCCTGAAGGCCTGCCTCCTATTGGGATTCTCGTTTAGAAAATTCTGTACCCGCGCACGAAGTGGCTGGTCCAATACGACGAGCCCTGGATGTTGGAACAGATGCGCACTTTTTCTTTCGTGCTGGAAGCGTCGATCATCTGTCCGTCGCCCAGGTAAATTCCTACGTGCCCTTCGAAGCTTATCACGTCGCCGCGCTTCAGGCCGCTCATGCTGGTCACTTTCGGATACGTCCTACATTTCTGCCACACGGACGACGTCATGTATGCCTGCGACACGCCCGCCCGGTTCAGGCACCAGTAGACAAAGCCGGAACAATCGAACGTCGTGGGGCCTTTCCCGCCAAGCACGTATTTGCTGCCGACCTTCGATTTCGCGATCGAGATGAGGTTCTCTACCTGCAGGGCTTTCCACGTGCTCGATCCCACAACCCCGTTGGCCTTGATCCCGTTTGCCGACTGGAACCGCTTGACGGCGGCCTGCGTCAGCGAGCCGAACTGTCCGTCCACGGCAAGTTTCGCGCCGTTATTGTTCAACAGGTTTTGCAGTTTCGATACCGAGGTGCCCCTCGAACCATAGGACAGCGTCGGATAGCCGGACGGCGGAGATGCCTGCCTGGATCCGGAGTCTTTTGAAAGGAGCGCGCCCCACGTCTTCGGGCCGACGATTCCGTCCACGACAAGGCCTTTTCGCGCCTGATAGTCCCTCACGGCGCCGTCCGTGCGGCTGCCGAATATGCCGTCCACGGCCAGCGAATACCCGTTTTCGTTCAGAAGGGTCTGCAGCGTCCTGACGTCATCGCCTCTCGAGCCTTTCCTCAACATTGTGTTCGAGGCCGCGAATACTGTCGTGGACAGGAGGGTAAGCACCATGGCCAGTACCAGTATTGCCGACGTCACTTTTTTCTTCATACCTGCACATCACATCCCATCATACTGATTTACTCTGTCCGTATTGCAGAATCGGTAGAAACTGCAAAGGTATGTAATAGATTTTACACAATTATTTAATATATTGCAACTATTGTAATATATTGGTAAAAATATCGTAATAATATCCGCCGGATTTCCCTGTCGGCGGTTGAGCCATACATCCATAATCAGGCAGGTTACAGGATATGAAACCGCAGATGGCCCTTGTTTCCCGTATTGTGAAGTTAGCTAGAGGCTACGTTTTCGGGATCGGCGCAGACATGTCCGGCTTGGTTTTGACATGCAAAAACGCTATCGGGCGGGAAAACAGGCCGGCGCCTGCCGACCCAGGCGCGGATCACGCCGTGCCGGAGCATCCCCTAAAGCGTACAGGAGTTAACGATTTGTTAAGCAAATATCCCGGAAAAAACGCGCATTTATGAGAACCCGTCTGCAACCCCGGGCTTTCTGCGGGGCAAGGGGCCGCGCGATTTTACAAATGTTTGTCAAAAATGAAAAAATTGTGGAGCCCTTTAATGGGCTTGGAAGAGTCGGGCACGATGCCTGACGAAAAGACTGTCGACGTAAGACGCGGTATGCAAAAAAACCCCCAACGCTTTGCG
>DCTV01000021.1:13504-13655 GCA_002329665.1 Christensenella sp. UBA1431
CACCACCCTTATTTCGTGGCGCTGAAAACGCATGTCAACCGCAGCCCCGCGTAGCCAACACGTAGTGATATTTCAAGCGATATGGGTAAAAAAATCCCCGATACTGCATGGTATCGGGGTTTTTAGATGGCGTGCCTGGAAGGATTTGAAC
>DCTV01000056.1 GCA_002329665.1 Christensenella sp. UBA1431
GGGGAAAGGAGGAGCGATGAAGCGATCGAGCCTTCACGCTTTGCGTGTAGGCGAGTGATGCGCAATCCGCGACGACGCGTGAGCGAAGCGAAATTTGCTCCGACGAGGGAGCGCGTTTCAACCGACCGAAAAACCAACGCAAACGAAGTTTGCGTTGGCGCGGGTTCCAACCTGCCGGAAAACCCAATGGCAAGCCGCAGGCTTGCCATTGGCTTAAGCCCCGCAGCATTTCTTGTATTTCTTCCCGCTCCCGCAGGGGCACGGCTGGTTGCGTCCGACCTTTTTGCTGACCGCGATCCGGCTCCGTTTCCACCGGCGCTCGATCTCCGCGCGCTCATCGGGGCTGAGGACGCCGTCCCACTGCTCCAGCGTACAGAGCCAGTCGGCCTTGGCTTCGAGCATGCTGTAATACAGCTTCTCGAAGTCGGCGTCCAGCACGATCTTGCTGTTGCCCTTGACGTTTTTGACGTCGTAGCCCTTTTTCAGGCTCGCGTTGATACCGTCGAGGAAGGCGGCAAAGGCCGGCCGGTCCATCTCGAAACGGTCGGACAGCGCGGCGAACGTGCCGGTTATCGGCTCGCCGGGCTGCGAGAGCACGGCCTCGTACACCGCTTTTTCCCTGTCGTAATAGTCCTTGAAGAACACGTCCCGCTTTTCCTTCGTGTCCTGCGCCTTTGCCAGTTCGACCCAATCGTCGTAATAGCCCATGGTCAGCCTCCCCGCGTCTGAAGTCTGTCTGCGATCGCTTCTATGAAACCCTGCGTGTCCACGACGTTCTTGTTTTTAACGGTGCTGATCGCGGCCAGGTCGCGCGTGAGCGTGCCGCTTCCGATCAAATCCACCGACACGTCCTCCAGCTTTTTCGCAAACGCGCCAAGGGGCGCGTTGCCGTCGAGCTGCGCGCGCTTTTTCAGCGCCCCGGTCCAGGCAAAGAGCGTGGCCATGCAGTTGGTCGACGTCTTCTCGCCCGCGAGGTGCCTGTAATAATGCCGCGTCACGGTGCCGTGCGCCGCCTCGTACTCGTACTGCCCGCCGGGCGAGACGAGCACGGACGTCATCATGGCCAGCGAACCGAACGCCGTGGCCACCATGTCCGACATCACGTCGCCGTCGTAGTTCTTGCACGCCCAGATCATGCCGCCTTCGGAGCGCATCACGCGCGCGACCGCGTCGTCAATAAGGGTATAGAAAAACTCGATGCCGGCTTTCCCGAAACGGTCCCTGTACTCGTTTTCGAAGATTTCCTCGAACACGGCCTTGAACCGCTGGTCGTACGTCTTGGAGACCGTGTCCTTCGTGCCGAACCACAGGTCCTGCCCGACGTCCAGCGCATAATTGAAACAGGCGCGCGCGAAGCTTTCGATCGAGGCGTCGAGGTTGTGCATCGCGCCCAGCACGCCGGGGCCCTCGAAATCAAACACCTCCATGCGCCGCTCTTCCCCGTCCCTCCTTGTAAACACCAGTTCGGCCCGGCCGGGCCCCTCCACGCGCATCTCGGTGTTCTTGTACACGTCGCCGTAGGCGTGGCGCGCGATGGTGATGGGCTTTTTCCAGTTGCCCACGCAGGGGTTTATACCCTTGGCGAGGATGGGCGCCCGGAACACCGTGCCGTCCAGAATGGCCCGCAGAGTGCCGTTGGGGCTTTTGTACATCTCTTTGAGGCTGTATTCCCGCATGCGCTGGGCGTTGGGGGTGATGGTCGCGCACTTCACGCCCACGCCGTGCTTTTTGATGGCCAGCGCGGCGTCGACGGTGACCCTGTCGTTGGTCGCGTCCCGGTGCTGGAGGCCAAGGTCGTAATATTCCGTGTTCAGCTGGATGTGCGGCTCCAGCAGCCGTTCCTTTATCATCCGCCACAGGATGCGCGTCATTTCGTCGCCGTCTATCTCGACGATGGGTTTCTGCATGGCGATGCGAGTCATGCGCCCTCTCCTTTTTGTCCTTTTATTTACACAAATACCATTTTAGAATAAAACATGCGTTTGCGCAAGCGCTGCGCTTATGCTTTGGGCACACAAAAAAGCGCGGGGCCTGAACCCCGCGCTTATGCCCAATATCGAGTTTGCTTCCGCGGCTTACTTATTTACGATCCGCATGGCCATGTCGCCGATGACCGGGAGCTTGTGCCACGCGCCCTTGTACGCCTTGAGCATCGAGTAGATGATGACGGCGATGTAGGCCAGCCAGAGTATCCAGCTGATGATGCCGATAAAGCCCAGCCCGGTGTAGAAACCGTACCCGTAAATGGCCGGCGTCACAAAGATCGCGGTAAGTATCATCAGCAGTATGCTGATTATGACCCCGACCGCCATCCAAAGTATGGACTGCATGGCGTGATAGCGGACATAATTGTCCTCCTTCTCGATGATGAAAAGGATTATTCCAACAATAGGTATGTACGCCAGCGTCGCTTTGGTAACGTCCCCGTTCGCATTATAACTCATATCTATCCTCCCCATTATAATCGTTGTTTGGCATTATATTATGCCATACACGGCGTTTTGTAAAGGATACGTTTGCCATCAGCGGAACTATTTGCCTGTCTTGGCGCCTTTGGCCAGCTCCCTGAGCACCGCGGAGTCGAACGCGTAGGAGTTGCGCTCCTTTTCCGCGCTGGCCTTGCAGGCGATCTCATCCAATTTCTCTATAAGCCTGGGATAGGGGATGCCCTCCGGCTCCCACAGATAGAACGCAAAGGATCCGGGTATGGTGTTTATCTCGTTGACGTAGGTCTTTCCTGCCGCGGTATCGACAATAAAGTCTATGCGCACGACTCCCTTACAATCCAACGCTTTGAAAACTTCCACGGAAAAAGCCTGTATCTGGTCGCGCAGCGCGTCGGGGATGGGTGCGGGGATGCGCCGGGCCATGGACTCCATGCCCGCCATTTTTGAGTTTTGCCTGTAT
>DCTV01000005.1:0-41538 GCA_002329665.1 Christensenella sp. UBA1431
ATATGTCTCCGGTGTCTGTGGTGAGCCTCCGGACGTCGGGAAACACGAAATTGAGGTAGTATCCGAGGAACTGCGCGAGCGGCGCCGCACTGCGAAGGCCCATCACGTAGATGGTGCGGGCGGCCTGCATGCGCTCGACAACGGTGTTGAATACGGCGGTGTCCGCGTATTCGATCGTCGAGCGGATGTTGTCCATATCGGCCTTGAGCACGGTCTGCAGGAGCATCTCGGGCGCGATGTTCCCGGCGAGTTCCATGCGCTGAAGCAGCGTCAGCCTGCCGCGCACCGCTTCCTGCAGCGATTTTTGCAGTTCGGGGTATCCCTCGAACCCCAGCGCGCCCGCGAACCTGACCACGGTCGATTCGCTCACGCCGACTTCGTTCCCCAGCCGGGCGGCAGTCATGAACGCCGCCTTGTCGTAGTTTCCCAGTATGAAGCGCGCGATGTGCCGGTGCCCCTTGCTCATGTTGGGGAGCCGGTCTTCGATGTGTTCGATTATGCTGCGGGTTTCTTTCATCTCGCACCAACCTTGCGCACTATTATCACTTGACGTCAAACTGCAGCGCCTTCGATTCTTCCAGTTCCTTCATGAACGGAACGTCCGTCCAGTCCCAGTGCAACGGCGAAACGACGATGTACCCGTTCTCACACCATTCGAAATCGACGTCGCACTGCTGCCGGCGCTGTTGCTTGTCCAACAGCTTCAACGGATGCCAGAAATAGGACTCGCCGCGGGGGTTCGTCCCGCCGACGTACTCCGGTTCGTACTCGTAGTACCCAAGGCGCTTGAACACGACGCCCCGAACCTCTTTTGCCGGCAAGTCGGGAACGTTGATGTTGAGCATCGTGCCGACGGGCAGGTCGTTTTCCACGAGCCAGTCCGCGACCACGGAGGCGTATTGGGCTGCGGTTTCGTAATGGGAAGGATAATGCGACATGGTCGATACCGCTACGCTTTTGACGCAGTTGATGGTGCCTTCCATCGCCGCGGCGACCGTTCCGGAGTACAGCGTGTCCGTACCCAGGTTGGGCCCGCAGTTGATACCGGAGAATACGGCGTCCGGCATTTCGCTCAAGAGATTGCATATGCCCAGCTTCACACAGTCAGACGGCATCCCGGTGATGGAATACGCAGTAACGTCAAGGTCCCTGAACTCGACCTGGCGGGCTATGATCGGGGAGAAAACGGTCGCAGAATGCGCCGCTCCGCTTCTTTGAATTTCCGGAGCGACGACGGTTACGTCGTGTTTCTCATTAAGGCTTTTCACGAGTTGGTACAATCCTTCCGAGTCGATGCCGTCGTCGTTTGCTACCAATATCTTCATCTGCCTACCTCCTGAGATGGTATGCCTATCATACCAAAAAAAAGAAGCGGATACAATCTTATCAGCCGGTTCAAAAGGAATGCAGCCTATTTTACGGTATCGAATTCGCCGGCCGCGGCCTCGTCCAGCAGGCGCTGAACCTCATGCGGCCCGAGCTTCCTGTATTTTCCCGGTTTGAGCGTGCCCAGCGGCAGTGGACCAATCTGCACGCGCACGAGACGGAAGACCTGCAGCCCGGCCGCCTCGAACATCCTGCGCACCTGCCGGTTCCTGCCCTCGCGGACCACGATGCGCACCGTGCTCCTGCCGGAGTCCGACTCGAGCACCTCCACCCGTGCCGGGGCCGTGCGCGCGCCGTCGAGTTCCACGCCTCTTTCGAGCATGCGCGCCTGCCTGCCGGCGATCTGCCCGCGCAGGTACGCGACGTACGTCTTTTCCACTTCGAAGCGCGGGTGCGTCAGGCGATGGGCGAGCATGCCGTCGTTGGTGACCAGCAAAAGCCCTTCCGTGTCGCTGTCCAGGCGTCCGACGGGATACAGCCGTTGTTTCACGCCCGTAAAATAGGAGAGCACGGTAGGCCGTCCCCTCGGGTCGCTGCAGGTGCTGATGACGCCGGATTCCTTATGGAGCATGTAGCACACCGTCTCGCTTTCGAGCTCGACGGGCCTGCCGTCGAGTTCCACGCGGTCGGCCCCGTGCACGACCGTGGTGCCGGGCCTGTCCGCGACGGCGCCGTTGACGCGCACGCGGCCTGCGGCGATAAGCGCCTCGCACTTGCGGCGCGATGCGACGCCGCAGAGCGCAAGGTACCGCTGCAGCCTCATGGGCTTATTTTCAGGATGTTGGACAGCCGCCACCCCCTGACGATTTCGTGGAGCCAGTCCCCCCACGCTTTTTCCGGTATCGTATCCTCCAGGGTTATCCCCATTTCCATCACTTTCGTTTTGCCGATGAAGACCTCGAGCCTGCCCAGGGGCAGGCCGGCCTCTACGGGCGCTTCGAGCTTCGGGACCATCGACACGCGCACGTTGATCTCGTTTTCTTCCTCCTTCGTCAGCGGGAGGCGGATTTCCTCGTCCATGCAGATTGTCACGCTGTCCACGTTGGCCCCCTCCACGGGGATGGTGCCCAGGGGTTCGCCCTCGCTCAGGACCGGCACGTTGTCGAAGCACTCGAAGGCTTCGTCCATCAAGGCCATGCTCTGAATGAACATCGAGGAAGAATTGAGCACCACGCACACCACCTGCATATCCTCGCGTTTTGCCGAAGCCACCAGGCATTTCCCCGCCGCCTTCGTGTACCCCGTCTTCACGCCGTTGCCGCCCTCGTACTGCCAGAGCAGCTTGTTCTTGTTCTTCAGCGTGCGCGGCGTGCCCTCGGGCCCCGGTATCTCCTTGTACTGCGTGGAACAGATCTTCTGAAACTCCGGGTTCTTGAGCGCACAGGACGTGATGAGCGCCAGGTCGTAGGCCGTCGTGTAATGGTTGTCGTCGTGCAGGCCGTTCGGGTTGGTGAAACGGGTGTTCTCCGCGCCGATCTCCATCGCCTTTGTGTTCATCATGTCCACGAATCCCTCGACGGAGCCTCCGACATGGCAGGCGACCGCCACGGCCACGTCGTTGCCGGAAGAGAGCATCAGCCCGTAGAGGAGCTGTTCGAGGGTGAGCACTTCGCCTTCCTTGAGGTAGATCGAAGAGCCTTCGATGCCGACAGCCTCGCGCGGGATAACAACCTTATCGTCCAGGTTGCCGTGTTCCAGAGCCACGAGCGCCGTCATGATCTTCGTGGTGCTGGCCATGGGCATTTGTGCGTTGGGATTCGATTCGAAAAGAACGCGGTTGGTGCCGGTTTCGAGGACCACAGCCGCGCTGGACGTGCCCCCCTCCGGCGCGGCCTTGGCAGGCAGCGGCATCGCCGCTATTATACAGATTACCATTACGATGGCCAGGATGCAACGTATCGTTTTGCGCGTCATGATTCCGTACCTCCATAAAAAAAGAAGCGACCGCCGCCACTTCTTTCGTGTCTTTGTGCATCAGGATTCAGCGATGTTGATGTCGACCTTTTTGTTCTTATCCCCTTTGAAAGCGTCCTTGAGTTCCGAGATGACGTGCGGGACCGCGTTGATGATCTGACCATACAGCGATCCGGCGTCGACAGGAAGGAGCTTTACCTGGCCGTTCCCGACCACCAGGAAGGCCATCGGGCTCACACACACGCCCGCCCCCGCGCCGCCGCCGAACGGAAGGTCCTCGCCCGTCTGGGCATCGTCGGCGCTCAGCGTTTCCGCCTTCCCCTCTTTTCCCTGGCCGTATTCCGCGCCGCCCGCCACGAAACCGAACGAAACGCGCGAGACCGGAATGATGACCGATCCGTCGCTGGCTTCCACCGCGTCCCCCACGATGGTGTTCACATCTATCATTTCCGTGATCTGTTCCATGGTCGTTTTCATTATGTTTTCAATGGGATGCGCCTGCATCGGTGACCGCCTTCTTTCGTTTGCTTATTAGGTTGTTCCATCCGGCAATAATAATATGTTCTACGCGGGATATGATTATGCATCGGCTTTGGAAAATGAAACAAGCCCGGTCGAACCTCGGGCGTATCTCCACGCGCGCCCCGGGGATCGACCCGGGGGGATAGTACGCCCTTAAGAACCCGAGCGTGACCGCCCGCAAAGCCCCGGTGACGAGAGCCGTCGCGGCCGCGTCGGAATACACCCCGAGTTCGGACCGTATCTGCAGCGCCTCGATTCTTCCCCGCCGCAGGGCGAGGAACAGGAGGCGACGTATGTCGGGTTTCATGAGCCGTTTGGGCTTGGGTATGTGCGATACAAGGAACCGCCGCCCCTTGTGATCCGTGATCCATACGCCGTACAAGCCGCCCGGCAGGTCGGCGACGGATGAGGTCCACGATCTTTTAATCAGTCCGCCGAGCATGGAAACCTTTATCTTAAGAAAGTCCTTGCGCCTGAACGTGAAGTCCAGAAAAAAGCGTATGCGTACAGGGCAGAACACCAACGCGGCAAGAAGGGCCGCGAGCACGGCAATCAGTATGAGCGCAACCATATTCCTCCTCCGAAACCAGATCGTCCCAATACTAGATTGCCCCAAAAACAAAAAAAGCATGCCGCCTGCCAGAGCGCCTGTCTTAACGTCTGGCAAACTGCTTGCTCCGAAATATGCATAGTTTGGCGATTAAAAAGCGGCGCCGCATGCGCCGTTTTCGGGTCATTGTTTGATTTGAACGCAAAGCGTCATTCCGTTATCGCGTTTTCGGNNTGCTTCAAAAAGGCGTCGGTCGTGCCCAGCAGCTTCGGGCGGCCTATGGTGTCCTTGCGCCCGACTTCCCGTATCAGGCCGTGTTCTGCGAGGATCGAAAGCGAATAGTCGCATTTCACGCCGCGCACAGCCTCGATCTCCGCGCGCGTGACCGGCTGCCTGTAGGCGATAATAGAGAGCGTTTCGAGCGACGCCTGGGTCAGGGTGAATTCCGTTTCGGTATGGAAGATGCGCTGGATAAAGGGCGCGTACATCTCGTGCGTGCACAGTTGCAGCTTGTCGTTGAAATACAACAGCTGTATGCCGCGTTCTTCCCCGGCGTAACGCCTGCCCATCTCTTCCACCAGGGGGACGAGTTCGAGTTCCGTCGTCTCCAGCGCGTCCGCGATGTCCCGGACCGGCACTGGCTCCCCGGCGATGAAGAGGATCGCCTCGATGATGTTGAACAGCTTCTGCTTCTTTTTCAGGTCCGTCGTTTCACACATAGGATTTATCTTTCGTAAAATCAAAAAGGGTCAATTCCCGGCGTCCATGATGAACAGCTTCGCTCCCCGGCCTTCCTGGACGGCCGTGACCCGGTTTTCGTAGATCAACTCGAGCAGGGCCACGAACGTGAGTATATACTCCATCCTGGAAGCGCCGCCCTCGAAGAGTTCGTCGAACGACAGGCGCTTCTTTTTCGCGAGGTGGCCGGTGATGCGGTTCATGCACTGCGATACCGTCATCCCTTCCCTGCGTATCTCGCGGACCTGCGGCCGGGGCGGGGGCGTCTTCGCGCGCCTGAGCACGGCGGTGAAGGCGTTTAGCAGCGCGCCTGCGTCGACGCCCGTGAACTCGACTTCCTTACGGCCCGCGAAGGTCTCCTCCGGGAGCTTGAAATACCTCCCCAGGGCCGCCTGTTCGTGGTCGCGCAGGGCCAGGCAGAGCTGCTTGTACGCGCGGTATTCGTTCAGCCTCCGGATGAGCGCCTGCTCGGGGTCTTCTTCCTCCTCTGTTTCGGACCGCTCGGGCGGGGCGGGCAACAGCGCGCGCGATTTGATGTAGAGCAGGGTCGCCGCCATCGCAAGAAAGGCGCTCGCGTTGTCCATATCCAGCGACATCCCCTCGATGCAGGAGAGGTACTGCTCCGTGATCCTGGATACGAAGATGTCCTCGATGGCCACCTTCTGCTTGTCAATCAACTGCAAAAGGAGGTCGAGCGGGCCTTCGAACTGATCGAGTTTGACGCTGTAGGCCATTATGGTCCCCTTCTATAGCAAGAGCCCGTACAGCGAGCTGATCCAGTTGACGACAGTTACGATGATGCCGGAAACCGCGCCCGTGAAAACAAGGGCGATCAGCACGAACATCCCGTACTGTTCATACGTCATGAAAAACCTGTACGGGATGACCCTGATGAACGTGTTCTTGAAAATATGGTACCCGTCCAGCGGCGGGATGGGAAAGAGGTTGAAGACCATGAATACGATGTTGAACAAAAAAAGGTTGTAGAATATCCTGGCGAATATCTCGTTGTAGAAGCCGAACACGACCTGGCCAAGATAGAGTATGAGATAGGCGAGGGTCGCCAGCACCAGGTTCGACGCGGGTCCGGCCAGCGAAACGAGTATCTCGTCGCGCCGCATTTTCTTGAATTTTCTCGGATTGATGGGCACCGGCTTGGCCCAGCCCCAGCCCACGACGATGAGCATGATGAATCCGATGGGGTCAATGTGCTTGATCGGGTCCAGCGTGAGGCGGCCGAGCACCTTGGCGGTGTCGTCCCCGAGTTTGCTCGCGGCCAGGGCGTGTGAGAACTCGTGGACGGAGATTGCGAGCAGTATCGCGGGCAGAGCGCACAGCAGGCTGAAAAGATCGAAACCGGAAATGAGCATTCTCTATCCCCTTAACCTTCCATTTTTTTCATTATAGCCTACACCCCGGTGCTTATCAAGGATGAGCGGTTATTCCGCCGAATTCGGACAAAAGAAACGCGCCGGCAGCGCGTTTCAACCCCTGTTCCTCCTCTCCCCAAAGCGCGGCGGCATTTCGACAGCCCGAAAAAGCCAACGCAAACGAAGTTTGCGTTGGCACCATAGGGCGCACCAATGCCGGCCGGACCCGAAAAACCGGCGAGGATCCGGCATCGGCCGGCCGCGTCAGAAAAGCTTTATCCAGTCCCTAAGCACCGCCTTGATGTAGTACATGAGCGAGCTCACCGCGATGTCCTCTTTCACCGTAACGGGAGCGGATGCGAGGACATTGTCGCCCTGCCGGACCTGCACCGTCCCCAACGGCTCGCCCGCTTTCAGAGGCGCAACAAGCGCCTTGTCCAGCGCGACTTCCTTGGCCAGCGCGCTCTCCGTCCCCTTGGGCACGAGCACCGTGAGGTCCTGCATGCTCACCACGTGCGTCAGCGGCGTGACGCCGCCCTCGACAGGCACGTTGCGCTCGACGATCTCGCCCTGGCGCACCGCTTTGAGCGAAGTGAAGTTCGCAAACCCGTATTCGAACAGGCTCGTCGTGTCCTTCTGCCGTCCGGCGGAATCCGCGTTCCCCATGACCACGCAGACGAGGCGCGTGCTCGCACGCCTTGCGGTCGCCGCCATGCAGTAACCGGACTTTGCGGAAGACCCGGTCTGCAGCCCGTCGCAGTCCTCGTAGGAACGGATGAGGCGGTTTGCATTGGTCAGCTCCGTCTCCCGGCCGCCGGGGTGCTCGAAGGTGTACAGCCAGACGTCGCAGTATTGCAGGATGCGCGAATGCCTGGAAAGCTCGCACGCGATGACGGCGATGTCCCGTGCGCTCAGCGGCGCGCTGTCTTCGGGGAGCCCCGTGCAGTTCGTAAACGCCACGTCCTTGAGGCCGAGTTCCGCCGCGCACTCGTTCATCCGCTGCACGAAGGCTTCCTCGGTCCCGGCGTATTTTTCGGCCAAGGCCATGCAGGCGTCGTTTGCGGACATCATGCATACCGCCCGCAACAGTTCCCCGAGCTTGTACTTGCCGCCGTTGTCCAGAAACGCCGAAGCGCCGCCCTGTTTCGCGGCGTTCTCGCTGACCTGGACTTCCTCGTCCGCCGTCCAGTCCCCTTTTTCGAGGGCGCGGGCGAACAGCAGCAGCGACATCGTTTTGGTCACTGTCCCCGCCGGGCGTTTCTCGTCGGCATTCTTATCGAAGATGACTTGCTTTGTCGCGGTGTCCACCGCGATGGCCGCAGGGGCCGAAACGCTGATACCGCCCTGCGTCGGCTCCGCGTATCCGGACGCTCCCGCGGCCCCGGCTGGCGCCAGCAGCGCCAAAACCAGTAAGATGGCCGTTATCCTGGATGCTTTATACAAATAAATCACTCCCTGCTGCGGTTTGGCTTAGTTTTCCACATACAGGGAGCAATATGCATTTGCTGGAATACTGTGCCGGCTAAAATCAGGCCAGGATGTCGCCGAAGAAAGAAGTCCCGACCGGCCAGGGCGCGAGCCCGAGCCAGTCCATCACCGTCGCCGCGATGTCGGCAAACGTGTCGCGCGTGCCGAGGTTGGCGCCCGTTTTCACTTTTTTGCCCGTAACCAGCAGGGGTATGTATTCGCGCGAATGGTCCGTGCTCTTCGTGGTAGGGTCGCACCCGTGATCGGCGGTGATGATCAACAGGTCGTTCTCGCCGAGCGCGGCTAATAGGTCCGGTATCTGCGCGTCGAAGGCCTCGATCGCGTTTTTGTAGCCCACCACATCGTTGCGGTGGCCGTAGAGCGTGTCGAAATCGACGAGGTTGGTGAAGACGAGGCCGGAAAAAGGCTGCCTGAGGTATTCCGCCGTAGCGTACACGTGGTCGTCGTTGCTGTGCGTGTGGTTCGAGCGTGTGATCCCCCTGAAATCGAATATGTCTTCGATCTTCCCCACCGCCGCGACTTCCATCCCCGCCTCGCAAATCGCGTCGAGGATCGTCGGCCCCGTGGGCTGGAGCGAAAAATCCCTGCGGTTTACGGTCCGCCGGTAGCTGCCCGGTTTCCCGACGAACGGGCGGATGATCACCCGTCCGACCGCGTGATTGCCCTTGAGGATATCCCTCGCCGTTTTCCCGATACGGATTTGCTCGTCAAGCGGGACGACGTTTTCGTGCATCGCGATCTGGAACACGCTGTCCGCCGACGTGTAGACGATCAGCTTGCCGGTTCGCTCGTGTTCTTCGCCCATCGACTCGATGATCTCGGTGCCCGACGCGAGGCAGTTGCCGATAATGGCCCGGCCTGTCCGCCTTTGCAGTTCGTCGAGGATCTCTTTGGGGAAGCCGTTCGGATAGAGAGGGAACGGCTTTTTCAGCGGCAGACCCGCGATCTCCCAGTGGCCGCCGGTCGAGTCCTTCCCGGCGAACTTTTCCACCGCCCGTCCGTAACTGCCGATGACCTCCTTTTGTTTCAGGTGCGAAAACGAAACGCCGTCGATGTTTGCGATGCCGAGCCTTAAAAGGTTCGGGATCCGTATGTGCCCGAAATGTTTTATGATATTGCCCAGCGTGTCGGTGCCCCGATCGCCGAAATCGCCGGCGTCCGGGAGCGCGCCTATCCCGACGCCGTCCATGACGAGGATGCATGCTTTCTTATTCATACCGATTCACCCAAAAGTATTATACTCCAAATCTCGCCCAAAGGTTGGAAAATGTTCCGTTTCATACGAGTATCTTCGCAAAAAAATGCATCAGCAGAGGAGAGACCAGGCTCTCTAGCAGGACTCCGGCGAGCATCGCGGCCGCTACCGGCGCCCACGATGAAGTCGCCCTCGCTGCCCTCTCCCTGATCCGGAGCCGCCGCCTTTTTGCGATCTCCTGGCGCAGCATGCGGCTCGTCTGCATCGACAGGTTGGATGCGTAAAGGTATACGGCGAAGACGAACGCCGATGGCAGAAGGGCCCCAATGAGGACGAACGCCGCCTTCCAGCCTATGCTCCGGAAGAAAAGGTCCGCGGTGAAACCCATCGAGAATCCGAAACAGAGCATGTGCAGGGTCGACACGATCGTTCCGACGCAGAGTATCCCTCCCCCGTAGAGGATCAGGAGGCTGCCGAAGCGGACGAAGACGGACCATAATAGCGTCATCCCGATATCGGGAATGCTTTGGGAAAGGGCCTGCATCAGCGCGCCCGAGTATTGCACCGAGGACGCCCGGCCGGACTCTGAGAGCGTGGAGACCGAAAAGACGCCGCATAAAGCGCCCGTGAAGAAGAGGAAGATCAGCAACAGGTAACGGGAAAAATGCTGTTGAAAATGCAGGAGCATCCTTCGCTTCGTCTTTGGCGACAATTCCGTGTACCCCCGTAGTTCTGTGGATGATACAAGCTATGCGGGGGCGGCCGCGGATATTCGTCTCGCTAAAAAGCGGCCTTTCACGGACCGTATGGTTCGTGGGCGATGCGGTTGGAGACCTCGCCTGCCGCCTGTCATCCGGACCCCGGGTCGTAACATAACACGCGCGTTCAGTTAATGATACAATATTTTCCTGCGTATGAACAGCGAGTATAAGAATCTGCGGCGTTTCATGCCGAAAAAACTGGTATTAAATTCGGCTACGTCGTTTGCCGGAAACGTTCGGGTCCCATACTTATCGTGACCCGGTCCGCGATCATCGCGATGAATTCGCTGTTGGTCGGCTTGCCTTTTTCGGAGTCAACCGTGAATCCGAAATATTCCTGGATCGCGTCCATGTCGCCGCGCGTCCAGGCGACTTCGATGGCGTGCCTCAGCGCCCTTTCCACGCGCGTGGGCAGCGTGTCGTATTTCTTGGCGATGCGGGGATAGAGTTGCGTCGTAACCGACTTGAGCAGGGACATGTCGCGGGCCACCATCATGATCGCGTCGCGCACGTACCGGTATCCCCGGATATGCGGCGGGATGCCGATGCGCTGTATCGCCAGCGTGACCGCGGCTTCCATCGAATCGTATGCCGGGCCCATTGGGGCGGCCCCGGCCCGCACGGGCGCTTTCGGACCGCTTGCGCTGCCGGAAAGTTCAAGGATGCGCTGTATTACCACTTCGGTATCGATCGGTTTGACGAAATAATACTCGGCGCCCTGCCCGACGGCCAGCTGCGTTACCCGGTCCAGGGCGAGCGCGGATATGACGACGAACTTCGGCCTGGGTTGGAGATGCAGGCCGTTGATCGCCTCCATCACACCGAGGCCGTCGAGCTTCGAGAGGATGATGTCGAGCACCACCACGTCGGGCTGTTGCTTTGCGGTGGCCTGTACGGCCGATTCCCCGTCGAAAGCCATAGCGACCACTTCCACGCCTTTCGTCCTCGAACACTGCGTCGCGAACAGTTCGCAGAACCCCCTGCTGTCGTCGGCAATAAGGACCCGGATCGGCTCATGCACCTATAACACCCCATATACCGTAATTTTTTCGTTATTCTGCCTGGGAGAGCATCCATTCTATGAAGACGGCGTACCCTTGCGCGGGATCGTTTATGAACACATGCGTCAGCGCCCCGACGATCTTGCCGTTTTGCAGTATGGGGCTGCCGCTCATCCCCTGTACGATCCCGCCCGTGCGGTCGAGCAGGTCGGGGTCCGTGATCCTCACGATCATGCCTTTCGTCGTGGGCGCTTCCTGCTTGTTCACCCTGACGATCTCGCAGTCAAACTCCCTGACGCCTTTGTCGTCCACCGTCGTAAGGAGCGCGGCGCGTCCCGTTACGACCTCCTCCTTCCCGGCTACGGGAAGAGGGTCCGTGTACAGCGCGTTTTTGAGCGGTTTGTACAGCGTGCCGAAGATGCCGTAATCCGTGTTTTTTTCCAGCTTCCCCATTAAGTTGTTCCCGGTGTCGTCGAAGCTCCCCTGAAGTTCGCCCGGCTGCCCTCGCACCCCCTGCCGTATATCGATGATGCTCGAATGGAATATCTCGCCGTCTTTTAAACTGAGTTTCGTATGCGTGTCCACGTCCGTGATCGCGTGGCCCAGGCTGCCGAATTTTTTGGTGACCGGGTCGTAGAAGGTGAGCGTGCCCACGCCCGCCGTGGAGTCGCGGACCCATATCCCGAGCCGGTACTTGCCGTCCTGGTAGTCGCGAACCGCCTGCACGCGCCGCGTCAATGTCTCTCCGCTGCGCTCGATCGTGACGTCCATGCGCTCGTTCTTCATCTCGTTTATGATCTGCGAAAGGTGGTCCGCGTTTTTGATCTCGATGCCGTTGGCGCGCACGATCACGTCCCCGGGCATGATGTCCGACTCCTGGGCGGGGTTGCAGACCTTCCCGCCGGCGTCGATCAGTTCGGACGCGCCGACCACCAGCGCGCCTTTCGTATAGAGCGTGACCCCTACCGAGTGCCCCCCGGCGACCAGCTTTTTCGCGGTGTCGACCTGTATGGTCACTTCCTTGATGGGGATGAAGCCCAACGCGTTGATGGAAAGCCGTACCTGCCCGGTGCCCACCGGCTCGAGGGTCACCGGCTGCCCCAGTTGGAGCTGGTCCCGCTGATCGAGCGATTCGCCGTTGAATCTGAGGACGTCGACGCTTGGGTCCTGCACCGTTGCGCTCAGGGGGAGCCTTATGTCCAGCGTCTTCAGCTCGCCCTGTTCCAACGTGATCTGATCGGGCATGTCGAACACGCTCTGCATCCGCGCGTCGAGCATCACTACGAGGAAAACGAGCGCGAACAGGCACCCTATGCCCTTTTTCAACAACTTGCCTTGCACACAGCCACATCCCGGTTTTTGTATTGGGAGACTGTGTATAGTCTTATATCAAAAAGCCTGTTTTTATCCTGCCAAGAATCTGCCAAAGTCATCCGCGGCCCCGCTTGAACGCGTCCGCCTCGCTTTTCATCTGGCGCGCGTGCGCCTTTACGGCCGTCTTGTCCCTGCCCGCGCCCGAAAGCCGGGCGATCTCGCCGATCTCGCCCTCCGGATCGAGGCGCGAGACCGAAACGAACGTCTTTTTCGAATCGTCGGACTTCTCGATCAGGAAATGGGCGTCGGCCATCGCGGCGATCTGCGGGAGGTGCGTGATGCACAGGACCTGACGGTCCTTCGCGATCATCCCGAGTTTCTGCGCGACGATGTGGGCGATCCGGCCGCTCAGGCCCGTGTCGATCTCGTCGAACACCAGCGTGCCCACGTCGTCGAGCTCCGCGACGATCGTCTTGAGCGCCAGCATGATCCTCGACGCCTCTCCCCCGGACACGATGCGCGCCAGGGGCATGAGGTCCTGCCCGACGTTGGGGCTGATAAGGAACTCGATTTTATCAAAGCCGCCCATGCCTATGCGGCCGCGCGCTTCCCCGGGCGAAGCGGGCGGGCTTGAGAGCGCGATCTCGAACCGCGCCTTATCGAGCCCCAGGTCCTTAAGCTGGGCGCGCACCTGCTCCGCCAGACGACCGGCCGCAGCCGCGCGCGCGCGGTGCAGCGCCGTGCACTGCGTGAAGAGCGTTTCCGCAAGGCCCGCGCGTTCGCTTTCGAGCCTTGCGATCAGTTCTGCGCTGTTCTCGAGTTCCTCGAGTTCCTTCATGGCCGATTCATAGAACGCGAGGACGTCCTTTACCGTCGGGCCGTACTTTCGCTTCAGGCGGGCGATCCTGTCGAGGCGCGTCTGCGTTTCCTCCAGCAACTGGGGGTCGTACGAAAACGCGGCGCGCAGGTCCCGCACGTCCAGCGCGATCTCCTCCAGCGCATAGTACGCGCTCCTCAGCTTTTCCGCGAGCCGGTCGTATTCGGGGTCCAGGGCGCGTATCTGCTCGAAACCCGAAAGCGCGCGGTCGACGGCGGCGGTCGCGGCTCGGCCGTCGGTGTCGCCGTAGAGCAGGTCGTAGGCCTCCGTGAGCGTGTCGGTGATGCGCTGGGCGTTTTGCATGCGCTTGCGCAGCGCACTCAGTTCTTCCTCCTCGCCGGGCCTGGGCCTGGCCGCGGCAATCTCTTCGGTTTGGAAGCGGAGGAAGTCCATGCGCTTTTCGCGCTCGCTTTCGTCGCCGAACTTCTCCCTGAGCCTGTCCTCAAGCTCCGTATACCGGCGGAAGGTTTTGGCCACGGCCCGCACCGCTTCGAGGGTTTCCCGTCCTCCGAAACGGTCGAGCATCGGCATTTGCGTCCGCGGGTCGAAGAGCGACTGGTGCTCGTGCTGGCCGTGGATGTCCACCAGCGCGTCGCCGAGCCGCCTGAGCGCGGCGAGCGTCACCGTCTGCGCATTGGCCCTGCAGATGCTCGGCCCGCTTTTGCCGATCTCCCGCGAGAGGATCAAAAGGCCCTCCGAGTCGTCCAGGCCGTATTCGGACATGGCAGCGAGCGCCGCGGCGTTCGCCCCCACGTCGAACACGCCCTCGACGCGCGCACTGTCGCCATAGAGGCCGACGAGCATGCGCTGCGTCTTGTCCCCGCGCACGAGGCCCAGGGCGTCGACGATGATGGACTTGCCCGCGCCCGTTTCCCCCGAAAGCACGTTCAGGCCGCCGCCGAATTCCAGCTCCATGCTTTCAATCAGCGCGATATTGTGGATGTTCAGGCGAAGAAGCATGCCCCTACTCCCCGTCGTAGACCATGGCCTTGAATTTCTTTACGACTTCGTCTGCCATGTCTTCGGATTTCACCACGACCAGGATCGTGTTGTCGCCTGCGACGGTGCCCAAAACCTGCGGCCAGTTCAGCGAGTCGACGGCCTCCGCCGCCGCGTTGGCGCTCGCGTCGATGGTCTTGATCACCACGAGGTTCCCGGATGCCTGGATGGATACGACGGACTCCGTGAAGATGCGGATGAAGCGGTTGAACATCGAAGTCTCCGCCCTGTCGACGGAGGCGTAGCGGTAGGTGCCGTCCTTGTCCAGCACTTTGACCAGCCTGAGCTCTTTGATGTCCCGGGAAATCGTCGCCTGCGTGACGTTATGGTTTCTCTTCTTCAGTTCCCTGGCAAGCTCGTCCTGCGTTTCGATCACCATGGATTCGATGATGTTGAGGATCATGGCGTGTCTTGCGGCCTTCATTCTTTGCACCCTGTTCCTTTCTGATCCCGGGGGCCGCCGTTTTCCCCGTAGATCTTGGACCGGACGATGTCGAAGTAACGGTAAGGTTTGATATGGGCAAGGACCGCCTGAAAAGGGGCGCGGCGTACGATCGCCTCGTCGTTACCGGATATGCGGGCCCCGAATTTGCCGTCGACCAGAAGGTCCAGTTCCCGGTGCGCGTCGTGCGGGCAGATTCGTATCACGCTCCCGCCCGGCACGACCATGGGCCGCATGCCGGCCACGTGCCCCGATATCGGGGTGACGAGAAGTGCGTCGAGTGACGGATGCACGAGGGGCCCGCCGCACGAGAGCGCGTAGGCGGTCGAACCGGTCGGGGTCGAAACGAGGACCCCGTCGCCGACCACGGTCCCGGCGAACTCGTCCTGCACGAAGATATCCAGGCGGACGATGCATGCATATTTATCCCTCGTAATGCTCACGTCGTTGAAGGAGGCGTAGCGAAACCCGGCCGGGTCTTTGCCGCCGGGCTGGACGGCGGCCTGGAGCATGCTCCGCCTGTCCAGCGTAAAGGCGCCGCTGTCGATCGCGTCCAGCAGTCCGGCGATCTCCGTCGGCGGGACTTCGCTGAGAAAACCGACGCGGCCCATGTTGATCCCCAGCACCGGTGTTTCCAGGTGCGCCGCGGCGTTCACTGCGCGCAGCACAGAGCCGTCCCCTCCCAGCGACAGGATCAGTTCCGCTTCGGCGCAGATTTCTGCCATGGGCAGTCCTTCCGCCGCGCCGATGCGCCCGGCCAGTTCGGCTTCCACGATGCAGCCGTGTCCGCGCGCCTCGAGATCATGGACCAGTCTGAGGGCCACGTCTTGTGTGTTCGTCTTCGTTAAATTGGCCAGTATGCCAATCTTCAAGCGCAGTCACCGCCTATATTTATGCATAGTTAGTATTATTATAGAAAAGTGTACGGGGTTTGGCAATGCATCAGAAGAAATTCAGTCCAGTTGCGCGTGGGCCTGTGCCGCCACCCGCTGGATGGACACGGGGTTTTCGGGCGGGTCAACGGACAAAAAAAGCAGGAATTCGATGTTGCCTTTCGGCCCTTTTAACGGGGAAAAATCGAGCCCGCGCACATAAAAACCCGACTTCCTCGCGTGCTCCATCGTCTCGCGGATCACCTCTTCGTGCACGCCCCTGTCGCGCACGACGCCGCGCCTGCCGACTTTCTCCCTGCCCGCCTCGAACTGCGGCTTTACGAGCACGACCGCCTGCGCGCCTTTTGCCATGCACGCGCGCAGCGGGGGCAGTATCAGGCCCACGGAGATGAACGAAACGTCTACCGCCGCGAACTCGAGGGCTTCATCGAACATACCTGGCTCGAAGCTGCGCGCGTTGGTGCGTTCCATCACCACCACTCTCGGATCGGTCCTCAGCCTGTAATCGAGCTGGCCGTACCCCACGTCCACGGCGTACACTTTGCGCGCGCCGCGGCGCAGCATGCAGTCCGTGAATCCGCCCGTCGATGCGCCGATGTCGGCCGCCACTTTTGAACGGACGTCGATAGGGAATACTTCCATCGCCTTATCGAGCTTGAGCCCGCCCCGGCTCACGAACCGGTCGCTTTTCAACTCCAGGGCGATCTCGTGAGCGTCGGTCACCTGCATGGACGGTTTATCGGCGCGCACGCCCTTCACGCGCACCTCGCCCGCCATGATGAAGCGCCTCGCCTGCTCCCGGCTCTGAGCGAGGCCGCGGCGGACCATCTCCGTATCCAGCCGTTGCCTGGGCAAACCGGTTCCATCCCCCCTCTTATCTGTCTCCCGCGATGAGGGCGACCGTGCGCCCTACGAAAAAAACGATCTCCTTGCTCCTGCGCATCGCCAGCGACTTTCCGAAGGCCTTTCCCCCCACCGTCACCGCCGCGATCAGGCTGCTTATCACGATGTCGGCGACGACATCGAAGGAACTGCCGGCCGTGAGAATGAGGCTAAGGGCGATCGTCGCCCCCGCCGCGCCGCTCACGATCCCGCAGATGTCGCCGATCACGTCGTTGCAGATGTTCGAGTACACGGAAGCGTTGTTGATGATGCGGATGCAGCGACGCGCCCCGAACACGCGCTTTGCCGCCATGGCGACGAAAGGCGCGCAGTCGGCCGCCGCGATCGCGATGCCTATGATGTCAAACACGATGCCGACGCTGATGAGCAGGGCCAAAACGAAAACAGCCACCAGTAACGGGACATTTCTCAGGAAAAACTGCGAAACGACACTTATGCCGATGGCTATTATAAACGTAAGGATCGTGATCTTCAAAGCCCATAGACGTATGGATTTTCGTTTGGGCTTTTTCTTATTCTGTGTGCTGGGCACAGCGCCGGTCCTCAATAATTATCAAATGATCGGTGGTGGCACGCCAGGTAGACCTTGCGGCTTCGGTCCAGTTGGATTTCCCCGCAGAGTACTTCCCGTCACCGATAGAAGCGGTTTCCCATTAAACTCTGTGGCGCCGTGTCGCCAAAGGCGCGACTGGATTGCCATTCAGACCACACTATAATCCCCGGCATGCCTTAGTTACAGCCTAGGAGCTTTCCTCAACAGCTACCTGATCCTTAGCCTCTTTTGCAGGAAGGGTTTCACAGGGCAATCGCCCCGCCGGCTTGGCCAAACCGGACGAAGGCGTGATCCCTGATCCGCACGGTCCCACTCAAGGCAGGCTACACTGTACACAGCCTGCTCGACCGCATTACAGGTTTAATCCTAAGGAGTATCATGTCGAAACGATACCCGCATAGGTCTCCACGGAGGCTGGGTCAATGTCCGCATGCCATTGCGGGTTGCCCTTCCTCCTTAACCCCCAGCATCAGCCCCCGACTGGGCGTCAGAAGCCAACACCAGGGACTTCATCGATGTGCCCTTAACGAATTTTTAGCCCCGTTTTCAGAACCAGTTTGCTGACTAGGATACTGCACCACCGATAAAGAAGTATAGCATACTTTATTCAATTTATCAAATCCCGCGCACATCGGCGTAAAATCAGCTCTCGCGCCTGCCGAGGACTGCCGCGAGTTCTGTCAAGAAAGCGGCCTTTTCCCCGAAGCACGAGATGTGCGCGCGCGCCGATCCGACGAGTTCGTCCACTTTTTTTCGGGCGGCGTCGAGCCCGTACAGCGCCGGGTAGGTCAGCTTCTTCGCCCGCGCGTCGCTCCCCGTGTGCTTGCCGAGCTTTTTGGCGTCGCCGACGACGTCGAGTATGTCGTCGGTGATCTGAAAGGCGAGGCCGACGTCCGATCCGTAGGCGCGCACGGCCCCTGACTGCGTTTCGTCCGGTGAACAGAGGTACAGGCCCGAAAGCAGGGACGACACGATCATCGCGCCGGTCTTGTTGCGGTGGATGAATTCGAGTACTTTCCCGTCGGCTTCCCCGCCGTCCTGGCAGTAAAGGTCCATGCACTGCCCGCCGACCATGCCAAATACGCCCGCACCCGACGCGACCTGGCGGATGGCCAGGAGGTGTCCCTGGGCGTTGTCCGGGTATTTGAGCGCGTTGCCGAGCATAATCTCGAACGCGTAGCTCAACAGCCCGTCCCCGGCGAGCACGGCCATGCCCTCGCCGAACACCTTGTGGTTGGTGGGCCTGCCGCGGCGCAGGTCGTCGTCGTCCATCGCGGGAAGGTCGTCGTGGATGAGCGAGTACGTGTGGATCATCTCCAGGGCGCACGCGACGGGCAGCGCTTCGTTTGCGTCGCCCCCCAGCAGCGCATTCGCGCTCAGCGCAAGGACCGGGCGCAGGCGTTTGCCCCCCGAAAAAAGGCTGTATCCCATCGCCGACTTAAGCGGTTCCGCGATCTCGGCCGTATCGTCGAAATACGTCCCGAGCGCCGCTTCTACGATGCGCACATAGCCGTCATAGGTTGTTTTGAAGTCCATTTGCCTCATCCTCTTCCGGTGCGAAGGGGATCTCTTCGCCCTCGTCCTCGCCGCACGCGAGGATGTTCACGCGCGCCTGCGCGGTTTCGAGCATTTTTTCACAGGCCCTGCTCAGTTCCATGCCTTTTTCGTACAACGCCATGCTTTCCTCGAGGTCGAGCTGCTCTTCCTCCAGGCGCCGCACGATCTCCTCCAGCTCCTGCATGGCCTTTTCAAAGGGCGATTTCCTCTTAGCCAATCAGTTTCCCGCCTTTCCGTCCGTATGCACGTCCTCGACCGCCACATTGGCCCTGCCGTCGTGGTAAAAAAGGTCCAGCTTCTGCCCCGGCCGCAGCTTTTTGGCGCCTAATACTAGCCTGCCTGTTTTGGCGTCGCGGGTGTAGGCGTATCCCCTCGAGAGCACCTGCAGGGGACCGAGCGCCCGCAGCCGGAGGGCGCACGCGCCAAAGCGCCCCGACTGGCGGTCGAGGACCGCCTGCGCGCAGGCGTTGAGCCGTTTGGTCCGCTCAAAAAGGCGTGCCTTCAGCGCCGCGATCCTTTCTTCGGGGTGCACGCGGCAAAGGCGGGAGCGCAGATGCTCCGCGTCCATGAAGCCCTTGTCGAGCTTTTTTCGGACCAGCCGCAGCAGGCGCTCGCGCCGCCCGGCCAGATCCGCGAGCAGCGCGCCCTTTTCCATCACCGCGAGTTCCGCCGCGGCCGAGGGTGTGGGCGCGCGCAGGTCCGCCGCAAAATCGGCGATCGTGAAATCCGTCTCGTGCCCCACCGCCGAAATGACCGGTATCCGGCTACCGGCGATCGTGCGGGCGACGATCTCCTCGTTGAAAGCCCAGAGTTCCTCGATCGACCCGCCCCCGCGGCCCAGTATGATGACGTCGACGCGGCCCAGCCGGTTGAAGACCCTGATCCCCCGCGCGATCTGCGCGGCCGCGCCCGTCCCCTGGACGTTGGCCGGGCAGATGGTGATCTTCACGCTGTCGTTACGCCGCGTGAGCACGTGTATGATGTCGCGCACGGCGGCGCCCGTCGGCGAGGTCACGACCCCTACCGCCCGCACGTAGCGCGGGATCGGTTTTTTCGCCTCCGGCGCGAACAGCCCCTCGGCAAAAAGCTTCGCCTTGAGCGCCTCGAACTTCTCGTAATAGAGCCCGAGGCCCTGCGGCTCGATCTCCTGGACATAGAGCTGGTACTGCCCGTCGCGTTCGTAGATCGAAACGTATCCCCGCGCGCACACTTTCGCGCCGGAGCATATGTCGAACCTCACCTGCCTGGCGCTGCTGCGGAACATCACGCAGCGGACCACCGCGTGCGCGTCCTTGAGCGAAAAATACAGGTGCCCCGATGAATGGCGCTTGAAGTTGGAGATTTCGCCGAGCACGCTGAGGTCCCTGAGCTTTTCGTCGGAAGCGACCAGTTGGGCGACGTAGGCGTTCAGCGCGCTCACCGACAGGGGCTTTGCCGGCTCAGCCATAGATCTCGCCCGCTTCCACGGTGTTTTCCAGCAGCATCGCGATGGTCATCGGGCCGACGCCGCCCGGGACCGGCGTGATATGCCCCGCGACCCCGGCGGCCGAAGCGAAATCGACGTCGCCGTGGAGCTTTCCGTCCGCGCCGCGCGTCGTCCCCACGTCGATGACGACGGCGCCCGGTTTGATCATGTCCCCCCGGATGAACCCCTGCTTGCCGACGGCGCAAACGAGGATGTCGGCCTGGCGCGTGATGGAGGGCATGTCCGCCGTTTTGGAATGGCATACGGTCACGGTCGCGTTATGGTTGAGGAGCAGGAGCGACGTCGGCTTCCCCACGAGGTTGCTGCGCCCGACCACGACGGCGCGGCGGCCTTCGATCGGCCGGCCTGTGCTTTCGATCAGGCGGAGGACACCCTTGGCCGTACACGCTACGAAGCCGTTCCTCCCCGTACTCAGGCAGCCGACGTTGTGCACGTGCAGCCCGTCGACGTCCTTTTGCCAGGGGACAACCATCAGCACCGGGTCCTTGTCGAGGTGGGCGGGCAGCGGGAGCTGCACGAGGATGCCGTGCACGTCGGGGTCGTATGCGAGCCTTTTTACCAGGCGCATCAGCTCGTGCTGCGAAGTCGAATCCGGGAGCCGCAACACCCTGGAGCATATCCCGACTTCGTTGCAGGCGCGCTCCTTATTGCGCACGTACGTTTTGGAAGCCGGGTCGTCCCCGACCAGCACGACGGCCAGGCAGGGCGTGACGCCCTTTTGTTCCCTGAGCAGCCTTATCCGGTCCTTCAGCCCTTCCCGTATCTCCCGCGCGATCGCTTTCCCGTCGATAATCTCTGCAGCCATGTATGTCCTCCCTGTGGTATTCGTCAAAAAACCGGCTTATGGCAGACCCCCATAGGCCGGATCATCGCTTGGCCGCGTCATGTCGACCCGGTCGTGCCGCGCTTGTCGATGGCGTTGTCCCGGATAAGCTTCCCCAGCACGCCGTTAATGAACTTCGCCGCCTGTTCCCCGCTGTACTGCTTGGCCAGGCCGACGGCCTCGTTCGCGCTCACGCCCTCCGGGATGTCGTCCCTAAAAAGGAGTTCGTATATGGCCACGCGCAGTATGGCGGCGTCCACGCGGGGCATGCGCGACAGCTTCCAATTGACGGCGTAGTTCCCGATCTGCTCGTCAATCCTCGCGGCGTTTTTCTCGACGCCGTCGAGCACGTCGGATAGGTAGGCGCGGTCCTCGTCGGAAAGGAACACGTCCCCGGCCTGGGCGCAGTAATCGTCTATGCCGCCCTCGCCGCCCATCGAACGCTGGTAGACAAGGCATACGGCCGCTTCACGCGCTGCTTTTCTTGGCATCGTTCCCTCTCTTACTTCGATTTGAACTGAAAAAGCCTGTCGATGAACTCGTTGAAGTTCTTCCCGCGGTCGATTCGCGACCCTAGGTAAATACCGAGTCCGATCAGCAGAAACAGCAGGAGCGTACGCCAGAAATTGATGGTCATGATCAGGACGGCAACGAGTAAACCAAAGACTCCGCCGGCCACCTTGCCCTGGTTCGTCTTCAGAAAGCCCCTGATATTATCTTTCATCTCCCGCAACCTCCGTCCCTATTCAACGCGCGGTTTGGGCAGGTTCGCCATATCCTCGACGTATACGAGTATCTCTTTAACATTTATACCCGAAAGAGTCTCTATATAATCCTTTAATGTGCTCTGCAACTGCGCGCTGACCTCGGGGATGACCGCCTCCGGCATCAGGGACAGGCGCAGGCGGATTCGCACCCCGTTTTCCGCCAGCCCGACCGACGATTTCACTTCGCGCACCTTTTCGTGCTGGCGCACGTGTTTTTGCGCCATCGCATCTAGCGCCGAGAGCGAGATTCGCACGGCCCCGTGGTCCATCACCTTGATGAGCGCGCTCTGCGGCGTTTTCGGGGCGGCCCCCGAAAAGAGCAGCTTGATGCAGATGACCGTGACGAGGAGCGCGGCCGCGACCACGAGGGCGGCATAGAGAAGGTTGTCATACACCGCCTGGGAAAAGGCTATCATGTCCTGTAGCGGGATCACCCGGAGCATCGTGAGCGCACCCAGTACGGACACGGCCACGCCGCAAAGACACAACACCACCAGCAGGATCCTGTCGACTATTGACATTCTCATAGCATGTCCTCCTTCGAATCAGCCGTTATATAAATGTTTAATCGCACAAATGCCGACGCTTCGGCCGGCAATTGGGCCGGCGCTTCGGCCGGCAATTATAGGAAGCTGTGCATCAGGTTCAGCGTACACGCGGGGGTTCGGGCTCCTTGATCTCTTTTTCGAACTGGATCCCCTGGATGTGGACGTTAACCTCGACGACCTTGAGCCCCGTCATGTTTTCGACGGCTTTCCTGACCGACTCCTGGACCGCGGCGGCGACTTCCTGGATTTTCGCGCCGTAATGGATCACGATGAACGCGTCGATCGCGCACTCGTGGTTGCCCACTTCCACTTTGATCCCTTTGGTGAAGTTCTTGCGGCCTACCAGTTCCACGATGCCGTCGACAACGCCGCCGCTCATCCCGGCGACGCCGGACACCTCCATCACGGCCAGCCCCGCTATCGTCGCGATGACGTCGTTGGCATAGGAAACGGTGCCTTTATTATCCGAATCTCCGGAATTTGCGTTGAAATCGGGTTTTTCACTCATAATCCTATCCTCCCCGCTTTTACACAATTATAGCAAACCATTTTCCATTTGTACATCTTTTAACCGCTGGGGATGATTTTGATGTTCTCGGCGCTTTCGCCCGTCTCGCGCCGCACGATGTCCAGGATCTGCGCCGCCTGTGCGTCCGTGATCTTGCCTGCGCCGACCACGACGTTCACGCTGCCGGTGCGCAGCGTAACCACAGCGTCGGTGAAGCCCTTTGCCTTGAGCAGGCCTTCGATGATCATTTCCTTTTCCATGATCCTGGTCAGTTCGATCTTCTGGTCCTGGGCGTCTTTCAGGCTTTCCTTGTCGGAATTCGTATTGGTGATGATCGAATCCAGATACTCGATTTCCTTTTGCCGCACGCTCTCGCGCTCCTGCTTGAAGGAGGCGAAGAAACCCGCGGATTCCGTGTTGCCCAGCACGGTTTCCAGCTGCGCTCCGGTCGCCCCTGGCGTTGCGGGAGCCGTGGGAGTCGCTTTGGCGGGGGTCTGCGCGGCGGGGCCCGGGCTAGCAGCCACCCCCGCGTCCACGTCCGCGACCGCCATGTCCGCTTCCCTCTGTCCGGCGCTGAACCGGTAGTTGACGTATCCCGCTGCGATGAGCATCAGCACGAGCACGCCCAGAATGATGTATCTCGCATTGGCCTTTAACATAAGCTTTGTCCTCCTCACCTTAAACCTATTTCATCACAAAAACTTCCACCTGGCTCGGGTCCACGTCGAGCACGGTACACACGGCCTGCGCAAGCTGCATGCGCACGGATATGTCGCCGGCTCCCTTGGCAATCACCACCACGCCCCGCACTTTCGGCTGGTCTTCGCGCAGCACGACCGCCTCGGAGCTGCCTTCTTTCTGGACGGTCACCAGCTCGTTCGACGTGGTTTCCGACTTCGTCGTGCTCTGGTTCCCGCTCTGGTTCTGTTCCTGCGTATCCGTCTGCGTCTTCGTGTTCATTGCCGGCACCAGCTGGGATCCCGACTCGTACGTGACCATCACCTCGACCTCCCCCGCGCCCGAGATGCTGGAGAGCACCCGGGCGAGGCGCTGTTCGATGCCGGCCGCCTGCGCCTGCTGGGGGGTCGGGGCCGGCGACGGTTCCCCGGACCCGGCGGGCGGTGCGAACGAGGTGAAGTAAATAAAAGCGATCGCGGCTATGATTACGATGATGATGACCGTGTCCAGCCCTTTCTTCCCTTTCAGGGACCGGAGCAGCTTCATGATTCCTTGTTTTTTTTCCATGGTTTACCCCTCACCGTCTCCGGGACGTACATCTTTACTATTCATATGGTGTCATCGAACGGTTTATACCCGTATCCGTATACCGTTGCTGCCATTGTTCAGCATCCAGCGAAAAAAATTCCGCGTCCCCCGACCCCAGCCACCCGATGACCGGCGCCACGGCGCACGCGAGCAGCACGACGCCTATCGCCAAAGCCCCGAACCTGCGCATGGCGCCCGATGGCATGAGTATCTCGAGCACGGAAAACAGCAGGGTCAGCATGACCAGCCTCAAAACGTACTGCATTACGGCGTCCATCAAATCACCTCATCATCACGCTCACGTTCCCCGCCCCCAGCATCAGCGATACCGCGATGAAGAACATCGCGCCCACCGACAACACGGCGACGAAGAGCATGGTCACCGTCGAAGAGACCGAGTCCATGCACTCGGACAGGCGCTTGTCGCTCACCGGTTCGACCAGCGCCGCCGCGACCTTGAGCGAAAGGGCGACGGCCAGCAGGCGGATGAGCGGCGTGAGCAGCACCGCCACGATGGAAACGAGGCCCGTCACGCCCGCCGCGTTCTTGACGATGAGCGAACACCCCAGCAGCGTGTCCACAGTGTCGGACATGTACCCGCCTACGACGGGGATCGCCTTGTCGATCGTGAACTTCGCCGTGCGGATCGTGATGCCGTCCAGGGCGGCGGCGTTCATGCCCTGGAGCGTCATGATCCCGACGAACACCGTGAAGATGATCCCCGTCGCCCACTTCACCCCCGTCGCGAGGACTTTGCCCATGCGCTTTACGGGAAAACGCTCCGACATCCGGCTGACTATGCCGATCAGCCCGCTCATGAGCACGAGCGGCATGATGACATCGCGTATGAAAGACGACACGGCCCCGGTCAGCATCGCCATCGCCGGCTGGAACACGCCCGCCGCGGCCGCGTTCCCCATCGCGGTGAGCACGGTGATGAGTATGGGGAACAGGGCCTGCATCAGGTCGACCATGGCGTTTATAGCGTCGCGGGCCGTCCCGACGCACTGCCAGAGCAGGTGCACCAGCACCGTCGCCATCAGCAGATAGACTACGTAATGGGCGATCTCTCCCACGCCCTCGCTCGCGAAAGATGAACGCAGGTTGGTGAGCAGGCCGCTGATAACAGCCAGGGCCACGAGGCTGACAAGAAGGCCGATCCGTCCGCCCACCTCGCCGAGGAGCATCCTGAACACGAGTTCGATCAGGTTCACGGGATCGACCCGCGTGCCGCCCTCGGCGAACTGGCCGATGATAGATGCGAGCGCGTCGTCCCCCAGTATCCCGCGCGCCTGCTCCGGCACGCCGCCAAGGACCCGTTCCCAGTCGCTCAGGTCGAGCCCCTGGATCTGGTTTTGCACCTCCTGGCGGACAGTGTCCGTCTGCTCTGTTGTGTCCGTCCCGTTCCCGCCGTCCTCCTCGGCGCGCACGGACGCCGGGGACAGTGTGAATACGAGGAACACGCACACCGCGATGGCCAACTTCTTCATTCGTTTCTCCCGCTTCAAACAATGCTGGCGATCATCCTGAGGAGCGACGCGATGACGGGGATCGAGACCGCGACGATCATCACCTTCCCGGCGAGTTCGACCTTCCCCGCGAGCGAAGTCTCTCCGGCGTCCTTGCATATCTGCACCCCGAATTCCGCCAGATACGCCATGCCGACTACCTTTATCACCACCAGCAACTGGTCGCTCTTAAGCCCGAACTGTTCCCCGATCCGTTCGATCTCGTCCACCACGCCGACCAGCTGCTCGGACACCAGCAACAGCACCAGCGCCCCGGCCGCGATCCCCAGCTGCAGCGCGAGTTCGGGCCGCTGATTTTTCAGTACCAGCGCCAGCATGGCCGCCAGCACCGTCAGGGCAACGATCTGGATCAGATCCATGCCTCTTCCTCCTTGGTCAATAGAGCCCGAAAATCCGCTTAATGCTGTCGAACAGGTTGCTCACGAGATCGACGACCATCAGCAGCACGATGACCAGGCCAGCGATCGTGGTCATCGTCGCCATGTCGTCCCTTCCCGCTTTGACCAGGAGCTGGTGCAGAACCGCCACGAGGATGCCGATGGCGGCGATACGGAAAACGAGGTCAACACTCATTGCGTACGATCCTTTCTTTCGTTGGTCGGGCGGTTCACGCGAGCAGCAGCGCGACGGCAAGCCCGGTCATCCATCCCAGCGACCTGTACAGCCTCGATTTTTTCTCCTGTTCCTCGCGCGCCTGCGAGAGGTTCATGTGCAGGCGCTCTATCACAAAGCCGAACCTCGCGTCCGCCTGTTGGGTGTCCAGGGCGCCGAGCGAAGAAAAGAATTCGCAGAGTGCGTTCAGGTCGTCGTCGCGGAGTTCATTCAGCTCCGCTTTCTTCGCTTTTTCCAGCGCGTCCGCGATCACGGCGCCGGGCAGGGCGTCGACCTCTTCGGCCATGCGGANNCCCGCCTGCCTGAGCACCGCGCCGAGCCCCCGTTCGTGTGCCGCCTTATAGAGCGCGTCCTGCATCTGCAGCTTCCAGTGGAGCATATAGCCCTGCAGCCGCCGCAGCGCGTCTATCGCCAGCTTAATCTGCTCGACGCGCCCAAAAAGCCGTCCCGCGCGCCTCATCCCCCACAGGCCGCAGGCGATGACCACCATGCACAGCGCCGCTACCCGCAACAAACCCGCCCCCCCTCCTCGTGCGGCGGGGAGTAGAGCATGCGCATGCCCGGCAGGGCGAACACGCCACGGATGCTGCCCACCCCGCCCGCGCGCCACAGGACCACGCACCGCGTGAACACGTCCTGCCCGGCGCAGCCCGCGAACGCGGGGAGCCGCAATACCTGGTCGACGGTGTCCCCGTGCGCCGAAGCGATCACGGCGACCCCGCCGCCCGCCGCGTCGCGCACGGCCTCGAGTTCCTCCGGCCGGGCCAGTTCGTCCACGACCAGCACGTCGGGAGCCATCGCGCGCACCAGCATCTGCATCCCCTCCGCTTTCGGGCATCCGTCGAGCACGTCCACCCGCGGCCCCAACTGCGTCTGCGGGACCCCTCCGTAGCAGGCCGCGATCTCAGAGCGCTCGTCCACCACGCTGACATGGAACCCCCCGCATCCGGCGAACCCCGTGCTCAGGCTGCGTGCGATGTCGCGCAGCAGCGTCGTCTTCCCGACGCCCGGCGGGGACACGACGAGCGTGGAATGCACGCGCTGCCCCTCGACGATGAACGGGAGCACGGGGTCGGCGCAGCCGATGACCTCGCGCACGATGCGTATATTGAAGGACGCGCAGGGCGAAATGATGGTGGGCACGCCCAGGCGTATCACCGTCTTCCCGCAAAAGCCCACGCGATACCCGCCGGGCAGGGTCGTGTACCCGCACTGGAGCTCGTGCTCCACCGCGTAGACCGACGCGCGCGTCACGCGCTCGAAGATTTCGCCGACGTGTTCCGCGCCGATGCGAAGCGCCTCCTTCGGCCCGACGGATCTCCCGTGCGCGTCGACGAAGATGTCTTCGCCGCCGGCTGCCACCATCAGTGGGCGCGAAGCGCGGATGCGCAGTTCCTCGACGCGCGCGGCAGTGGTTTCGTCGAGCGCGCGCAGTGCGCAGCGCAGGTCTTTGGGAAGATACTGCGAAAGCTCCTGCTGCCACCTTGCGCTCATCGGTGTTTCCTCCCGTCACCCTGGTTTCATGTAATGCATATGCAGCCGGTGCGTGGTTTATCACAAAGATTGCGGACAGGATATTTTATGGATAGCCTTCACCGGAACAAAGGCCAAAAACAAAAAACGGCGGTGTGACCCGCCGCCGATACGTTGCCTATATGTAAGAGGGCTAAAATCTGGCGTAACAAAACCGGTCTCCGCCATTTTTCGAAAATTTAAAAATTATGGTAATCTACAACTAAAAGGAGAGGGTTTGGGATGAAAAAAATGCGGCCGGGAACTAGGGTAATCATAGGCGCATATACGTTGTTCCTTAAAGAGGGCAGTAAGTCCTCTTTATTTTATTGCCCCGTCCCCGGTATATGGTGATGTGAATGCATACAGCACTAGTTGTGCGCATAAATGCTTCTTCCGCCGTTAAAACTGGCTAAAACCCTGTACTATTAAGAACAGGCGCTCAGTCTTCGTCCCCCTCCGGCTCGCTAAGGCCGGTGATCGGGGTGTTGCATTCCGGGCAGATAAGCTCGTTCTCCGACCCGACCATGCTCCGGTCAAAGTACACGATTTCGCCGCACTCCGGGCACTCGACGCTTTCGAACCGTTCGGCCAGGGCTCCGGCCATTTCGTCGAAATCGTCCTCGTCGCATTCCTCTTCGTCGCCGGCGTCTTCATACTCCCGGTCTTCGTCCCAGGCGCCGATCTTCTCTTCGAGCATCTGGAGGTAATCGAGCAATTCCTCGTTCTTTTCCTCGATCTCGTCGATCGTTTCGACGATTTCCTCCATCACCGATACGAGCGCCATCAAAAAGCGTCCCTGATCGGTTTCGTCATCGATTTTCATGCCTTCGGCCAGGCCGTGGATAAAGGACATCCTCTCGGTAAGATAACTCATGTTTTCTCCTCTCCGGCGCGTTGGCGCTAGACGCGCTCCATGTATTCGCCAGTACGGGTGTCTACCCGGATTACATCCCCCTGCTCGACGAAAAGCGGGACTGTGAGCGTGTATCCCGTTTCAAGGGTGGCCGGTTTCGTCGCGCCGGTGGCCGTGTCCCCTCTGAAGCCGGGGTCCGTTTCCGCTACTTCCAGTTCCACGAAGTTGGGCGGGTCCACCGAGAACGCTTCGCCTTTGAAGAATTTGATCTGCACGTCCATGTTCTCCTTTATGAACGGCAGCGCGGACTCCACCATGTCGCGGTTAAGCGGGAGCTGTTCGTACGTCTCCGTGTCCATGAAGTAGTAGAGCTGCCCGTCGCTGTAAAGGTACTGCATGTCCTTTTTCTCGACGCGCGCCCTGGGATGTTTTTCGGTCGGGCTGAAGGTCCTCTCCAGCACCGCCCCCGTCACGACGTTCTTGATCTTCGTGCGGACGAACGCCGCGCCCTTGCCGGGCTTCACGTGCTGGAAATCCACGATGCTCCATACCTGCCCGTCCAACTCGATGGTGATGCCCTTCTTGAAATCTCCGGCCGATATCATAAGCTACCTCCGTCAGTCAATGATGATGATATCCCTGGTCGCGCGAGTAAGGATTTCGAGCCTGTCCTCCCTCACGACGCACAGGTCCTCGATGCGTACGCCGCCCGTCCCTTCGATATAGACGCCGGGCTCCACGGTGATGACCATGCCCTCTTCGAGCACGCCGTCAGCCGCGGGAGAGACGCGCGGCGCCTCATGGACATCCAGCCCGACCCCGTGCCCGAGTCCGTGCCCGAAACACCCGCCGTAGCCCGCCTCGATGACGACGTTTCGGGCGAGGGCGTCGGCGTCCCTGCAGGCCATGCCGGCCCTGATGCCGGACAACGCCGCCTCCTGGGCATTTCTGACAACATTATATACGCTCCTTAGCGCTTTATCAATCGCGCCGATGAAGATCGTGCGGGTAAAATCGGAGCAGTAGCCGCCGCAGGCCGCGCCGAAGTCGAGCACCAGCGCGTCCCCCGCCTGAAGCCGGCGCCCGCCCGGTTTCGCGTGGGGCAGCGCGCTGTTCGGGCCCGACGCCGCAATCGTGTCGAACGCGGTCGCGCCGCATTTTTTTCTGAGCAGGCAATCGATTTCAAGCGCCACGTCCTGCTCGCGCATGCCCGGTTCCACGACGCCGCATATCTGATAAAAAGCTTCGTCGGCGGCCGCCGACGCCTCGCGCAGCCTCTCGATCTCGTCCGGCGTCTTCACGGACCGCATCGAAGAGAGGATGTCCCCGGCCCAGACGAGTTCGACGTCCGGGCCCAGCAGTTCCTGCATCCGCCTGTGTCCGCTGACCGGCACGCGGTCCTCTTCAAAGCCCAGCCTCCGCACGCCCAAGTCCCTGCAGGCTACGGCGACCTTCGATGCGGTCTCCCCGCCCTCGCACTCTACGATCTCGAACCCCTGCGCCTCATTCTTTGCCTGGGCCGTATACCTGGAGTCCGTGAAAAGTTTCCGTAAGGACGGGTGTATCAACAGGGCCCCCGCGCTCCCCGTGAACCCGCTCAGGTACCGCCGGTTGGAAGGGTCCGTACACCAGTAGGCGTCAAGGCCGCGTTTTTCAAGCGCATCCGACAGCGCCCCGTATCGCATCAGTCTCCCCCGCCTTCCGTTTCCGCCAAAGCGGCCTCATACATCCGTTTCATCTCGGCGGCGTCGTAGGCCATCGTCCCGCGCGATTCGCATATGACCACGGGAGTGAGCCGGCGCGCGGCGAGTTCAGCCGCCANNTGTCCTCCAGCGTCCAGTGCCGCCGTTCGCCCGCCGCCGAATACTCGATGCGGCTGTAGTGGATGTGCGCGTTTTTGAGCCTTTCCGACCCCAGCGCGTTTTCCACCGCGTCGAATACGGCCGCATAGTCCGCTTGCGTTTTAAGGGATCCCCGCCCCCGCGCGTTGATGTGCCCGAAGTCGAGCGCGGGGAGCAGCGCGTCGTCCAGCGCGCACAGCGAAAGCACCTCGTCGACCGTCCCCAGCTGGCTCAGCCTGCCCATCGTTTCCATGCACAGGACCACGTCGTCGAATCCCATTTCGCGCTTGATCCCGAGTATGTACAGAAGGCCGGCCTTCGCTTTTTCGAGGGCCTCGTCCCGGCCCATTTTCGAGGCCGAGCCCGGATGTACCACGACGCGCGTTGCCCCCATGTCCCGAGCGGCCGATACCGCTTCGATCACGTGCCGGATGTTTCGTTCCTGTTCCTCGGGGGCCGATACGGCGAGGTTGACGTAATAGGGCGCGTGCGCGCTCATCGCGATGCCGTACGCCTTCGCCTCTTCGCCGATCCGTTTCGCCGTCTCCGTTTTGATGCGCACGCCGTGCCCGAACGAGTATTCGAAAGCGTCGAGCCCCAGTCCGTGCAGCCATTTCGGCGCCTGCCACGTGTGCTTGTACCCCTGCTGATAGAACGCGTCGGAATTCCCCGACGGCCCGAAACGAATGCCCGGCATGTCCCGCCCCCTGTCGCTTTTTTTATGCATTATACCATGTATTTTCAGGAGAAAGCGCCTCAATCGCCGCCTTCGTTGAGTTTTTTGCATAGTTTCTGCAGCGCGCGTTTTTCTATCCGTGAAACGTAGGACCTGGAGATGCCCAGCAGGCGGGCGATTTCGCGCTGCGTGAGGATGCGGCTGCTGCGAAGCCCGTACCGCAGTTCGATCACGACGCGTTCGCGCTTGGTGAGCGCGGTGCGGATCATCCTGCGGACCTTCGCGGCCTGGAGCTTCCGTTCAACCTCCTCCGTCACCGAATCATCCTGCGTGTGCAGGATGTCCATCAGGCTCATCTCGTTGCCGTCGCGGTCCGTGCCGATCGGGTCGTTTAATGAGATCGACTGGTTCGGCTTTTTCGAAGCGCGGATTGACATGAGTATCTCGTTTTCGATGCAGCGCGCCACGTACGTGGCAAGCTGCGTCCCCTTGTTCATGTCGTAGGTGGAGACGCCCTTAATAAGGCCGATCGTGCCGATGGAGATCAGATCCTCGATCTCCTTGCCCGTGTTGGTGTATTTCTTGATCACGTGGGCTACCAGCCGCAGGTTGTGTTCGATCAGCGCGTCCCTCGCCTTCTCGTCGCCCTGAGCCAGCCTTTCGAGATACATGCGTTCTTCTTCCGGGGTCAGCGTCTTTGGGAAGGAGGACTGCCCCGAGATGTAGGAGAACAGAATGAGCGCGTTTTCGAAAATCCAGGCCGCAACGTCCAGCATGCCGTCCATCCTCCGATAACAAAGTCTGGATATAGCCTATGCGGGCCGCCCGGCGTTTTTGTATGTCCCTCGTCGGCGCAAACTGCGCCTGGCNNCGCGGCAAGCCGCGCGGGGGCCCCGGGTTGCGCCTCCTCTTTTTGCCCAAATCCTTTGCTTCGCGGGGAGTTTTCCCGGGTAGACTTTGTGCGGTTTTCCCGGGTAAAGCTATGTAGTGGTTGACGAAACGGCTTCGCGGCACCTGCTTAGGCAAGGCTTAGCGGGATCTGTTCGGACGGGGCTTCGCAGGGAATTGCGAAACGCGATTCAGTCAGGATGAATGACAGGCTTACTGCCTTTTTGCGGTTTAATATCAGTTTGCTGGCCATCAATGTGTTGCGAAGTGGGTTTTCGCAAACGAGGCCGTGGAGATAGTACTCCACGGCCTCGTTTTCAGAACATGACTTAGCGATTACTACAATATGGACCGCACCTTTTCCGCCAGCGCCATCCCCAGCGCCTTGTGCGATTCCGGCTCGAGATGGATGCCGTCCTTCGGGCTGCTGTTCACGATCTGCCCCGCATCGAAGAACTCGATCCCGTACGCGTCGGCCTGGGCTTTAAAAAGCCTTCCGAATTCCTGCGATTTTTCGACCGATCCCCTGAACATCTCCTCGAAGATGCTTCCCTCGAGCGGCCCCGTCAGCGGAGGCGCCACGAGGAGCACGATGGGCTCCATGTCCACGAAGGCGCCCGGGCGCTGCAGCGTCTTCTGCACGAGCAGCCCGGCGCCGAAGCTCACGTCCTCGGCGGTCAGGCCGAAGCGGTATTTCAGATCATTCGTGCCTAAAAAAATGATAGCCAGATCGAGGGGCGCGTGCGAGTCGAGCAGCGGTATCAGATGCTCTTTGCCGCAGCGGTATTCCTCGATCGGGTCGTCCCACACCGTCGTGCGGCCGTTGAGCCCCTCGTCGATGACGCGGTGCTCAGGGCCGAGTTCGGTCTGCATGACGGACGGCCACCTAACGTTGTCGGGCAGGCGCCTGATGTTGTCCAGCGTGTTGCCGGGGTCCCAGCCCCATGTGTTCGAATCACCGAAAACAAGAATGTTCATCCCCATATCGACTATCTCCTTTTCCTAATTGGTCTCACTGTATATAAGGGACCGAATCTGGCTCAGTCAAAAAGGATGATTATAAGGATTCCGACCCGGCCCGACCCTGCCAAAAGCAAAAAGACGACCGGTTGAGAAAACCCCGCGGGCACAGAAAAGGCTCTCTTTTCTCAGCCGTATCATCCTGTATAAAAACGTATCATATATGCCTATATTAGGCAAGCCCCTATCGTTGCCGAGGCTACCTTGGCTTTCCAAGCGGGATAAAACGCGCTGCCGGCGCATTCATTTGCAATCGCGCATACCGCAGTTCGGATTCAAGCTTAAAGGGCTGCGGCCCCAACTCTCCCTGGGACGGTTTGCGGAGCCGGGCTGCGGCCCAAACCTTTGGCGAATATCCGGCGCCCGGCCTCCGCCATGCGGCGCGCGTCGTTAATACCCGTGTTCTTTGTCGAAATCTATCCACAGCGGGCGGTATTTTTCGACGTTTTGCTCGTGTTCCTCCAGCGTTTTGCTGAAAGCGAGTTCCCCGTCGTCCGGGTCCTTGTTGCAGAAATACAGGTAGTTTTGAGCAAGGAAAGACTCGTCCGGATAGAGCGCATCCTCTATCGCCTGTTCGCTCGGGTTGCAGATGGGGCCCGCCGGATAGCCGGCGTACTTGTACGTGTTGTAGGGCGAGTCGAACGCCAGGTCCTCGGCGGTAAGGTTCATCCGCTTCACCCCTTTGGCGTACTGGACCGACGCGCAGGACTGCAGCGGCATGCCCTTTTTCAGGCGGTTATGCAGTACCGCCGAGACTTTCTTGAATTCGCTGGGGTTCGCTTCTTTCTGGATGACCGAGGCCAGGATCACAACCTGATCGATCGTCATCCCCATCTGCTCGGCGCGTACGCGGTATTTGTCAGAGAAAACCTTGTTAAACTGCGCGATCTGCTTGGCCATGATGGTCTTTTCCGAAGCGCCGAGGAAGATTTCGTACGTGTCGGGGAAGAGGTAGCCTTCCAGCCGGTACCTGCGTTTTACGGCCGATTCCTGCGGTATCTCGGAGATGAAATCGTAGGCCATGAAGTCTTCCCCGGTCTTCGCGAGCGAGAGGAAGACGTCGGTAGTGGCGATGAACTTGTCTTTTTTCAGCGATTCCGCCTCTTCCTCGACGGTGTACCCCTCGATGGTCGTAAAGCGCACCACCCGCGGCTTGCTTTCTCCGGCGGCGAGCTTGTACATGATCTCTCGCGGGGTCATCGTCCTTTTGAACACGTAGTCTCCGGCCTTGAGGTTCGAGCCCTGGTTGTAGAAGTCCACCATGAGCTTGAATACCGTCGGGTTTCGGATCAGGCCGTGCTCGTGGAGCGTTTTCGCGATGGTAGACACGGACGAGTTGCTCTTTATGGTCACTTCCACGTTCGAACTGTCCAGAAGGCTCGCCGGCTTGAACAGGGCGAAATCGACCGCCTCGTACACCACCGTGCATACGATCACAACGAACAGCAGGCTGATGACGAAGACGACTAGCTTGTGTTTTGCCCTTTTTTTGATGCTCTCGCGGTCTACGGCCAGCTCCTCGTTTTCCGCGGCCGTACCGGCGTTCGTTGTATCCGTCATGCTATCCCCCTGCGCCCGATGTGGTATTAACCGCTGCCTATTAATACGTATCATTCCTTCAAAAAGTTCACGTCGATGTCCGCCGCCTCGCCGATGATACGGTAGACGTCGCTCACGATGCGGTTCAAACGGTACTCGGCCGCGATGTAGCCGGAGATGTCCGCGTTGAACTGCAGCACTTCGCCGAGCTTGTTGAGATTCTCCAGCTTTTCCTCGTTGGGGGTCCCGCCGGATAGGTATACGCTTTGGACCTCGAAGCGCAGTTTCCTGTAGGCGTCCAGCATGGTCCTGTCGTTTTCGTTGCGCTCGATCCTGTCCAGAAGCGCCCTGTACTCCCTGTACTCGGGGGACTGCTTCAGGAGGTCCGCTAATTCGTGCGCCTTGTCGTAGATTTCCATTACACGGCTCCTTCCCTACACTTCGACGATGATGGGCAGGATCATCGGGTTGCGCTTGGTCCTGTTGTACAGGTAGTCCCTCAGCGCCGCGCGCACCGTGTTCTTGATCGCGTTCCAGTCGGATTGCGCCGTCTCCATGTCATAGATCGTGTCGCAGATGACCGATTTCGCGTCTTCTATAAGGTCCTCGGATTCGCGCACGTACACGAACCCGCGCGATATGATGTCGGGCAGGCCGGATAGCGTTCCGTCCTTGTGCATGGCCATCACCACGACGAAGATGCCGTCCTGCGAGAGTATGCGCCTGTCCCGCAACACGATGTTCCCGACGTCGCCGATCCCCAGGCCGTCCACCATCACGGCCCCCGCGGCCACGCTGGCGCATCTTTGCGCCTCATCCTCGCTGATCTCGAGCACGTCGCCCGGGTCGAGGACGAAAGCGTTCTCCCTTGCTACGCCCATGCTCACGGCCAGTTCGCAGTGGCGGCAGAGGTGACGGTATTCCCCGTGCACCGGTATGAAGTATTTGGGCTTGGTGAGCGAGAGGATGATCTTCAGCTCCTCAAGGCAGGCGTGGCCGGAAACGTGCACGTCCGCGAGGGACTCGTAGATCACCGTAGCGCCCTTCCTGTAAAGCTGGTTCACCACGTTGGACACCAGCTTCTCGTTGCCGGGTATGGGCGTGGCGGAGATGATGACCATGTCCTCGGGCTCTATCTCGATCCTGTGGCCGGACGTCGCCATCCGCACGAGGCCCGACATCGGCTCCCCCTGGCTCCCTGTGGTGATGACGACCACCTGTTCGGGCAGCGTGTAGGGTATTTCTTCGATCTCTATGAGCATGCTCTCGTCGACGTTAAGGTCGCCGAGTTCGAGCGCCATGCTCGCGACGTTTATCATGCTCCGCCCCTGGAAACACACCTTTCGACCGAATCTCAGCGCCGTGTCCACGACCTGCTGGATGCGGTGGATGTTGGAGGCGAACGTCGCCACGATGATGCGCCCCGTCGCTTTTTTGAAGAACCGCTCGAACGCTTCCCCCACCGAGCGCTCGGACATCGTGTAGCCCGGGCGTTCCACGTTCGTGCTGTCCGACATCAGGCAGAGCACGCCTTTTTCGCCGAGTTCGGCGAACTTGGGGAGGTTGACCATTTCGGTGTCGATCGGCGTGAAGTCGATCTTGAAGTCCCCCGTATGCACGACCACTCCGGCCGGTGTGTGGATCGCGAGCGCGAGCGCGCCCGCGATGGAATGCGTCGTCTTGATGAGTTCCACCTTGAAGCACCCGAACTTGATGGTCTCCCCCGCGTTTACGCGGCGCAGGTCGGCCTTCATGCCGTGTTCCTCGAGCTTGTTTTCGATCAGGGCAAGCGTCAGGCGCGTGCCGTACACGGGGACGTTTACGTCCTTGAGCACATAGGGCAGCGCGCCGATGTGGTCTTCATGGCCGTGCGTGATGACGATTGCGCGGATACGGTCCTTGTTGAGCAGAAGGTAGCTGATATCGGGGATGACCAGATCGATGCCCAGCATGGACTCGCTCGGGAACATGGACCCGCAGTCGAGTATCATGATGTCGTCCCCGTACTCGAATACCGTCATGTTCTTCCCGATCTCGCCGACTCCGCCCAGCGGCACGATCCTCAGCCTATTCTTTTTTTTAGATGACAAATGAAATTTTCCTCGCTTTCCGGTATGATGCCGTCCGATTCACTTAGGCATATTATACCGGATGACGGCGGGATTGACAACCGTATCAGTCTTCGCCGGCGTCCGCGTCCCGGCCGAGTATGGCTTTGACCCTGTCTTCGTAGAAACCGGCCAGCTCGGAGGCAAACTCCACGTTGTTCGCGCGGCAGACGATCCTGCACCGCGCGCGCGACGCGTGCGGCTGTACGAGGGCGAATCCGTCCCTGTGCCTGACGCGCACGCCCTCGACCAGCAGCCTGTCCCCCGGGTCCGCGGCGGCGGAGAGTTCCTTGATAAGCGTGCCCAGCTTCTCGTGGGCGCAGTCGACCTCGCGCGTTACCGTGCAGACGTCTCCCGTCCGCAGCACAGGCGCGTCCAGCCAGGCGGGGTCGGCCATGCACATCTGCGCGCAGAGGAGCGCGGCGCACACGGGCTCCGTGAGCACGAGCATGGCCGTCTGCGCCTGGTCCTGCCCTTCGAGCACGGCCCACGCGTCGGCCTCCTCCCGGCCGACGCGCACCGTCTCGACGCCCCTTTCATTAAGCCATCCCTCGAGGTTCTGCGAGCATTCGAGGAACAGCGGTATCCTTGTCAGGCCGGTGTTGAGGGCCAGCGCGTAGATCGCGGTGTCCAGCATCTGCACTTCGTTTAATACGCCGTCTTTCGTTACCATGCTAAGCGCGTCGTCCCTGTCGTCGATGAAGAAGCCCGCGCTGTAAAAGCCCGTATTCACCAGTTCCTCCATCTCACCGGGGTCCTGCATCGTGTCCACCGCCGCACCGACGGCTTTGAGCGCAACGATCAGCGTGTCAGCGCCCGTGCCGTTCCCGCCGATCACGAACACGCTGTCCCTGGCGGCGGGCAGCATGGTGCCTTTCAGCCTCTTCACGACCGCTTCCATCGACAGCGTGGCGATCTCCCTAAGGCCGGGGTGCAGCGCGGCGGACGAGGCCATGTCGTTGGCGTTCTGCGCGATCTTCCTGAACGCCTTGCGCCCCAGGCAGATGCCGTTTTTATCCACGACCCGCACGTTCACCTCGTCGCCGACGGCGCGTACGACCATGCCCCATTGGGCTTCTCCCCTCATCAGCGCCTCGCGGATCAGGAGCAGCGGGGCGACCCCGGCGGCCACCAACGTCGCGCCCAGCGCGCGCCAGCCCAGCGACAGCGCGTCGCAGACAAGCGCCGCGACGCTCCCGCCCTCGTGCGCCAAAAGGACGCGCCCCGGGGGTCCGAAAGCCTTTTGCATCGCGCGGACCATTTCCATAACGGCTTCGGGGTACATGTCCACGCCCCAGGTCCCGAGCATGCCGCCTTCGCTCAGCGCGCCGGACGGCGGCAGAGGCTGCCACACGACGTTTTTTCGCACGTTCGCGTCGTCGGCGATCCGTTTCCCGGGCCAGATCATCACGTGGGGCGAAACCGTCGCGTTCTTCCCCACGACGGTTTCGCTGCCGACGACCGCGCCCTCGCATGCCGTGGCGCCCTCTAATAGGACGCTCCCTNNCGCCGCGCACCTGCGCCCGTGCGCCGGCGCGCGCGCCGGACCAGAGCACCGAGCGCTTGATGTCCGCGCCGCCGCTTATTGCGCAACCCGGCCCGATCACGGAGTACGCCCCGATCTTCGCCCCTTCCCCGATGAAGCACCCCGCGCCGATGTAGCAGGGCGCTTCGAGCACGGCGCCCCCGTCGACCGCCGCGTCTTCGGCGACGAACACCCCGTTTGGCGCTTTATCCCAGGCCGTTTTGGCCCTCACCGCCCCGTCCATGACGTCCCGGTGCGCGCGCAGATAGGTCCCGGCCGAGCCGATGTCAAGCCAGTAGTCCCTGGACACGAACCCGATTAGGGGCTTCCCCGCCTCGAGGATGCGCGGGAAGACGTCGTTTGCGAAATCCTCCCTGGCGTCTTTTCGGATGAATTCGAGCGCCTCGGGCTCGAGGACGTAGATGCCCGTGTTCACCGTGTCCGAGAACACCTGCGCGCGCGTCGGCTTTTCGACGAACCGGCCGACCCGGCCGTCTTCACCCAGCATTACCGTGCCGAATTCCATGGGGGAGTCCATCGGCTTGAGCACCATCGTGGCCAGCGCCTCCCTCTCGCGGTGGTAGGCGATCGCGGCGCCGATGTCGATGTCCGTGAGTCCGTCGCCGCTCATCACGACGAACGTGTCAGTAAACCCCTCTGCGGCCCTGCAAACGCTCCCGGCCGTTCCCAGCGGCCTGTCCTCGTATGAGTACCGGATGCTCATGCCCAACGCCGACCCGTCCCCGAAATATCCCGCCACCGTTTCGGGAAGGTACTGGAGCGTGACAGATACGTCCCGGATTCCGTGCCTCTTCAAATGCATTAATGTATATTCCATCACCGGGCGGCCCATTACCGGGACCATCGGCTTGGATATCCTGCATGTGAGCGGGCGCAGACGGCTGCCTACGCCGCCCGCCATGATGACTGCCTTCATATGCGCTCTTCCTCCAAACAGCAAGTCTTAATTGCTATTGTTTCCCAACAGAGGGGAAAATATAAAAGAGCGCAGGCGGCGGCGCGATTCCCGCCGCGCGCCTTCGTCCAAAAAAAACGGACGGCGCAAGCCATTTAAGGCTTGCGCCGGGTATTGTGATTGAGAGTCCGGTGGATTATCGGACAATCACAGGATAAACTTCTTGAGGTTCTTCGTCTTGAAGTCTTCGGGCAGGTGGTCGTGCACGTATTTTTCGTCCACCACGACCTCCAGCTTCGGGTGGTCGCCGCTCGCGTTGTAGGATATGTCCTCGAGGAGGGTCTCGATGATGGTGTGCAGGCGGCGCGCGCCGATGTTTTCGCTCTGTTCGTTGGCCGCGAAGGCGCATTGGGCGATGGCGGTCAGCGCCCCGTCGGTGAAGTTCAGCTCAATGCTGTCCGCGCCAAGAAGGGCCTGGTACTGCTTTATGACGGCGTTTTCCGGCTGGGTCAGGATGCGCTTGAAGTCCTCTGTGCTCAGGCTGGCGAGTTCCACGCGTATCGGGAACCGGCCCTGCAGCTCGGGGATCAGGTCGGACACCTTGGCCACATGGAAAGCGCCCGCCGCGATGAAAAGCACGTAGTCCGTCTTCACCGGCCCGTATTTGGTCATGACCGTGCTGCCCTCCACGATGGGCAGGATGTCCCGCTGCACGCCTTCCCTGGACACGTCCGGCCCAACGCCCATCGAGCGGCCGGCCACCTTGTCGATCTCGTCGATGAAGATGATCCCGTGCTGCTCCGCGTTGCGCACGGCCTGGGCGGTCACGTCGTCCATGTCGATGAGTTTGTCCGATTCCTCCTGTTCTAGTATCTTGCGCGCTTCGCGCACCGGGACCTTGCGCTTCTTCGTCTTTTTGGGCAGGATCCCGCCCATGATTTCGCCGATGTTGATGTCGGCCCCCATGCCGGGGATGACCTCCATCCCGAACGTCATGCTCTCCTCGACCTCGATCTCGACGATGTCGTCCTCGAGCTTCCCTTCGGCGAGGTCGCGCTGGACCTGGTCGCGGTGTTTGGCGAGCGCAGCGATCTGGGCCTCGGTCTGCTCCGGCGGCTTGGGCTTGTTGCCGAAAAGCGCGTCCAGGGGGTTGACGCTGCGCTGCGCCGGCCTGGGGCCCGGGGCGAGTATCTCGACGAGGCGGTTCTCGGCGAGGATGCGCGCCTTGGGCAGCACCGCTTCCATGCGCGCCTGTTTCTCGAGGCGGATGGCCGCCTCGACCAGGTCGCGGATCATCGACTCGACGTCTCTGCCGACGTAACCGACCTCGGTGAACTTCGTCGCTTCGACCTTGACGAACGGCGCTTTCACCAGCCGCGCAAGGCGCCTTGCGATCTCCGTCTTCCCTACGCCCGTCGGGCCGACCATGATGATGTTTTTCGGCGTAATCTCCTCCTGCATCGCGGGGTCGACCTGGGCGCGGCGGTACCGGTTCCTCAGCGCGATCGCGACGGCGCGCTTTGCTTTGTCCTGCCCGATGATATATCTGTCCAGCTCTTCGACGATCTGCCTAGGCGTCAACGCATCCTTCATTTCCACCTTCCTCACACTTTCTCCAACGAAATGTTGTCGTTGGTGAACACGCAGATCTCCGCGGCGATCTCCAGCGCCTTCCTCGCGATCTCCTCCGCGGAGAGCGCTGTGTTGCTCTTCAATGCCTTTGCGGCCGCGAGCGCGTACATCCCGCCGGAACCGATCGCCGCGATCCCCTCGTCGGGGTCGATCACCTCTCCGGACCCCGAGATCAGCAGCAGCCCGCTCGCGTCGGCGGCGATCAGCATGGCCTCCAGCCGCCTGAGGTTTTTGTCGCTCCGCCAGTCCTGCGCGAGTTCCACCGCTGCGCGTTCGAGCGAACCTGAGTATTGCTCCAGCTTGGCCTCGAAACGCTCGCACAGCGTGAACGCGTCCGCGACCGACCCCGCGAACCCGACGACGACGCTGTTGTTATAGAGCCGGCGCACCTTTTTGGCGGTCTGCTTCATCACCGTGCTCTGCGAGAGCGTCACCTGCCCGTCCCCCGCCACGGCGCATTCTCCGTCCCTGCGCACGGCCACTATGGTGGTTCCCTCAAACATGTCGTTCCTCCGTTCCCGTCTCATGGCCGGCTATTCCCAGCCGGTCTCCTATGCTTTCCACGGCCGACAGCGCGCGCTCGGCGATCAAAGCGTGCCGTGCCCTCTTTGACTTTATCGGTATTTCGGGCGGTTTGATGATCCCGAAACTGATGTTCATCGGCTGAAAATCCGATCCTGCGTACCCGGACACGTAGTGCCCGAGCGCCCCCAGCGCCGTGTCGGCGCCGAAGACGGGCGGCTCCTCTCCCAGGACCCGGCAAGCCATCGAGACCCCGGCCACCAGCCCGCTCGCGGCCGATTCCACGTAGCCTTCAACCCCGGTGATCTGCCCGGCGAAATAGACTCCCGGGTGCTTCAGCAGCCGATAGTCCGGGCCGAGCAGGCTGGGCGAAGCGATGTATGTGTTCCGGTGCATCCTCCCGTAGCGCGCGAACTCGGCCTTTTCGAGGCCGGGGATCATGCGAAAGACCCTTCTCTGTTCGGGGAAAAGCAGGCGCGTCTGGAAGCCGACGAGGTTGTA
>DCTV01000005.1:41559-52939 GCA_002329665.1 Christensenella sp. UBA1431
TAGGCGAGCGTCATCAGGCCGCGCCTGGCCATGCTCTCTATCGGCATGCATCCCTCGAACACGCGCTTTTCCTCGAAGCCGTGTACCTCGGCCGTGGCGGCGTGCACCAGCTCGTGGCAGAATGCCTCGTACTCTTCGCGCGTCATCGCGCAGTTCAGGTAGTCGCTGCCCTTGCCGTAGCGGGACGCGAAGAACAGCCTTTGCATGTCCAGCGACGCGCGGAACACGATAGGCGCCGCCGCGTCGTAGAAGGACAGGCGCTCCCGTCCCAGCAGCCGGGACAGATGCGCCCCGAGCGCCTCGGACGTGAGCGGCCCCGTCGCCACGATCGTAGGGGTGTCCGTGTCGATGCGCGTGACCTCCGCGCGCTCGGTCGTTACGAGGGGGTGCCTCGTNNCACGTCGGTGAGGGTCCTGCTGAAGCCTTCGCGGTCCACGGCCAGCGCCGATCCGGCGGGGACCCTGTTTTCGTCCGCGGCCCTTATCACCAGCGAGCCGAGCCGCCGCATCTCTTCTTTTAGAAGGCCCGCGGCGTTCTGTACGCTGTCCGAGCGCAGGGAGTTGCTGCATACGAGCTCCCCGAACGCCTCCGACGAATGCGCGGGCGAAAACGACTTCGGTTTCATTTCGCTCAGCAGCACGCCGACCCCGCGGCGCGCAAGCTGCCAGGCGGCCTCGCATCCGGCGAGCCCCGCGCCTATAACGCGCACCCGTTTCCCGTCACGCATCCGCCCTGTCCCTGCCTCCCGTTTTCGCCGGTTTATCCATCCTGTGGCCGCAGTCCTTGTTCGCGCATTTGTAGACCTGCCTGCGGGTCTTGCCCTGCGCCGCCGTCTTCTCCACCATATAGGACCCGCACTCCGGGCACTTTTCGTTAACAGGCGGGTCCCAGGCCACGAAATCGCAGGCCGGGTAGTTCTCGCACCCGTAGAAGACCCGCCTGCCGTTTTTGGTGCGCCGCTTGATCAGGGAGGCGCCGCATTTGGGGCATGGGACGTCCAGGCGCTCGACGATTGCCTTGGTGTTCCGGCAGTCGGGGAAATTGGGGCAGGCGAGGAACGTCCCGAACCGGCCCCGCTTGTAGACCATGTTCGCGCCGCATTTTTCGCAGACTACGTCTGAGACCTCGTCCTTGATCTCGACTTTTTCGATCTCCTTCTCGGCCTTCTCGAGCGTTTCGGAGAACGGCCCGTAGAAGTCCCTTAAAACCTGCGTCCAGGGCTTGTGCCCCTCGGCGACCTCGTCGAGCTGTTCCTCGATGTCGGCCGTGAACTCGGTGTTGACGATGTCGTTGAAGTGGTCGCGCATCAGGTTGGTCACTATTTCGCCGAGTTCCGTCGGGTACAGCACCCGCTTTTCGCGTTTGACGTACCCTCGGTCGATGATGGTCGATATGGTGGGCGCGTACGTGCTCGGCCTGCCGATCCCCTTTTCTTCCAGCGCGCGCACCAGAGAGGCTTCCGTGTAGCGCGGCGGCGGCTGCGTGAAATGCTGCGCCGGCACGAGTTCCTTGCACACGCATACGTCGCCTTCCTTGAGGAGAGGGATCGGGTTTTTCCCCTCCTTCTCCTCTTCGTCCGCGCTGGACATGTACACGGCCGTGTACCCCGCGAAGACCTTCGTCTCGCCGTAGGCCCTGAAAACGTATTCAGCTGCCACTATGTCCATCTGGACCGTATCGTAGCGCGCGGGGGTCATCTGGCTCGCGAGGAACCTATTATAGATCAGCCTGTAGAGCTTGAACTGGTCGCTGGTGAGCGAATCCCTGATGCTCTGCGGCGTGCGTTCCACGGACGTCGGGCGGATCGCTTCGTGGGCGTCCTGCGCGTTCTTCTTGCTGCGGTAGACGTTGGGCCTGGCCGGTACATACTCCTTGCCGTGGTGCTTTAAGATAAATTTGCGCGCGGCCTTCTGCGCTTCGCTGGAGATGCGCACCGAGTCGGTGCGGATGTAGGTGATCAGGCCGGCCGCGCCGCCTTTGATGTCTACGCCTTCGTACAGCTGCTGCGCTACCAGCATCGTGCGCTTGGTCGTGAACCCGAGCTTTCTGGAAGCCTCCTGCTGGAGCTGGCTGGTGGTGAAGGGCGGCGCCGCTTTCCTGAGCTTTTCGCCGGTCTTCACGTTGGCGACTGTATAGGCGGCGCCTTCCAGCGCTTCGAGCACGGCGTCCGCCTGCGCCTTATCCCTGAGTTCCAGCTTCCCCTTCCCGTCGCCGACCAGCTTTGCATCGAACACCTTCTTCTGCGGCGGATGCGTGAGCCTGGCCGTTACGGACCAGCTTTCCTTCGGAACGAAATCCCGTATCTCATTTTCGCGGTCCACGATGATGCGCGTGGCCACAGACTGCACCCGACCCGCGCTCAGGCCTTTTCTCACCTTGGACCACAATAGCGGGCTGATCTTGTACCCCACCAGACGGTCCAGTATGCGACGGGCCTGCTGCGCGTTGACAAGGTCCGTGTTGATGGTCCTCGGGTGCGTGATCGCGCGCTTCACGGCGTCGCCGGTGATCTCGTTGAACTCGATGCGGCAGGGCTTGCCCTCATCGAGTTTGAGTATCTTCGAAAGATGCCACGAGATCGCCTCGCCCTCGCGGTCGGGGTCGGTGGCCAGCAGGATGTCGTTCGCGTTTTTCGCGTCCTTCGTGATCTTCCTGATGATGTCGCCGCGACCGCGGATCGTTATGTATTTGGGCGCGAAGTCGTTTTCCGTGTCCACGCCCAACTGGCTTTTGGGCAGGTCGCGGACGTGCCCGTTGGACGCGACGACCTTGTATTCCTTCGATCCGAGCAGTTTCACGATGGTGTCGGCTTTCGCGGGTGATTCTACGATGACGAGCTTGTCGGCCATTTTCTCCTCCAACTGTTTGTTTATGCCTCCGGCAGTGAAAACATTCTGCCTGATAATTGAATTATTATTCCGCTTAATTCCATGATTGTCAAGACGGAATTTAATTTTCCCGCCTCCATCCCGAGCGCGTCGGCCAGTTCGTCAAAGGACGCCGGGCCGGATGAAAGCCGCGCTGCGATCCTCTGCTGGAGCGGGTCGTCCGGGACTGAAACGGCTTTTTGCGGCGCTTTTTTCCCCTGCCGCCCCCAGCCGTACGCCAGGGCGATGTCCTCCGCTTTCAGAAGCGGCGCCGCGCCGTCGGAAAGCAGGCGGTTGCTCCCTTCGCAGGCGGGAGAGAAGATGCTCCCGGGCACGGCGTACACGTCGCGCCCCTGCGCGAGCGCGTGGTCCGCCGTGATCAGCGCCCCGCTCTTTGCCCCGGCCTCCACGACCACGGCCGCCCTGCACAGCCCGCTCATGATGCGGTTGCGCATCGGGAAGTTCCCGGGCAGCGGGCGCGTTCCCAAAGCGTATTCCGAGAGCAGGCTGCCGCATTCGGCCACCCTGTCGCAGAGCCTCGCGTTCTCTTTTGGATACGCCACGTCCACGCCGCAGCCGAGCACTCCGGCGACCGGCCCCCCCACTTCCAGTGCGCCTTCGTGCGCGCGCGCGTCGATACCGCGCGCGAGGCCCGATACGACGGTGATCCCCATAAGCGCGAGGTCCCTGCCTATCGTGAACGCGGCCTCCAGGCCGTAGCGCGTCGCCCTGCGGCTGCCGACCACGGCCACGGCGCGTTCCAGCGGGACGGGCAGTCTGCCGCGGACGTAGAGCGCGGGCGGCGGCAGGAAGATGTCCTGCAGCGGCGGCGGGTAGTCGGGGTGCAGGCGGGAAACGGCCTTGATGCCCTTTTTCTCAAGCCTTCCGAAGAGGGCCTCCATATATGCCCCGGTCTGAGCCTTTTTCAGCCGGGCGCGCACGGCCGCGGAAAGCTTACTAAGGCGCGGGTCGTCCTCTTTGGCGCGGTATACCTCGCCCGCGTCCCCGAAAGCCGCGATCAGCGTGTAGAAGCTCTGCGCGCCGATTCCCTCGACGCTGCCCAGCCATATCCATAGCCTGTCCTGTTCCGTGTGTTCCATGGGCCCGCCCCCTTACGGCTTTGCGTCCCTGTCCAGGCTGCGGTACTGGATCGCCTCCGCGATGTGCCCGCTCCCGATCCCGGGGCATTGTTCGAGGTCCGCTATGGTCCGCGCCACCTTCAGGATACGGGTGTACGCGCGAGCGCTCAGCTTCAGGCGGTGAAACGCCTGTTCGAGCAGGCCGCGCCCCTGTTCGTCGGCCGCGCAGTACCGGTCGACGAGCCTCGCGTCGAGCTGCGCGTTGAAGAAGACGCCCTCGTCCCTGTACCGCGCGAGCTGCAGCGCCCGCGCCGCGTTGACGCGGCATTGGACAACTTCTGAGCGTTCGCCGTCTGGTCTGGACGCGATCTCGTCGTAGGTCACGGCGCGCATCTCCACGTGCATGTCGATCCTGTCGAGGAGGGGGCCGCTGATGCGGTTGCGGTAGCGCTGCACCTGCATCGGTGTGCACCTGCATTCCGGGGCCTGCGAACCCATGTGCCCGCAGGGGCAGGGGTTCATCGCCGCGACCAGCATGAACCGCGCCGGGAACGACGCGGACCCGCTCACGCGCGCCACGGTGACGATGCCGTCCTCCAGCGGCTGGCGCATCGCCTCGAGCGCGTCCCGCTTGAACTCGGGCAGTTCGTCCAGGAACAGTACGCCCAGGTGCGCGAGGCTAATCTCGCCGGGGGTGATGTTGCGGCCACCGCCGGTGAGCGCCGCCGTGGAGATCGTGTGGTGCGGCGAGCGGAACGGCCTTTTGGTCACGATGCCGCCGCTGCGCGGGAGCACGCCCGCCACGGAATGGATCTTGGTGACTTCCAACGCCTCCTCGAACGTGATGTCCGGGAGGATCGAGGGCATGCATCTGGCCAGCATCGTCTTGCCCGAGCCGGGCGGCCCGATCAGAAGGAGGTTGTGCCCGCCCGCCGCCGCGATCTCGGCCGCGCGCTTCGCGTGCGCCTGCCCGCGAATGCGCGCGAGTTCGCCCACGCCAGGGTCTTTTTCCCTTACGTCCTCCCACGCGCGCTGCGGCGCCATCGCGATCGGCTCGCTCGCGCGAAGGTGGGCGACGATCTGTCCGAGGGTGCGCGCGGGGAGCACTTCCATGCCGGGCACGAACGTCGCCTCCGGCGTGTTCTCTTCCGGAATGACGATGCGCGAAAAGCCGTCCCTTCGCGCGGCGATCAGCATGGGCAGCACCCCGTTGACTGGGCGGAGCGCGCCGTCGAGCGCGAGTTCTCCCAGGCACAGCGTCCCGCTGACGGCCTCCTCGGGTAGCTGTCCGGACGCCGTGAGCAGGCCGACGGCGATGGGCAGGTCGTAGATCGGGCCTTCCTTGCGCAGGTCGGCGGGCGCGAGGTTCACGGTGATGCGCCGGAGCGGGAAATCGAGGCCGGTGTTGCGTATCGCGGAGCGCACGCGCTCCTTGGACTCCTTCACCGCCGCGTCGGGCAGGCCGACGGTCTCGAACGCGGGCAGGCCGTTCGAGATGTCGACTTCCACCTGCACGGGGTAACCCTGTATCCCGTTGAGGCCGTAGCTGTTGACTTTGGCAAGCATCCCCCACACGCTCCCATCCCTAGCGTTTTTCCCTGAAAACGAACAGCTTGCTCCCCAGGAAATTGAAACCGACCGTCACCAATATCGACGCGGCGTTGGAGAGCCAGTCCACCCAGCCGAAGACATCCACGCAGAGCTTCACAATGCCGGTCCCCACCGCACAGCCCGCCAGGCTGACGGCGAGAAACCGCAGTTTCTGGTTCAGGCTCTCTTTCGACTCCTTTTTAAACGTCCACCTGCTGTTGAAGACATAGCTGTTCACGACGCCCGCGCTGTAGGAGAACACCTTCGCCAGCTCGGGAGCGAAACCGGCGGCGCGCGTGAGCAACAGGAACACGACGAAGTCGACCGCCGTGTTGAGTATGCCCACTATCCCGAATTTCGCGGCCTGGAAAAAGGTCGTTGCCAGGTTTTTCTTCTCCGAGCGCGGGTTCTCGTTCATCGCCATCGAAAGATCCTCTCTATTGCAGATAGAAGCCCCAGCTCGGCAGGAGTTCCTGCAGGTGCGCGTACCAGGCAGGGACCGTCATGCCCGACATCGCCGGGTAGAAAAACGCGAAGACGGCCGCGACAAGTATCAGATACCCCAGGACCGCGTATTTGAACCGCGGGAACCGTTTTTCGAGATACCGTATCAGGTAGACCGCCGCGAGGATGATGAAGGGCACGCACGCAAAATAGTGGTAGATGAACGTAGCGCGCGTGACCAGCACCCACGGCAGAAAGCCGCTCGCGAGGGCCACCAGCACGACGAGCTTGCCCGGGTCGGCGCCGATCCTGCGCTTGGCGGACGTAACCATCAGCCAGATGCTGCTGATAAGCCCCCCCCACCAGACGGCGACGTTGCCGAAGGCCGCGATGGAAGGCGCTTTCCCTGCGGGCAGGCCCGATCCGGCGTAGTACCAGATCGGCCGCACGTTGAACGGCCAGGACCACCACTGCGACGAGAACGGGTGCGTCGCCGTCAGGAAGCTGTGGTAGTTGAACATGAACGTCTGGAACTCCCAAAGGCTCCCCAGCGTGTAGTTGCCCTCCCGCGCGAGCAGGATCGGGACGTACGATGCGACGTAGATCGCGAGCGGTATCACGATGAAGAACGCGGCCGCCGCAATAAGCGTCCTTATGGCCGCCGGTCCGAACGCGTGAAGCACCCGCTTCAGGTACCCGTCCGGGTCGTCTGCCCCGGCCTCGAGCGCCGCCTCGGCCAGGCGCTTTTCCCTCAGGCGGTTGTAGAGCGTCAAAAAGAACAGGAACGCGAGGCCGGCGCCCGAGTACAGGCCAATCCACTTGCTCGCCACCCCCAGCCCGAAAAAGATCCCGCAGAAAAGGAGCGGCTTGAGCGTGGACCGAAGCGGCTGGTCATAGAAGCTGGCCGTGTGGTAGCGGTACATCTCGTAGAACATCAGGATGATGAAGAACACCCCGTACACGTCTATGGTCGCGATGCGCGTCTGCACGAAATGCATGCAGTCGAACGCGAGCAAAAACGCCGCGATGAACGCGTAGCGCGTCCTGCCGAAGAGCCGCTTGCCGAAAACATACATTATGGGCACCATCAGGATGCCGAACACCGTGCCGACGATGCGCCATCCGAAGGGGTTCATCCCGAACATCCAGACGCCCGCGGCGATGAAAAGCTTCCCGAGGGGCGGGTGCGTCGTCTCGTAGAACTCCATGCCGTTTAAGTGCTCGTAGGCCGTGCGCGCGTGGTAGATCTCGTCGAAATACATCTCGTCCATATGCGTCGGGAGTTTCGGAATCCTGTCCTGCTCGTCGGTCAGGTGCGAGGGGGCGGACCCCGGGCCGGACGGGCTTTCCCCCGGGAGCGAGGCGGCTCCTTTGACGGGGAGCATGTCGCCGTTCGCGTCGAAGAAGGCCGTCTCGAGAAGCCAGATTTCCGGCGTGTCCGCCCGGATGACGGCGCCCGAGGCCTCGCCCGATATGTCGAGCGTGACCCAGGTGTACATGGAACTCTCCACCTGGTCGAGCGTTGCGGAAGCGACCCCGTCGCCCGCGTCGTCGACGAGCTCTACCGTCGCGGACCCGTCCGCGATCCCGCCGTAATACCGCATGGACGCCACGTCCTGCACCCCGTCGAAGCGTATCTCCGCGGCCGCGCCGTCCTGTTGCGCGCGCCAGTACGTCTGCGGGACCGCCGTCGTCCCGAGGTTGACGAGCGCGATCACGGCGTAGACCAGCGTCAGCCCGCCGGCAAGCAGCGTGTCCTTCCGCTTCCAGCCAAGCTTTTGGGCGCGAACAGAAGCGATCTTCTCGCGGGCGGAAGCCGGCGCCTCCTCTTCGGCCGTTTTGAACGCGCTGGTCCTGCCGCGCACGCAGACGTCGTAGCAGACCCAAGCGAAGTAGGCGAACAGCAGCACCTGCACGCCGGAGGCCAGGCGCAGCACGATGTCGTCGGCGGGGATGTTCCCCAGCGAGAGCACGGTGCCCGCGTTGAAGAGCAGGGTGACGGTGAAGCCGGCGGCACAGGCCAGGACGCGTTTGTCGCGCAGCTCGATGTAAGCCATGACCAATAGCGGGATCGCCGGGAAAAGGTATCGCTCGTGCATGTTGTGCGCGAGCGTGAACACCCCCGCGAAGACGAACGCCGCCACGATATAGAGCTTTTCCCTGTCCGGCTTTTTGAAGAAAAACACCGCGGAGGCAACAACGACGCATCCTATGAGGAAGAACCCCCATACCTTGTACGAAAACAGCAGGAAGGTCCCGGAATCCGCCGCCCAGTTCGCCCCCAACAGGCCGAAGAGGTTGAACGCGTTGACCGACGCGTAGGCGTAGGACGTCGCGGTGGACAGATAACGGTCGAATATCCACAACGGCCCCTGCCCGCCCCAGAACGGGACGATGGCGGCAACGAAGAGCAGCACGGCCGCGCCGACGCCGCGCGCCATCTTTTTAAGCTCCGACTTCCTGTCATGAGCCTTCATCCAGTCGTATACGAACGCGAACAGGATCACGGGCCCGAAAAGCAGGGCCTGGGGTTTGATGAGCAGCACGGCGGCGTAGATCAGGCAGGCTTTCAGGTGCTTTTTTTCGTACAGGCTGTGCGCGCAGAGCACGAGCAGCAGGGCGAGTATCGCGTCGATCTGCCCCCAGAGCGACGTGACCAGTACAGACGCCGGGTTAAAAGCGACGAGCATCGAGAGCGCGAAGGCCAGCCGCGTGCCCGCGCGGCGGGAGACGAGCGCATAGACGAAATACGCGAGCGCGATGTCGGCGAATATGGACGGGAGCTTGATGATGAGCGTGAAGAGCGCGGAATCGGCCGCGATCCCGAAGATGTCCCTGATCCACCCGAGCGCGAGGAGCACGTACATGTACCCCGGCGGGTAGTCCGCGAATATCGATCCGTCATAGAAATTCCAGGGCCCCGTCCTGGCCAGGTGGTCCGCCCATCCCCTGAAACACGCGATGTCGGTCGGGAAGCCTTCGCTCAGCGCCGCGAGCAGGAGCCTGATGAGCAGCGCCGCCGTCAGGGCGATGATGAACGAATAGGTGAGGTTGCTTTTCTTGAGCCCTTGTTCGGGCTGAAGCGGCGCGGGCTTTTTAAAGAACCTGTGTACGAGCGCGTAATAGAACAGGAGATAAAGGAGCGAAACGAGGATGAGGCTCGCATACGCCTGCGGCTTCTCGATGAGCTGCTGCTGCGTCTTGGTGTCCTCGCCCTCTCCCGGTTCCCGGTAGTCCGATTCGAGCGATACGGGGACCACGCCTTCGGGAAGCTCGCCCACCGGCTCCACGCGCACCTCGTCGAACCAGGCGCTTCCCGTCGTCACGTTCCCGTACCCGCCAAGCCGCAGCGCCACCGTCATTTGGGTCTGGTCCTTGCCCGTGCGCCCGTAAAACTCGAATTTCTGCCACTTGCCGAACGTTTCATCGATGTCCAGCAGGCTTCCCTGCATGTCCATCACGCCGAAGCTGGCGCCCACGCCGTCTTCGGGGACGCCGGACGCCTTTATGTACGCGCTCAGGCGGTAGAGCGCGTCCGGCTCCACCTCAATGGTCTGGATGAAACGCGCGTCGTTGGCCACGTTGTTGACGATGCGCACGCAGTTGCGCCCGGATTTGGCTCCTTCCGTCTCGACGGTGAACGCGGTGTCGTCCGCTCCCTGGAGCCAGGCGTCGGTGCTCCAGCCCAGCGGGAGGCCGGTGCCTGCGTCCGTATCCTCGAAGGATTCGTTGACGGCCAGGTTCACCGCGTCCGACGGGGAGGCTTTGGCCGTCGCGTTTGCGGCGCCCGCCGCCAAGACGAAAACCGCGATCAAGAGGAATAAGAGCTTTTTACCTTTCATCCGGCGTGTCTCCTGAAACGTATTACGGTGCCTCAAACGAAAACGCGTCCGTGATATGCCGCACGCGAAAACCCCCGTTCTCCGCAAATACCTCGATCACATCGAAGCGTGCGGGCGTGTCTCCCGCGGCGTTATCGCTCACGTACTGCAGCGCCGCGCCGCAGATACGGCGCTGTTTTCTTATATCGACCGCTTCGGCCGGGGTTCCGAAGCGCAGCGAGCTTCGCGTCTTCACCTCGACGAACACCAGCGTTTGAGCTTTTTCTGCGATGATGTCCACTTCTCCCGAGGGTATGCGGTAGTTCCGCTCCAGGAGCGTGTAGCCCCGCTCAATAAGGTGCCTTGCCGCCGCGTCCTCCCCCCGCGCGCCCAGGCGTTTTCTGCGTTCAGCCTTCATAGGCGAACCTCCGGCAGAAGGTACGCCGGTGCAGCGGGCACAGGCCGTGCTCGGCGATGGCTTCCTCGTGCTCGCGCGTGCAGTAGCCCTTGTGCCTGTCGAAGCCGTACTGCGGGTAGCGAAGGCTTTCCTCGCGCATCAGGCGGTCCCTGGTAACCTTGGCCACGACGGACGCGGCCGCGACGCAGTAGCTCAGCGCGTCGCCCCTGACCAGCATCGTGTGCCCGCAGGGGAGTACGAGACCGTGCACGTGGTCGGTCAGGACGTGGCCGGGCGTGACGGCCAGTTCCGAGAGCGCGAGCAGAAACGCCTTGCGCGTGGCCGCGAGGATGTTCGTCTCGTCGATCTGAGGATTGGGCACGATGCCGATCCCAACCGCGAGCGCGTGGCGCATGATGCGCCCGTACACTTCCTCGCGCTTCTTTTCGCTCCGTATGGCCTTGGAGTCCTTTACGCCCTCCACGAGCGGGCGCTCGGGCATGACGACGCACGCGCTGACCACGGGGCCGGCCAGCGGCCCGCGTCCCGCCTCGTCCATCCCCGCGACATGCGCGACGCCCGTTTTCCAGAGCGCGCGCTCGTAATGCGCCAGCGCTTCGAGGCGTTTCCTCTCGTCATCCGTCATTTATGCGCTACCTCCCGTCCGGGCGCTCCAGCGAAATCCGTCCCAGCTTCCCCGCGCGGAAATCGTCGATGACGGCGCGCGCCATCCGCTCCGTGTCCAAGGCGCCCGGTTTGACCATCCAGTTCCGCCTGCGGCAGAGTTCGTAGAGGAACGTTTCCCCGTCCATGCCCCCCATATCGCCGTAGGACGCGTTCATCTCGCGGGGCGCGGTTTCGTAGAGTTCGCTCAGCAGTCCGGCCGCCAGCGTTTCCGGGTCGGTGACCTCGTCGCGGATCGACCCGACATAGGCGATGTGCATCGCCACCTCCCTGTCCCCGAGCCTGGGCCATAGAAGCCCCGGCGTATCCAGCAGTTCCAAGTACGGCCCTGCCTTGACCCACTGCTTCCCCCGCGTCACGCCCGGCTTGTTCCCCACCGCGGCCGGGTTTCCCCTGGACAGCCGGTTGATCAGCGTCGATTTGCCCGCGTTGGGGATGCCCGCAACGAGCGCGCGCACTGTCTTTTTGACGCCACGGGCCAAGAATCGTTCCAGCGTA
>DCTV01000048.1 GCA_002329665.1 Christensenella sp. UBA1431
GTGCTCGCCAACGAGCAGGTAATAGACGCCGCCTGCGAACGCTGCGGCACCGCCATCGAAAAAAAGAACCTGACGCAGTGGTTTTTCAGGATCACCGACTACGCCGAGGAGCTGCTCGGCGACCTGGACAGGCTGGACTGGCCCGAAAAGACGAAGACCATGCAGCGCAACTGGATCGGCAAATCGGTTGGCGGCGAGATCGTCTTCAGGATCGAGGGGACGGACCTTTCGTTCCCGGTGTTCACCACGCGGGCGGACACGCTCTTCGGCTGCACGTACGTGGTGCTCGCGCCCGAACACGAGCTGGTGGACGCCGTCACCACCGCGGAAAACCGCGAAGCCGTGGAAAACTACCGCGCCGAGTGCGCCAAGGCCACCGAGATCGAGCGGCAGTCCGCGCTTCGCGAAAAGACCGGGGTGTTCACGGGGAGCTACGCGATCAACCCGGTCAACGGCCGGAAGGTGCCCGTGTGGATCGCCGACTACGTCCTGGTGACCTACGGCACCGGGGCCGTTATGGCGGTCCCCGGCCACGATATACGCGATTTCGAGTTCTCGACCCGTTACGGCCTGTCCATCGAGCGCGTGATAAAAGGCTTCGAGGGCGTCGACGACGCGCTGCCCTTCGTCGAATACGGCACGATGGTCAACAGCCCCGGGTTCGACGGGCTAAAAAGCGAAGAAGGGATGGCCGCCGTCATCGAAAAGCTGATGGAAAAAGGCGACGGCGCGTTCAAGACGAACTACCGCCTTCGCGACTGGCTCATCTCCCGCCAGCGGTACTGGGGCACGCCCATCCCCATCATCCATTGCGAAGCCTGCGGCACCGTGCCGGTCCCCTACGACCAGCTGCCCGTCCTCCTGCCCTACGACGCGGATTTCTGCCCGAAAGGCACGTCCCCGCTCGCTAGCAACGAGGAGTTCATGAAAGTTCCCTGCCCGCGTTGCGGCGGCCCGGCCAGGCGCGACCCGGACACGATGGACACCTTCGTGTGTTCTTCGTGGTACTTTCTGCGCTACGCCGACAACAAAAACGACGCGCGCCCGTTCGATACCGCGACCGTGAACCGGATGCTCCCGGTGGACAAATACATCGGCGGGGCCGAGCACGCCTGCATGCACCTGCTCTACGCCAGGTTCTTCGTCAAGGCGCTTCGGGACATGGGGTTTTTATCATTCGACGAGCCCTTCGCTTCGCTGGTCCACCAGGGCGTCATACTCGGCCCGGACGGCAACCGCATGAGCAAGTCGCACGGCAACGTCATATCGCCCGACGACTACATCGATAAGTACGGCTCGGACGTCTTCCGCATGTATCTCGGCTTCGGCTTTGCCTACATCGAGGGCGGCGCGTGGAACGATGACGGCATCAAGGCCGTGCACCGTTTCCTCGAGCGTGTGGAGCGCCTCGTCGCGCGCATAGGCAAGACGCCGCCGAATAAGGGCGGCGGGGCGGACGGCGCCGCCGAAAAAGAGCTTCAGTACGTCCGGCATCACACGATAAAAAGCGTAACGGCCGACATCGACCGGTTCCAGTTCAACACGGCCATCGCGCGCCTCATGGAACTTGTCAACGCGCTGTACAAATACATCGACGCCGGCGGCCCCACCGACGCCGCGCTGCTTAGGGAAACGGCAATCGACCTGCTGCGCCTGCTCGCCCCGTTCGCCCCGCACGCAGCCGAAGAACTGTGGGAACGCTCGGGCGGCAGGTATTCCGTCCACAACCAGCCCTGGCCCCGCTACGACGAGGCCATGCTCCGCCGCGACACGGTGGAGATCGGCATACAGGTCAACTCGAGGATGCGCGCGCATATGGACGTGGACGCGGGGCTCTCCGACGAAGAGGTCGGCGCGCTCGCGCTGAAGGAAGAGAAAGTCATGCGCGCGCTGGATGGCAAAGAGGTGAAAAAGGTCATCGTGGTAAAGGGGCGCCTGGTCAACATCGTCGCCGGGTGACCGGCGCCCGTACGGCCGGCAGACAGGCTTTGAACCCCAAACAGGAGCGAGTCTATGTTCGTCGATTATCATACCCACTGCGACAGTTCGTTCGACTCCATCGCGCCGATGGCCTCGATGATTCAGGCTTCCATCGACATGGGGATGGACCATTTCTGTCTCACCGACCATCTGGACTTCGACGTGCGTTTTTCCAGGCTCTGCAGCTCTCTGGACCCTAAGGCGTACATCCGGCGCCAGGAGGAACAGATCGCACGGTTCCCGAAGGCGGACGTGCGGAAAGGGATAGAGGTCGGGGTCCAGCCGCACCTGAAGGACACGATCCGCGACGCGCTCGCTGGCTGCGGATTCGACTTCGTCATCGCGTCGCTCCATTACATAGGCGGCCAGGACCCGTATTTCCCCGATTTTTACGACGGCCTGAGCAACATCGAGGTCTACAGAGCCTATTTGCTCGAACTCATCGACAGCCTGACCGGGTTTGACGATTACAGCGTCGTCGGGCACATCTGCTACCCCTCGCGGTTCGTCCCCTCCGGCAAGAAAGTCATGGCGTACGACGACCTTCGGGACGTCTCGGACGCGTTACTCAGGCTCGTCGTCGAGTCGGGCCACGGCATCGAGGTGAACACGTCGTCGTACAGGACGCACGGCGTGCCCGTGCCCGGATTCGACTACGTGAAGCGTTTCAGGGAACTGGGCGGCGAGATCGTCACCGTAGGGTCGGACGCGCACAGGCCCGAGGACATGGGGCGGTACTTCACCGAGGCCGTCGAGGGCATCAGGGACTGCGGGTTCAGGTATCTGGCTTCGTTCAGAAGCGGCAAGCCGGAATTTTTCCGAATATAGAACCCACCGACGCATATTGCCCTTTCAGGACCATTTACGGTCAGGTCCTATGTAACCTGTTATGATCGCCATCGCACCCGGAAATATCACCCAAACCGAACAGACAATGTGTTCCCTGCCCGGTGAAGCGCGAAAATCCATTCAATTTATTTCGCCTTGTTAATGCCGACAGTTTTGGTGTTGTCAAGCTAATACTTTTCGGCAATTTCCGATTTGTGAGCAACAATACCCTCCCCGAAGCTTGCCTCCGGTCGCGTCGCAGCTTTTTATCGCATGCTATCACTTCGGGGGCTCGAGGGCTTCGCGTTAATTCCACATAAAAATTGGGTCGAAAAAACGGTGCGTGCGCACCGTTTATGTATTCGAATACAGAGGCGATGGCCCCCCATAAGTATTTATATGATGCCTTAAACGATCCCTATCGTATCGTTCGCGTCTTTTTTTTCGGCGGGAGCCTGGCTGAACTCCTTCATCCCGCAAAGGATCCGTTCGATATAATTCTGGAGTTCCTGGGTCCGGAAATTCTCAGGGTTCTCCTGTATAATATCCTTGTTGATGTCGATGAGTTGCCTCAGGAGGGAAGCGAGCAGGCTGTTTTGCTCGCGCAGGTCCTCGTACTGCCTTCGCTGGGTGGACAACTGGAGCTTCAATGCCTGGACCTCGTTCTGCACGCGCTGGTTCTCCTCGTTTTTCACGGCGCCGGCCATCGTGCCGAGTGCCGCGAACAATTCCCTGGAGGCTTCCGGCGCCACTTTTTCCCAGTCCTGGGCCGCGCGCAGGGCGCTTTCGGCCACGCCTTCCGCCTTGCGCATGCGCTTGCGTCCGCGAGAAGAGGAGTATTCGTAGGGGTTGACGAACGGCGTGCCTTCGGCCCTGAGTTCATCCATGACGGACTGCACCAGTTCCGGGCTGTTGCGGATCACGCTGCGGTATTTGTTCTGGTAGCGCAGCATGGCCTTGTTGTCGCCCTTCCCCATCTCCAGGGTGCACGCGCGCACCGACTGGCCGCGCGCCTGAGCGCACAGGACCCGTTTGAGCACCTCGCGTACCTCGTGCTCCTGAAACGGAACGAAGGCGGTGACTTCCGGCATGCTCGAATCGCTGAAGTCTCCCGATTCCTTCCGTTCACGCACCTTGCTGTAATAGTAGTTCCGTATGCTGTTGGCCTTCCTGCCGGTCGCCTGCGAAACCGCCTCAAAAACGCTCTTGAGCGGTTTTCCTGCCTTCCTCACGCGCGACACTTCTTCCCAGAGAAGCGCGTCTTCCCACTCCTGCCATCCGGCGTGCACGGGCGGCTTGCTCTTTTTCATCTGGTTTTCACTTATTGTATTACGGGTCATCGGCTTTACCCCCCGAGTATTGTTTTGTGGTTATTATTGACATGGTTCTGCCAAACTATACCAGATTGTGTACCGAAAATAAAAAAGCAAAGAGGTTTCCCTTTGCTTTTGTTGTTTCTCTTCTTGAATTTATGTTCAACCACTCTGTAATAGAACAGAGCGGTGCTACGTCGCGGGTTTTTCTTGCCGGTGACACGGGTTGCCGCGCGCTTTCGACATCCGGCCTGAACCCCGGTTGGACTGCATAAACAGGATCATGCGCGCCCTGCGACCGTATCTGCCGGATCGGGTTGCATCGCCGGCGAGCCGCGGGCGCGTCAGCGTCCGGGAACCCTAGCTGTCGATGCACCCGGGCGTGCGCGGGTACGGGATCACGTCCCGGATGTTCTTCATGCCCGTGACGTACATCAGCATCCGCTCGAACCCCAGGCCGTAGCCCGCGTGCGGCGCGCCGCCGAACCTGCGAAGGTCGAGGTATCCCGCATACGCCTGAGGGTCCATCCCCAGTTCGGCCATACGGGCGCTGAGCAGGTCTTCCCGCTCTTCGCGCTGGCTGCCCCCGATGATCTCGCCGACCCCGGGCACGAGCAGGTCCATGGCCGCAACGGTCCGGCCGTCGGGATTGGCGCGCATGTAAAAAGCCTTGATGTCCCTGGGAAAATCGGTAACGAACACCGGCCTGTTGAACACTTCCTCGGTAAGATACCTTTCGTGTTCGGTCTGCAGGTCGCATCCCCATTCCACGGGGTACTCGAACCTTCGCCCGCTCTTTGAAAGGATCTCTATCGCTCGGGTGTAGGTGATCCGTACGAAGTCGGACCCGAGTATCCCGCCAAGCCTCTCCATAAGCCCTTCCTGGATGAACCGGTCGAAAAACGCCATCTCGTCGGGCGCTTTTTCCAACGCGTCCCCTATGAGGCAGCGGACCATCTCTTCGGCCAGGTCCATGTCGTCGTCAAGGTCCGCAAACGCGATCTCCGGCTCGATCATCCAGAACTCGGAGGCGTGCCGCGCGGTGTTGGAGCGCTCCGCCCTGAACGTCGGCCCAAACGTGTACACGCGCGAATAGCACAGGGCGAACGCTTCTGCGTCCAGCTGCCCCGAAACGGTCAGCGACGCGCGCGCCCTGAAGAAATCCTTTTCAAAATCGAAGCCGCCCGCCCGGTCCGCATCAAGCGCATCCGGCTCCAGCGCGGTCACCGTGAACAGCGCGCCGGCGCCCTCGCAGTCCCTGGCGGTGAGTATGGGCGTGTGGACGTGTACGAACCCGCGTTCCATAAAGAAGCGGTGCACGGCGAACGCCAGCAGCGAGCGCAGCCGGAACACCGCCCCCAGCGTGTTGGTGCGCATGCGCAGGTGGGGCATCGTGCGCAGAAATTCGAGGGTATGGCGTTTTTTCTGCAGCGGATACGACGGCGGGCAGTCCCCGATGACGACCACCTCGTCCGCGGCCACCTCCAGCGGCTGCGGCGCATCCGGCGTCAGGCGCACCTCGCCTCTCACTTCGATTGCGGCGCCGGTCGTCGGCTTCGCGTAAAGCGCCGCTGGGTCGAAGACGACCTGCACGTTTTGCATGCAGCTCCCGTCGTTGAGTTCGATGAACCCGACGTTCCTGGAAGCGCGCAGCGTGCGCGCCCAGCCGCGCAGCGTCACGGCTTTCGCCGAAAAATCCGCAGGGCTTTGCATAAGCCTCGCAACGGTTTGAGTCACCTTTATATCAACTCCTCTTCTTTCCTGGTTTGTATCATAGCACGAACAGCGTTTCAGGGCTACATTTTGCGCCGGCTCCGCTCCTAGGATGTACTGTTGCAGCGGTCTTGCGAATATCTTGTACCGAAAACAGAAAAGGAGCATAGACCCATGATGAAAACACTTCCCACCTTGGTGCTGAGCGCCGAGGACGCCGACGGTTTTTTCTATCTGGACGGCCACCTCGCCTCGCGCGCCGGGAGTGCCGTGCGCATACCGGCGCCCGCATACGGGGAGCACTGCCTTCAGTTTTTCCCGCTGGGCGCACACCATTTTCCCGTCACGCTCGGAATCGATTTTTCCGGCGGCCTCCTTCGCACGTCCCCGAAAAACGCCGCCCAGGTGGTGCACTGGCCGGAAAACGTGTGGGAGATCTGCGTCCTCCCCTGGCGGCAGCCTGTGTTGTCCAGCCCTTTCCCCCGGGTGCTGGACAGCTGCACGCTTCCGTGGGACGGGGGTATGAACGCCACGCTGTTTTGGGAAAACGCGCTGTACGTCGCCATCGAAAACGAGCAGGGGGCTCTGCTGCTGGGCGAACGCCTGTGCGACAACTGCACGGACGGGCGCCTGCGGCTCATACCCCGGTGCGATGCTTCAGACCTGCTCCTGGTCCACAACGACCAGGCTCCCGGCATCTGCGCCGTGATACGCTTCGAAGACAAGCCCGAACTGTATTTTTGCGAAACGGCGGATTCCTGTACCCTCGAAACGGAAGACTCCCCCCTGCTCGTTTGCCTGCGCGACCTGAAGGACCCGGCCGGGCACCAGCTCAAAACGTCCATCACGCTGGACAGGGCCCTCGAGGTCCGGCGTGAAACCGGGTTTTTTACCGGCGCCCCGACACCGCCCGAAAACGAACAGGAACTGGTCTGCATGTTCCTCGGCGCCGTCAAGCTCAAGCTGGAGGAGGAGGCGGCCACGTATCTCACCCCTTCGCTGCGGGAGAGTTACCCTTTCTCGGTGCTTCAGGAATACCTCGGGGATTTTTCGGGTTTCTCAATTCCCCCGTACACCCTGCAAGCCGACGACGACCGCCCGCTGGTGGGGCTGCTGGCGGACCAGGACGAGGAAACGCGCGCCCGCATATTCGAATTCGAGGTGCTGGCGGTCATGCAGGAAAATACGGAAAAAAACTTAATAAATAACATAAAAGAAAAGTGTTCATGGTTTGAGTAAACCGGAAGAATATGATAAAGTTATATGAGACTACCTTTTTCGTGAAAGGGGGGAGACTATGTTCTATCCATTCCTGTATTTTGACCAGTTTTATCTGCTGCTGATACTTCCCGCGCTCCTGATAAGCGTTATCGCGCAGAACGCGGTGAACAGGACATATAAAAAGTATGCGAAGATCTCGGTGAACTCGGCGGGGTCGGCCGCGAGCACGGCCCGGAGCATACTCAAGAGCCACGGGCTCGACAACATTTCCATCGAACGCATCGGCGGCCGCCTGACCGACCATTACGACCCCCGCGCGAAGACGCTTCGCCTTTCCCAGGTCGTGCACGATTCGAATTCCATCGCCGCGCTGGGCGTAGCAGCCCACGAAGTCGCGCACGCGTTGCAGCACGGCGAAGGGTACATACCCCTGCGCATCCGCGACTCTGTCGCGCCTCTGGTGAACATCGTTTCCACCCTGGCCGTGCCGCTCTTCCTCTTCGGCATGGTCCTGTCCATGCTCAACCTCGTTTATATCGGTATCGCGGCCTTCACCCTCGCGGTCGCGTTCCAACTGGTCACGCTCCCCATCGAGGTGAACGCCTCCCACCGGGCGCTGAAACTGCTTGAGTCCGGGAATTTCGTAACGGGGCAGGAGGCGGCCGGCTCGAAGCAAGTCCTGCGCGCCGCCGCTTTCACATACGTCGCGTCGACGCTGATGTCGATAGTGGTCTTCCTTCGTTTCCTGCTGCTCGCCCCGCGAAGGAACTGAACGAAGTATAGAAGCTGCGGCGCTTTCGATATGCGTCGCATATTTTATGCAATTTTTCAACGGGAACAGGTTGATTCTCATGCAATACATTTCTTCGTTCGGCCCGGTCGCGGGGCCGCTGCCCGCCATCCTGATCCTCGGGACGATGCCCAGCACCCGTTCGCTCGAACGCAAGCGCTATTACGGACACGAACGCAATCATTTCTGGCCCGTTATGGCAGCCCTCCTGGACGAGACGCTCCCCGGGCGATACGAAGCGCGCCTCGTGATGCTCAAGCGGCACAGCGTCGCGCTGTGGGACGTTGCCGGCAGTTGCACGCGCTCAGGCAGCCGGGACGGCAGCATCAAAAACGTGCGTCCCAACGACATCCCCGCTTTCCTGAATGCGCACCCTACGATCGGCACGGTCGTTTTCAACGGGCAAACGGCCAGGAAACTTTACGACCGGTTTTTCGAGCGGATAAAAAACGTCGTCTACCTGACCCTTCCCTCAACGAGCCCGATCCCCACCCGGCAGTGCCGCAACCTCGAAGAAAAAATAAAGGCCTGGGAAAGCCTCGCTTTGTATCTGCCCCGCCGATGACAGCCCCGCGGCCTGTTATCGGTTCCGGGCCTCAAAAGGATTTGTCGGCAGTCTTCTGAAGACCCGCGTTAAGACACAAGCAGGGCCAGCAGGCGTTCGGATTCGAGCGCCGGGCTCACGAAATAGCCCTGGCCGTTATCGGACCCCAGTTCCGCGACCTTCCTGCGCTGCTCGAGCGTTTCGATGCCCTCGGACGTAACACTCAGGTTGATGGTGTGGGCCAGCGTGACCATGGTGCGGATAAACGCTTCGTAGTATGCCTGTTTGCCAAGGCCCTGTATGAAATCGCGGTCGATCTTCACTTCGTCGAGCGGTATGTCCTTGAGATGCGTCAGCGACGAATAGCCTTTGCCGAAGTCGTCCAGCGAGATGCGTATGCCGAGTTCCCTCAGGCTGGCGAGCTGCGGGACCACCGTGTCCATATCCTGAATGAACATGTTCTCGGTGATCTCCAGCACGAGGAATTCCGGCGAAAGCCCCGTTTCCCGGAGCGCGCGCCGCACTGTGCCGACCATGTCTCCGCTGAGCATCTGCATGATCGATACGTTCACCGAAACGTACAGTCCGTCATGACCGCTTTGGTGCCAGGCCCGGCACTGTCCGCACGCCTTTTCGAGCACCCACTGCCCCAGCGGAACGATCAGCCCGGCGCACTCCGCGAGCGGTATGAATTCGGCCGGTTCCACCAGGCCGATGCCGTCCATGACCAACCGCAACAGCGCCTCCGCCCCGACGAAGCGCCCGCTCTTCAGGTCTATCACCGGCTGGTAACAGAGTATGAACCCTTCGCAGCCGTTCTCGATCGCGCGGCGCATCCCGTTTTCGATCGTCATCCGCCGTTTCCCGGCAGGGCTGTCGTGCAGGGCGCGGTACATGATGTGGCAGTTCCTGCCCCGCTGTTTCGCCTCGAAGAGTTCAAGTTCGGCGGCGTGAATGATCTCCTGCGCGCTGATACCGTCCCGGGGCGAGCATGCCGAACCCAGGGAAGCCGACAGGTAGATTTCCTGGCCGCGCACATTGCATGCCCGCCTGTAAACTTCACCCACGATGTCCTTTATCCGCTTTTCGTTGTCCCAGGGGGCCGTGAATACAACGGCGAACACATCGCCCGCATACCTGTACGCCAGCCCCAGATCGCCAAGCACTGCGCTAAGCCGCCCCGCGACGCTCCTGAGCAGCATGTCGCCGATATCGTAACCGTACACGTTGTTGATGTGCTTGAACCCGTCCAGGCCTGCCAGCAGGACGCCGCAACGTCTTCCCCCGTCCAGCTCGAAGGCCAGGTCGTCTTCAAAACACCTCCGGTTGGGCAGCCTGGTCAGCTCGTCGATGTTCGCCGCGGGCTGCGCGCCTGCCGGGCCCTGCCTCAGGCCGGTCACATCTTCGGCGATGGCCACGAACCAGGCCTCGCGGCCTTTATCGTCGGGTTCCAGCTTCCCCCGCACAAGCAGGGTGCGCGTCCTCCCGTTTGCGTCCAGCATCCGGAATTCGTCGATATACTGCTCCTTGCCGTCCCCCTCGATATATTCGGTCAGCCGCCTCGCGAAACGCCTGCGGTCGCCTATGTAGACCCTCGCGCACAGCTGCTCCAGCGCATCGTCGAACTGCCCGCTAAGAAACCCGAAATCCCGCGCATTCGACCCGGTGACTTCCGCCCGGTTACCGGTGACATCGAGGCGAATGACGAGGTCCGACGCAATCTTTTGCATCAGACGGTCCTGAAGGGACCTGCACGCCCTCGGCACTTCCTCACGCGTGAGGTACCAAAAACCCGCCGTGCCGGCAAGCAGCACGACGGCGCAGGCGCCCGAAACAAATACCGCCGGGGAACCCGTGCCGGCGATAAAAAAGAGGATGCAGCTCAGAGCCGCTGCGGCAAGGCCGGCGGCCAAGGAAATCCGGGCCAATATTCGTTTCGCGGCACGCTGCATCGGACGAACGTCCCGTTTGGCGCGAACAACGTCGCTGATTCGCCCAGACATATCATGCACTCCTCAAACAGAATGTCTTTTTTGCACCCGTTCCGGCGTGTTCCGCCCAGCCCCTAACAAGGCCCTGTGCGTGCCTGCCTGTCCTTCGGCTATGGCGCGGGTATGTCCTGCCCGTCGGTTTGTTGGGTCTGATATGGCGTCCGTGCCGGATGAAGCGCCGGATTGAAGGCGTCCGCCGAACACCCGGAGAGGCAGGCCGCCACGATGAGCATGAAGACAGCCGCCCGTATCCGCTTACCCAGCATCGATTCCTCCGTCTGTTTCAAATTGTTAACATGAATAAACTCACAAACATTTTACACTCTATGCATAAAGTTTTCAAGCCCAGGCCCTTTAAAACACGGATTTGGCTGAAATTTTACCGAAAAACGGACGGGTATATATACATTTCGGGGAGCGTAAACGGAAAAACGCCCCGTTGAGGGGCAGGCAGACTATCTAAAAAGCCTACTAGCAGGGGGTGTGGGGGATGCAATCCCCCACTTTCAATCCAATCTGACGACATGTGCGTCAGATTGGCGGGAAAAATGCCGCCTAAGCGGCATTTTAACCACGCAGAAAACCGTCGACAAATCCCGAGGGTTTGTCAACGGCCTAACCGCCCCGTTGAGGGGCGGGCGGCAGGATTTGCGGCCTCGGTCTATTGCCTTTTCGTTTTTTTGCGGGCTTTCCTGTCGGTCCGGCGCTGTTTTCTATCCCGATCGAACCAGGCCACGCTGTCACGGAGGCTGTCCGATACGGGCCTCGCCCTGTAGCCCAGCTCTTTGCGGGCTTTCGCCGAACTGATAAACGCGTTGGACCGCAGCACCTCGACGGCATATCTCGTAAAAACCGGTTTTTTGCGGAAGACGAGGGAATAGATATGTACGAACACTCCCGCGAGCTTAACAAGGGGCAACGGCACCCGGACCAGCTTTTTTCGCGCGCCGCGTATGCTCAGAAGGTGCGTGTAGATCTCTTTGATGCTGGCCTTTTCGCCCGAGACGATGTAGCCTTCGCCGCGGCGGCCCATCTTCCACGCGAGCACGAGCGCGTCGCAAACGTCGCGCACGTCCACGAAATCATAGGCCCCGTCGAAATAGAAGGCGATCCTGCTCTTCGAGCCCTTGATGAACCGCTTTATGAGCGCGCCGATCTCCGAAAGCTTATAGTCGAACGGGCCTATAACGCCGGACGGGAAAAGGATGACGGCGTCCAGCCCGCGCGCGATGCCTTCCTGCACGATGCGCGTCGCCCTGGCTTTGGAATTGGCGTATCCGCCCGCTTTCGCATCCGCGACAATGCTGAGGCGCTCGGTGATCGCCGACCCGTTCTGCGGTTCCTCGATGGCGTGGACGGAACTAATGTATATCAGGCGGCCGACCCCGTGGTGCAGGCAGGCCTCCACCATGTTCTGTGTGCCCCCGATGTTCACTTCTTCGATGAGCGCGTCGTTCTTTTTGGATATGCGCACGATGCCGGCAAGGTGGAATACCGCGTCGCACCCTTCGACGGCGCGCATCACCGCTTCGCCGTCCCTGATGTCGCAAACGACGATCTCGGCCTTTATCCCGTTGAGCGGCGCGACGGACTCTCCCGGCGGAAGCAAAAGCCTCAGGTCCTCGCCCATATGCATGAGCTTGTTGACCAGTACGTTGCCGATATGACCGGTTGCGCCCGTAACCAGTATCATCCCGACACCTCCCAACAGAATACCCGGTTCTAATCTCATTGTACTCCACATTTCATTTTTGTAAAGGAGGATTTTGGCTGTTTCTTTCTCAGCCAACTGGTGATTATTAATCCGATGCCTTTTTTATAGCGCCGGGGACAGACATCCAATGACCATCAGCATGTGCGTAAGTACAAAGCCGTTTGGGTGTTTCAGCCCCCCAAATGCGGTTTACTTACTGTACATAACTCCCGGCGTGGAAAGGAGTCCTCTATGGACAACATTTTGGGCAAGCGCATCCGGGAATTGCGTCAGAACGCGCGCCTATCGCAAACCCAGTTTGCCAATGTTTTACATGTGCGCAATTCGACATTGTCGCAGTATGAATCTGGGCATCGCTCGCCGAACGACCAGATCAAGCGACGCATTGCCGATTATTTTAATGTGAGCCTGGACTATCTGTTGGGGCGGTCGTCGGAAAAAAATCCCGTTTCCTCCCAAAAGACGAACGGCATATTTGCGATCGAGATGGACATCCGCAGGCGTAATCTGAACCGGCAGGAGCTCGAGGACCTTCGCCAGGCGCTTTCCATCGCGGACGACACGACGCTGCGCGCGCTTATCCAGTTGCTGAAAATCCGTTCGGGGCGGCTCGTGAGCTAGGCGCCACCGCAATACCTCCATACTACCTTCTGTTCAACGGGACGAAGTAAACGGACATGAACCGGAAATGTCCATCACTCCGTTCCGTTGTTTTTGCAGGAAAAAAGCGCATGATGCAGAATTATATGTATAATATAAGTATTAGCCGAAAGGAGCTCATATGCGAAAACCGTTATTGATCCTGCTGCTGTCGGGCATGATGCTGCTTACGGCAGCATGCGGGGCGGGTCCGGCCCCTCCCGCCGCGTCGGGCGAGGCCACAGACGGAACCGCTGCGACGCCCCCGCCCACCCTCACGCCGACACCGACGCCCGAGACGACCATGTGGCCCTATGACCATGATCTAGCGTAAAGGAGCGAAAACATGGAGAAAAAAAACCTCGCGGCGGTCGTTATCATATGCGCGGCCCTGCTGTTCGCGGGCTGCGCGCCGGCCGGCGGCCAGCCGGAATCGACACCGCAGCCCACACCGCCCGCCGGCGTTACGGAAACGCCGCTTAAGCTCAACGAGGGAACCGAATGGGAGCTCGACGCCCGGCTCACCATGCCCGCCGACGCGAAAGGACCCGTGCCCGCGGTCGTGCTGGTCCATGGTTCCGGACCGAGCGACATGAACGAAACGGTCGGGGCGTGCGCGCCGTTTTGCGACCTGGCCTACGGCCTGGCAAAGCGGGGCGTGGCCGTGCTGCGCTTCGACAAGCGCACGTTCACCTACGGTTCACGTATCGCAAAGGACCTCGAGAGTTTCACGGCGCGTGAAGAGTCGGTGGACGACGCCATCGCTGCCGCGGCTTACCTTAGAAACGACCCGCAAATCGACGCGACGCGCATCGTCGGCATCGGGCACAGCCTCGGCGCAACGCTCGTCCCCCGCATCGACGCGGCAGGCGCCGACTTTTTTGCCATGGTGCTTCTGGCCGGGACGCCGCGACCTTTATGGGAGGTGATCTACGACCAGAACATGGCGGTGCTTGACCGGGTCCCCGCAGATAACCGCGCTTCCACGAAGAAGACGATCGAAGACGAACTGCAAAAGGCCAGGCGCCTCGCCGCGATGACGGACGCGGAAGCAAAAGAGACGGCCGTCTTCGGGATGCCCGGCTATTATTTCAAGGACCTCGACAAGCACATGCCGCAGGATATCCTGATCGAGACCGAAAAACCGGTGCTCATCCTCCAGGGCACGGACGATTTCCAGGTCAGCCCCGAGAAAGACTTCGGGCTGTTCAAGACCGTTCTCGGGGACCGTCCGGACACCACGTTCAAGCTCTACGACGGCCTGAACCACCTGTTCACCGAATCCACCGGGCCTAACAGGGGCACGGTCAACGAATACGCCACGCCGGGCCATGTGAGCGAAGAAGTCCTTGACGATGTTGCAAAATGGATCCTCTCGCTATAAAATAAGAACAGCGCAACCACGGCAAGGAGGTATGTTCGTTTGCATGTCCCCGTGAAGACCCTTATTAACGGTGTCGAAATCCCGATGCTCGGTTTCGGTACCTACAAGATACCCAACGGGCAGCCGACAATCGACGCGGTAACCGCCGCGGTGTCGGCGGGCTACCGGCTCATCGACACCGCGTGGTTCTACGGCAACGAGGAAAGCGTCGGGGAAGCTTTGCTAAAAAGCAGTGTCCCCCGCGAGGACGTTTTCATCTCGACCAAGCTCTGGAACGCGCACCACGGATACGATTCCACGCTGTACATGTTCGAAGAGAGCCTGGAGGCGCTGGGGACGGATTACCTGGACCTGTATCTCATCCACTGGCCCGGCAAGCACAAATACGTTGAAACGTGGCGCGCGTTCATCCGCCTGTATGAAGAGGGCCGGACGCGGGCTATCGGCGTATGCAATTTCCTCGACTCGCACCTCCAGCGGCTCCTCGACGAAACGGGCATGCTCCCCATGNNCCCCCGCCTGTGGCGCCGTCCGACGATCGACTTCTGCACGGCCTACAACGTCTGCGTGCAGGCCTGGAGCCCGCTGATGCGCGCAGGAGAGATTCTGGAAGAGGAAGCCATCGTGGGGATCGCCAAGAAGCACAACAAGACGCCCGCGCAGGTGATCCTTAGGTGGGAAACGCAAAAGGGCATCTGCGTGAT
>DCTV01000073.1:0-5732 GCA_002329665.1 Christensenella sp. UBA1431
GCCGCAGACGAACGCGCCCGCGCCGATGCGTATCTCGATGTCGAAGTCAAAGCCGCTCCCGAACAGGTCCCTGCCCAGGACGCCCCGCTCACGCGCCTGTTCGATCGCAGTGGTCAGCCGTTCGACGGCGATGGGGTATTCCGCCCGCACGTACACGTACCCCGTGTTCGCGCCGATCGCGTACCCACCGATGACCATGCCCTCTATCACGGTATGCGGGTCGCCTTCGAGGATACTGCGGTCCATGAACGCGCCCGGGNNCCCTCGTCGGCGTTGCAGACGATGAACTTCCGCCCGCCTTCGGCGTCGTGCCCGGCCTGCCACTTGATCCCGGTGGGGAAGCCCGCGCCCCCTCTTCCTTTCAGTCCGGATTTCTTCAATTCGTCGATGATCTCCTGCCTGGTCCGCTCGTTCAGGGTCCTGGCCGCGGCGAGATAGCCGTCTTTCGAAATATAGGCTTCGATGCTGCCGTATTCGATGGCGCCGCAGTTTCTCAGGGCGATCTTCACCTGTTCCTTGAAAAAATCGATGTCGTCGATAATGGGCACGTGCTTTTTGAGGGACTTGTCGTAGAAAGTGTTCTCCATCAGGATTTCATTGTTGAGGATCTGGCTGTCCACCACGTCCCGCGCGGACTCCGGGGTCAGTTCCGTATAAAATACCTTCTCTGGAAGGACGAGCATCATGGGGCCCGCCGCGCAGATGCCCATGCACCCGGTCTCGAGCACCAGCACTTCGTCCTGCTTGCCGATCGCGGCGAGTTGGTCGAGTATGGCGTCGCGCACTTCTTTGCAACCCGACGAAATACAGCCCGCGCCGCCGCAGACCAGTATCTGCCGCCTGTATTTCTGCGTCTTTTCGTTGTAGCCGGACGTGATCTTCTCAAGGTCCGCTATGCTTTTTATCTTATTCACGCGCTTTTCACCACCTTTAATACTTGGACAGGATGCTGTCGAGCTTGTTCACGTTCACCTGCTTGTAGACGACGTCGTCGATCATCATCGCGGGTGACAGCCCGCACGCGCCGATGCAGCGGGCGATCTCGAACGTGAATTTTCCGTCCTCCGTCGTTTCGCCTATCCCGACGTCCAACATCTCCTGCAAACGTTCCACTATTTTCTTTCCGCCCCTGACATAGCAGGAGGTGCCCATGCACACCCGGATGGTGTGTTCCCCCCGGACCGTTGTCGAGAAGAAGGAGTAGAAGGAAACGACGCCGGAAACCTCGGAAAGGGGCACGCCGAGCCTGCGCGCGATGAATTGCTGCAATTCGAGAGGCAAGTATCCGTAGATTTCCTGCGCGAGATGAAGGATCTGGATAAGGCAGCCCTCCTTATCCCTGTAAAGGTCGATAATGTTTGCGATTTCTTCGTACTTATGCCGGTCTTCCTGCCTGCAACAGGTGCATTTGCCGATATCTGCGCCCATATCATCATACCTCCCTGATTCGTTTGCGCGGATGTGGACCCGGTTTCAGTCTAGCAACGAATTGTTATAGATTAATGAAAGTTTCACAAAATTTGCGGGCAATTAACGGTAAATTCCGCGCCTTTTTGCGTGCTCTGATAACATTTCCATCACATTTTCATATTTATCCGGTGGCAAACGACGGAGGCCGGTTCCGGCCGTCGCTTTCAAGGGTAAGGCATGCGCCTGCCCTGCTTTAGCACGGGCGCCCAATATAATGCATATTATTCATCCGGATTATTCAGAATTCCGCCCCCGGCTATGTTAATATTTTAACGATATGTGGCGGCGGTTTTTTGCGGCAATGTTGGACAGATATGCGTAATGGGCCAGAAACCGCGGCGTCAAATATGCGTTCCGGCGAAAAAAATGGCGCCGCCCATGCGCATGCGGCGGCGCCATAATAAGTATTATTATGGGCTTCTCTTTCTGGTCATCGCGTAAGTTCGTGCGTGGTCATCCAAATCACGCCCGGACAGTCAATCGCCGAACGCGCCGGACAGGCGTTCGACGGCTNNCATTTCGCCGCCTTTGCCCGCGCAGATTTTTTCCATTTGCCGGACAGCGCGGTTTCCGCCGAGCGACGGGCGCGCGAAATGCTGCGTGACCAGCAGGGCGATTCTTTTGCTAATAGAACGAGAGCGTGTCCGAGCGGCAGCCCCTGCAACGGATTTCCTCCGCGGTCCTGCCGAATCTTTTCGCCATCTGCCCGAGGCGTTCGGGTTCCTGCGTCGTGCCGATGTACGCCGCGCAGCTTTCGCAGAAAAGGCCGCAGTATCCGGCCGTCGTAAGACCGTCCTTCATCGGTAAAACCCCCTTTTGCAGAAACGGCCGTCAGACCAGCATCCGCTCCACCGCATCGGCCTGCCCGAACAGCACGCACCCGCCGTCGTGCTGCGCGTTGAGTATCTCGCTGCTCCGTAGTTTCCTGAAAAGCGGCGACTGCAGCGCTTCGAGCAGCGTGCAGTCTCTCAGGTTCGTGTCCGAATACGGCGAAAACGGGCACGGTTCCGCGTCGCCGTTCGGGTTGATGTGGAAGAATCCCCTGCCGGCGGCCAGGCACCCGCCCAATAGCTTTTCGTCCCCGGGGAAAGCGATCGCGAGCATGCGCCGTTTTTCCCTGAGCTTTTCGAGCCGTCCTTCGAGGTATTCCCTGTCCGCGTCGGTGGGCGCGAGGTCTTCTGACTTCCCGTCGACGGGCACGTATTCCACATAGAAGGCGAGGCCGCAGCCGTTTTCTTCGAGGAACGAAACGAAGGGCGCGCCGGTGACCTCGGCGACGTTTTTGGCGGTGACGGTGACGGACGCCCCGAAGAAGACGCGCTTTTTGCGAAGCCTAACCATCGCGGCCAGAAGCTTGTCAAACACGCCTTCGCCCCTTCGCGCGTCGGTCGCCTCGCGGTCCCCCTCGATGCTCAGCACCGGCACGAGGTTGCGGTGCCTGCAAAAAAACCGCGCCCAGTCGCCGTCGATCAGCGTCCCGTTGGTGAAGACGGGGAAGACGATGTCTTCATGCCCCGCCGCAAGCCGCAGCACGTCCGGGCGCATGAGCGGCTCGCCGCCCGCGAGCAGTATGAAGCTCACGCCGATCTTCGCGGCCTCTTTGAAGATCGCGTCCCAGCGTTCGGCCGGGAGCTGGCCGGCCTTCGGAGCGCAGGCCTGGTTGACGGCCGCGTAGCAGCCCGCGCACCTGAGGTTGCAGTCCCTGGCGACGCTCGCGATGAGAAACGGCGGGACGTGCATCCCTCCCGCTTCGTATTCGTCCCTGATGCCCGACGCTTTTTTATGGGTCTTCCCAAACCGCGCCAGGAAGAGCAGCTCCCTCGGGTTCCTGCCGGCGGCTTTTGCCGCGCCCGAGATCAGCTCCCCTATCGACGCTTTCATATGCCGCGTGATGTCGATCAAACGCTTCACCTCAGATTATTTGTCTGTTCGAGAATCCTGCGCGCGTTCTTCTTCGCCGCCCGCCTGACGTAGGCATCCGCGAGCGCGCCGAAAAGCCGCTTGTGGGGCCCGAGCGCGACGGGATAGTAATACGGGGAGTCGAACCAGCCGCGCTCCTTAAAATAGGCGCGGTCCGGCTCCAGCGCGTCCTCGAAATGCTTCATGGACGAACGCGTCGTCCTGAAGATCATGAGCCGGAAGAAAGAAGGCTTTTTGGGCCTCTCGCTATTCAGCGCATCCACAAACCGGCCGGCCGCCGCGCCGAGCTTCTCCCGGTTTTTGCCTGCCGCTTCGGCGGACAGTTTTTCGTTCGGATACAGCGCGCCCTGGAGCACGGCGCCCTTCACGGGGCTGAAGCCCCAGAACTCCATCGTATCGTTAAGATACTTATGAACGCCCCTGCCGCCGTATATCCCCTGCGCGATAATCGGCATGAAGACGCGCCCGAAGAAGCGCGGCCGGTGAAACACGAACGAGAGCCTGTCCAGCAGGTTTTTCCGGAGGGCGGGCACCTGGAGGGCGTAATTGGGCGTCAGGATCACGACGCCGTCGGCCCAGAGCATTTCCGACAAAAGCCTTTGCGCGCCGTCGCCGGACATGGAGCAGGATTCTTCGCCTCTGCCCATGCACGCGCCGCAGCCCCGGCAATAGCCGATCTCCTCTTCCCGCACCGCCGCCGTCCTCACTTCCACGCCTTTTTCCGCAAGGATTTCAGCAAGCGTTTCGGCCGCCCCGTCCGACCATCCGGCCCGCGGGCTCGCCATCAACAAAAGCGCTTTCTTCATCGCCGCACCCCGTTCGTCCGCTGAAAGGCGCTTTTTATGTACAGTTTATTTTATACTGCGCAATACCCGCGGTCAACTGCCAGAGCGCGCCAAAACGCAGTCCCGCGCGCCGTTTTTTTTCGCCAACGAACCGTACTTCGCATCACCGCCGGCGCGGGCGCGCCCGGGCACGTTGACAACGCGCTGAAAGTCGGATACATTTATGCTATTAAACTGCCGGGGAGACGCCATGACCAACACGACACAGCACCAGACAGCGCCCGGCCCGGACGCGGGCGCCGAAACGGACCCCGGCACGGGCCTTACAGCCGAACAGGTCCAAGACCGCACAGGCCGGGGCCTGGTCAACAGGGCGCGAGAAAGCCTCTCCAAGTCCGTCCGCCGGATCGTCAGCGAAAACGTCTTTACGCTGTTCAACCTCCTCAACGTGGGGCTCGCGCTTCTGGTACTGATGGTCGGCTCGTACAGGAACCTCCTTTTCATCCTCGTCATCATCTCGAATACCGTCATAGGCATCATGCAGGAGCTTCGTGCAAAGCGCACGATAGACAGGCTCTCGATCATGACCGCGCCCGTCGCGCACGTGGTGCGCGACGCCACAGAGCAGGACATCCCCTGCGAACGGCTCGTATTAGACGACGTGATGGTGCTTTTGCCCGGCAACCAGGTCTGCGCCGACAGCGTGCTCATAACGGGCCAGAGCCTGAGCGTCGACGAGTCCCTATTGACCGGCGAGGCGGACCCGGTGCACAAGCGGCCGGGGGACGCACTGTACTCGGGCAGCTTCGTCGTCTCCGGGAGCGGACGCGCGCGGGTGGTCACCGTGGGCGAGGACGGCTACGCGTCGAGCATCACGCGGGAGGCGCGCTATTTCAAAAAACCCAATTCCCAGCTCGTCGCCTCGCTCAACCGCATCATCCGCACGATCAGCTACATCATCGTGCCGCTGGGCGTGCTGCTCTTCCTCCGCCAGTTCTTTTTGAGCGGGATGACGCTGGAGGACGCCGTGGTGAGCACGGTCGCGAGCCTTATCGGGATGATCCCCGAGGGGCTGATCCTTCTGACCAGCGTGGCGCTGGCGGTGGGCGTCGTGCGCCTCGGCATGCGCCGCACCCTGGTACAACAGCTCCCCAGCATCGAGACGCTCGCCCGCGTGGACGTGCTCTGCCTGGACAAGACGGGCACTATCACGACGGGGACCATGCGGGTCGAGGAGACGGTTCCCCTGGTGGGCACCGCCGAAGACGACATAAACGACGCGCTCTGCGCGCTCTCGCGCGCCCTCACGGAATCCAACGCCACTTTTCGCGCGATCAGCGCGCATTTTGCGGGCGACCCCGGCTGGGACTGCCTTATGGCCGTCCCGTTCTGCTCCGACCGGAAATGGAGCGCGGCCGCGTTCGAGGAAAGGGGCGCCTTCGTGCTGGGCGCGCCCGACGTCCTTTTCCCGGGAGACGAAGGGGTGCTGAGCAAAGCGGAGGAATACGCAACAAACGGGCTGCGCGTGCTCGCGCTCGCGCGCACCGGCGGGCGGGT
>DCTV01000073.1:5816-22553 GCA_002329665.1 Christensenella sp. UBA1431
TCGGCGGTGGCCCGGCGCGCAGGCCTCAGCGGGTTCGACGACTGCATCGACATGAGCGCGCTGCCGGAAAACGCGCGGATGGAGGAGATCGTGCGGGACCACACCGTGTTCTGCCGCGTGAACCCGCGCCAGAAAAAGGAGCTGGTCAAGGCGCTGCAGGCGCAGGGCCACGTCGTTGCGATGACCGGCGACGGCGTCAACGACGTCCTCGCCCTGAAGGAAGCCGACTGCAGCATCGCCCTCGCTTCGGGGAGCGACGCCACGCGCCACGCCTCGCAGCTCGTGCTCCTCGATTCGAACTTCGATTCCCTCGTCCACGTCGTCGCCGAGGGGCGCCGCGTGCTGGGGAACATCGAACGGGTCGCTACGATGTACCTGGTGAAAACCGTCACCTCGATCGTGCTCGGGCTGCTGTTCATCGTTTTGCCCGCCGCCTACCCGTTTTTCCCGATCCACCTTACGCTCATCAGCACGCTCACCATCGGCGTGCCTTCGTTCTTCCTCGCGCTCGAGCCGAACAGGGAGCGCATCGGGGGGCATTTCCTCAAAAACGTCCTGGCGCGCACGCTCCCCAGCGCCGGCGCCGCGGTGCTCGGGCTCCTTTTCGTCCAGGTCTTCGGGCTGGTCCTCAGGCTCCCGGAAGGGCAGGTCCGCACGCTTTCCGTGCTCGTGATGGGATCCGTACACATGATGGTGTTTATAAAGGCCGCGATCCCGCTTAGGGTATGGAAGGCGGCTNNCCCCGTCAACGTCGCGATGGTTGCCTTCGCGGCCGGCTTCGTCCTTACGGCCTGGCCGGCCATCCGCGCCGGAGAGCGGAAGATCGCCCTCTCTCACGGGGTCATAGACCGGCTCTTCAGGCGCTTCGGCCTCGGTTGAACGGCTCGGACGCCAAACCGAAGTCTCCTTTTTCTAGCTGATGATAATTTCCTTATACTATGAAAAGAAAACGGCGCGTGCGCGCCGTTTTCTTTTGCCGTGCTAAAGCGAAAGCAGTTTCAGTATCTCCCTCTTGTGTTTGATGAACGTGTCGGACACGAGGAAGTCGGGGCCGCGCGGACGGGGCCTATCGACCGCGATCTCGCTGGTGATGACGCCCGGCGGCCCGGTCATGATGTAGATCCTGTCCGATAGCAGTATCGCTTCGTCGATGTCGTGCGTGATGAAAAGGGTGGACATGCTGATGCGTTCCATCAGCGCGAGGTACCACCTGTGCATCGCGCTTTTTGTGATCGCGTCCAGCGCCGAAAACGGCTCGTCCAGGAGCGCGACGTCGTGCGAGAACAGGTAGGTCCTTAAAAGCGCGGCGCGCTGTCGCATGCCGCCGGAAAGCTGCGACGGATACTTCTTTTCCGTGCCCGCAAGGCCGAAGTCGGCGAAGTGGTCGAGCGCCTCGACCCTCGCCTTCTTCCGGGGTACGCCGCGTATGAACAGCGGCAGCGCCACGTTGTCCAGCACCGTCAGGTGCTGCTGCAGCAGGTCTTTCTGCTGCATGTAGCTCACCCTGCCCGCATGGCCTGTGATGTCCTCTCCGTTGAGCGTCACGCGCCCCTCGTCCGCCTGCAGCACTCCCGAGATCACGTTGAACAGCGTGCTCTTCCCGATCCCGCTCACGCCCAGCAGGCACACCAGCTCGTTTTCGCCCAGGCTGAGGCTCACGTCCCTGATGATCTGTTCTCCGCCCATTCGCTTGGATATGTGCTTCGCCTCAAGCTTCATCTTCTGTCTGGTCCTTACTCAGGCAAATATTCGTTCGTGAACCCGCCTCCGGGCTCTATCTTGGTGGGAATCAGCTCGTTTTCGTACATCCAGCCGTAGAATGCGTCCCAGCGCGCCTGGTCGATGACGCCCCACCGGTCGGCTTCGGCCCTGTACTGCTCCGACATGTACTTCTGGCTTTCTGTCGCCAGTTCAGGGTCGACCCCGGAAGCGTGCTCAATCAGTATCTTTGCGGCGTCGCCGGGGTTCTTAATCGCGTACTCGTATCCCTTGTCGCAGGCGGCCAAAAATGCCTTGGCGGTGTCCGGGTGCTCGTTAAGATACGCGTTGCTCGAAGCGATCACCGGCGTGTAGAAATCCAGCACCGGGTCGATGTCCTTGAAATAGAAATAGTTCGTGTCAAGATCCGCCAGTTCTGCCGCGATGCCTTCCCAGCCGTAGTAGATCCATACCGCGTCCACGTTGGCCTGCAGCGCGGAAACGACGTCGGTCACCGTGGCCGGCACCATTTCCACCTTCTCGAAATCCCCTCCGTCCTTGGTGATGACCTGCTTGAGTATCGCCTTTTCAACGGGCGTGTCCCACGTGGCGTAAACCTTGTTCTCCATGTCCTTGGGGGAATCGATTCCATCTTCCTTCAGCGAGATGATGCCCGATGTGTTGTGCTGCAAAATGGCGGCGACCGCCTTTACGTCCATCGGGGTAGTGCTCGTTATGGCTTCCGCGATGTTCTCCTGGAAGGTCACGCAGAACTGCGCCTTACCGGACGCGACCAGAGGCAGGGCGCCTTCCTCGGGCGGCTGAATGATCTCTACGTCGAGCCCCGCGTCGGCGAAATACCCTTTTTCCAGCGCCACATACACGCCCGTGTGGTTGGTGTTCGGCGTCCAGTCCAGCACGAACGTGACCTTCTCGGCTCCGTCGGCCTGTTCCCCGCCTCCCGCCGTCTGGCAGGCGCTAAGGCCCAGCAGCATCATAAGGGCCGCAAGTATCACGGCGATTTTTTTCATTACTATCCCTTCCCTTCATGAGTTGTCCTGCGCGCCGCCCTCCGCGGCGCGCTGCACGCGCTCCGGTTCCCTCCACGGCATCATGCGGCGCTCCAGCAGGTCCACGCACTTCATCAAAATCAGGCTGATGGCGACGACCAGGATGATCACCGCGAACATCTTGTCGTACGAATAGGAGTTGCGGACCCGGGTCATGTACACGCCCAGGCCGCCTTTCCCGCCCAGCCATTCCGCGATCACGCCGCCGACCACGGCATAGGCAGCCGAGATGCGCAGGCCCGCGAAGAAACCCGGCAGCGCGTTGGGGAGCTTGATGTAGCGGTAGATCTGCGACTTCTTGGCGCCCATCGCCCGCATGAGGCTCAGCGCGTCCGTGTCCGACGAGCGGAACCCGCTCAGCAGGGCGACCGTCATCGGGAAAAAGCACACGAGCACCACCAGCACGATCTTGGGCTCCATGTTGTATCCGAACCACAGCACCAGAAGCGGCGCGAGGGCCACGGGCGGGATCGTCTGCGTGACCACCAAAACCGGGTGCACCATCTTGTACAGGGGTTCGAAACGGTCCATCAGCAGCGCTATGGAAAAGGCCAGCACGATGCTGATGCCCAGGCCCGCGAACGCCTCGGTGAGCGTGATCGACGCGTGCCCCATCAATTCGGAAAACGAGCCGACAAACGCGCTGACGACGGTGACCGGCGAAGGCAGCATGTACGATTGCACCAGGCCGGTCGAACTGACCAGGTGCCAGAGCAGAACGAGCCCTATTAACAGCGCTGCCGGATACAGCCTATTGCTGATGTTTCGCAACTTTTTCATCGATAGTCCAAACCCCGCCCCCCGGCCTGTAATGGAGCTTTACATAGGACATTACACTCGGAGCGCCTTCTTCGATACAGATGAGCTGGCATTGTTTTACGATCTCCATCAGCTCGTCGAACCCGCCCTCCACGGTCGTCTCGAACGGGCCGACGAAGACCTTCAGGCCTGTCGACCTGAGATACGCGATCACCTTGTCCACGATACGGAGAACCTCATCGCCCTCCACCGACGGCAGTACCTGGATGGCCACGCTGGCGTCAATCATATGCTATCCTCCTTTCCGAAATTAAAAAACCTTCCGTGCGAACGGAAGGTTGAAGCCTTTGAGACAATCCGACGTGCTTAAAGGTTTCCTCCGCTAGCATTAACTAGATCAGGTCTGTGGGTCGGAAACGATCGTTTCCCTCTCAGCCGGACATCCAGCTCCCCAACCTATTGGATTGTATTCATGATATATCACGGCCTGCGTTCTGTCAAATGAATACTGGCGTTTTTTTCATGTGCTGAGGAAAAAATTTCCCTTATCCTGTCCGCATGTGCAAATACATGCGCGATTCTTTCATCTTTTCTCTTATTGAGGCGTTCACCTTTAGGTTTTTACGGCGCTATTATCGCGTTGGGGATACCTTTCGCGTAGTGCGTCGCGGATGAACTCGGCGAGCCCGGGGGCGATCGCGTCGAAGAACGCTTTGAAGCGCCCGTCCTCCACGTACATCTCGCCAAGCCCCCTGAGGGCACAGTCCGGGTAATCCCCGAAGCGGCGGATGTAGGCCGCGAAGCGGTCGATACCCTCCTGTACGGACGGCGCGCCGGGGGGCAGGTGCATCAGCCCCGCGAGCGTTTCGTATACGGCCTGGCCCTCCTTTTGCAGGCGTTCGTATTGGTCGCGGTCCATTTGGGCGATCACGGCGTTGCTCCTGTTTACCGCCTCGTCCCCGTAACGGCTGCGTATCTCTTCGCCGTATTTTTCCTCGTTCTCCTTTACGACGCGTTTCCCGAATCCCTCGAATATCTCGTTTGCGCTCAATTGTTTGCCTCCTTCCATGGCCCGTAACGTACGGTCGATGTTGCAGATCAAAAGGCTCAGGCGCCCCCGCCGGCGCACGAGTTCCTTCCTGTGCGCGCGCAGCGCCCCGGCGGCGTCGAAGCCTTCGTCGCCGAGTATGCGCTTTATCTGTTTGAGCGGCAGGCCTGCCTCGCGGAAGAAGAGGATCTGCTGGAGGCGCATCAGGGCCGCTTCGTCATACAGACGGTAGCCCGCGTCCGAAACCGCGCTCGGGCGGAGCAGGCCGATGCTGTCGTAGTGGTGGAGCGTGCGCACGGTGACCCCTGCGATTTCTGCGACCTGTTTGACCGTCATGGGCATAAATATCACCTCACGCCCACAATACACCATAACGCAACGTGAGGGTCAATGCTTTTTTTGCGTTTCAGGGGCTTTTACGCTCAAGAAGGACCGTGTTTTCCCCGAAGCGCCGGACCACTCTGAAGCTCTTGCGGATGTACGCGTCGATATCGGGCGCGTAGGCCGAAAAAGCAAGCCCGTCGATATTTATCTCGTCATAGAGCGCGAACCGCACTTTTTTGGATTCCAGCGCCTCGATCACCTCCCGCTCGACCGCTTCGTTCACGCTGCCGACGATGATGTTTTTATAGCGCACCGGGTTCTCGACGCCGGCAAGTTGATACAGGAGCGAGGACGCCGGGTAGACAAACACTTTTTCGCCCTGGCCCGCCGCGTTTTCCAGCGCCCGGACGATGGGCGGCAAGCGGTTCGCGTCGTGCGCGCTGACCCGCACCGGCGCGACTTTTTCCCAAGGCACGCCGTAGGTCTTAAATAAGGCCGCGTCCAGCCGCGCGCTCCCCGCCGCCGCGCACAGCAGCAGGGCCGCCGCGGCCCCGGCCGCCGCCCACCTTCTGGGCGCCTTCAGGGCCAGCCATATCAGGTACCCCAGAAGCAGCAGCGCGAACACGAACGACGTGCGCCCCTTGTTGATACTCGCGCGTTCGAAGTTCTGCATGAGCGCCGCCAGCGCGAAGAACAAAAGCAGCCCGAGCCTGGCGTCCGGGCGTTTTTTTACGGCGGAGCGGATCAACGCGGCCGCGCCCGCCGCCGCGATGGCGATATGGGCGTAGAAGATGAACGCGTACGCGTCCGTTTCCGTCGCCCAGTCGAACGAACGCGGCACGGCCGGGAGCGCGGGCGGCAACGCGGTGGCCGCGCCGAAACTCGTGAGCGGAAGCACGACGCTCTGCTCCACGAAGGCGCCGGCCGACCCCGTGACGGCGAGGTACGCGGCGAAAGCGGCGGCGGTGCCCAACAGGCCCGCGAAAAACGGCATCAAAAAGACCCTGAGGGGCTTTGGCGTCCCCAGGGCGGCGCCGCTTCCAGCTACGCCCGTCAGGGTTTTGTTCTTATTGGACCAGTATCCGAATGCGGCCGACGCCAGCGCCGCCGCGAAAAAATAGACGCCCAGCGTCTGCTTCGTCAGCCCGGACAGCGCGACCGAGACGCCGGCCAACGCCGCCCAAAAGGGTTTGCGGTCCGTGAAATATCCGTAGATGGAAAAGAGCGCCAGCAGCCCGAACGCGACGGCCAGCCATCCGTAGGTGAAGAACGCGAACCAGAGTCCCGCGGAGAGGGTCAGCACGGCCAGCCAGGTCATAGCGGCCGCGAGCGGGTGCCCGGTCATCCGGTGCACGATGCAGCCCGAGCCGGCGCAGACCAGCGCCATCGTTAGGCCCATGAACCAGCGCAGCGTCCAGACGGAGAGGCCGAAAACCTTCGCGAACGGGAAAGCCGCGAAAAACAGGCCGGGGGTCAGCATGGAAGACGTGTCCGAATAGAGTATGCCGCCTTCGAGCATGCCGGAAAGCGTGCCGATGGTGAAGCCCTCGTCCAGCAGGTTCAGCCCGAAGCGCGCGTTGGCCATGATGCACGCGGCGGAGACCGCGAAGGCGAACGCCCAGGGCGCGATAGACGGCAGCGCGGCGGCGCGCAGCGAGAACCCGAGCAGGGCCGCCGCGGCAAGGAGCGTACCGAGTACCCACACGGACCCCATCGCGTAGTCCGCCGCTTGCGCCACGAAAAGCGCAAACACAAAAAACAGCGCCATCGATGCGATCCATAGAGTTGTCCGTTTCAAATCAGTCGCTGTTTTTATCATCCTCAGAAGCAATGCGTATTTTGTACACGTTCAGGCGGTCGAAACTCTCGACCACCGCCGCCTCGGTCCGTATCCCGAATTTTTCCAGCAGATACTGCTGAATCAGCGTGGGCTCCCCGATCTCGACGAGATACTCGTTGTCGTTTAGCAGGCTTAAAAATGGATTTTCGATCCCGTGTTCCTCCATGAACTCGTAGTACCTGGGGGTCTTCGTGTTCCACCCGCCGAGTATGATGAAGTTTTCGAACATTCCCCTTTCGGGCGCGTAGAACACGCTGTAGGCGCTGTAGCGGTCGCTCGCCGCACTGACGGAACTCAAAAAGAGTTTGTCCTTGTTGCCCGCGATATACCGGTCAAGCTCCCGGATGTACGCGTACCTGTCCGTCCCCGCCGAGGCCCGGTCGCTTGCGAGGACCGTGTTCATAAGCAGCATGGACACCGCAACGAATCCCACTACCACCGACGCGAAGGCGTTCCTCCTCCCCGAAGGGCCTTTCGCGTCCCGCCTTCTGAGCACCGGCCTGAACGCGGTATAGTCGGCGAGCAGCAGCAGTAAGAGTATCCCCAGCACGTAATGCGGATATACCGTGCGGATCGGGGCGCGCCTGAGTATGATGAAGCCGACGTGCACCAGGACCGCCGAGGCCGCAACAATGGAAGGCAGCAGGTGCTTTTTGCGGGTCATGAGACAGAGCGCGAGACAGAGCGCCAGGATGCAGAAGGGAAAGAAGATCAAAACGGAATACATGTCGTGGACGAAGTCCGAGATGACGTACGGTATCGTGAGCGAAGGCCCCGCCGCGTCCTCGCGGATGGCTTCGAGCTTCTCAGTCGAGAAGGTCTCCTCGTCCGCAAGGTACCAGTGGTAGAACATTTCGTAGTCGTTTTCGCTCCATCCGGCCTTTTCGAACACTTCCCTGTTTGCGTCGTAGTCCAGGCGGGGCATGTCCAGCAGCGACGACCTCGCCGAGTTGTACGCGAAGTAGTCCTGCCACCGATTCGACCGGTAGGCGTTGGCGTCGGCCCACATCGCCCCCGCGCACAGCACGCAGGTCACCGCCAGCCACGCGGNNCACGCGGCCGGCCGCCAGTCTTTTTTGTAAAGCCTGTACGCGGATACCGCCAGGAAAAAAGGCAGGATGGTCAGCACGGTCTTGTCGCGCACCATGACGCCAAGAAGGCAGAAGAGCGCCGCGCAAACAAGCATGGCGGCGCGTTTTTTCTTTTTTCCTTCCTTCAAAAACGCGAAGGCGAAAAGGGCGAACCCCGCCGCGAGGCAAAAATAGGCCTGCATCGTGAACTGCATATACAGGATGTCGGGCACGAGCGCCGTCCCGGCAAACGCCAGCGCGATGAGGTAGCGCAGTTTTCCCGGAACGGTTTCGAGGATGAGGAACGAAAAGGCGGTCCCTGAAAGAAACAGGATCGCAAAATGCATCCAGCCGTACCAGTTGACGGCGGGCGCGGCCGAAAAGAGCGCCTTGAGCACCACGCCCAGTACCGAGCTGGAGAAGATCATGTGCTCGCCCGGGACGCCGTAGGCGCCGGACACCGTAAGGCACATCGCGTAGTCGTCGTTGAGCTGGTACTGGGCCCCCAATACCAGTGCCGTCAACGCCATCACGGCAAGGGTGATCGCCCCCGCCTCAAGCAGGTTTTTCCAGGTCGAACGCTTCGTTTCCGGGTTTTGCGCCAGTGTGTCCATGCCTTCCCGCTTTCTCCCGCTAAAACAGTGTGAATACGACGATCCCGAGGATGATGATGAGGTTGCCGGCGATCTTTTGCCACGTGACCCTTTCCTTCAGGAAACCGAAGCCCAGCAGCATGATGAATACGTAGGACAGGCAGTTGATGATGCTGCCGTACTTGTATTCGATCCACCGGTAGCCGATGATGTTCATCGCGAGGACCAGCACGAACAGCGCGTAGGAACCGAGCACGAGAGGGTTTAAGTATTCCCCCGCGCGTTTCGCGTGCTCCCTGTTGGCGCTCACTTTCAGCATCGTCTGGGAGACGGCCGTGATGAACGCCCCCGCGATGAATATCAAAACCGACGTCGTGCTATTCACTCTGCACCACCAGCCATATCCCGCCCGCGATCAGGGCCGAGCCGGCGAGGTTGCCCGCCGTGATCGGCTCTTGAAAAAACAGCGCCGCCCAGACCAGCGTCCACATGGTCAGGATCGACCTGTTTGCGTAGGCGACCGTAAGATCCATCACCTTGATGAGTTTCTGGTAGAAAAAAGCGTACACCGCGAGGACCGCGAGCATCACGGCGGTATAGCCGGCGACCGCCCACGAAAACAGGCCCCGCTCGTTGGCCGCGTTGGCTGCAAGCTTGCTCAAAACGCCCACTGCCGAATACAAAAGGATATTCAGATGGAGCCACAGCAGGTGCTTGTGGGATGTCTTTCGTTTTGCGTCCGCCTTAGGTTTGGGTTCGGGCAGATTCAATCTTCAATTCCTCGCTGTCCATGATGCGGATGACCCGCGCCGGGTTCCCGGCCACGATCGCCCTGTCGGGGACGTCGCGGGTGACCACCGCGCCCGCGCCGACCACCGCGTCTTCGCCGACGCGGGATACGCGGGGCAGTATCACGGCGTTCGCGCCGATCCAGCACCGTTTTTTAAAGACGACGCCGCAGGGCTCGACCTTCTTCTTCCTGCCCAGCGTGCGGTGCCCGTCGAGCCTGTGCATGTGGGTGAGCACCACGCTGCCCAGCGAAAACCATACGTCGTCCTCCACCGTCACGTCGCCCGTGTAGTCGATGGAAACACCCCGCGCCAGGAGCACGCGCCTGCCAATGCGAATGCGCCCGGAACTCCTGTGCGCGTGGTAGAGGCACACCTTTTCCTCGATTATGGGCCGGCTCCCGATCCTGAAAACGCAGCGGAACGCGGCGTTCCTGATGAACGCGAGCCCGGGCAGGTTGAACAGCTGGATGCCGAACACCATCTGGACGAAGCGGCGTACGGCTTCGAGCAGGAAAGCTTTCACCGGGTCCCCCCCGTTCCTTCGCCGTCTTGCCCGTCCTCGGGGCCGTTTACGCTGTCTTTCACGACGTACTGCGGCGTCTTGTTGATGCTGAGGTAGATGCGGCCGATATACTCGCCCAGGAGGCCTATGGAGAGGAGCTGCACCCCGCCCAGGAACAGCACGCTGATGATGGTGGAACTCCACCCGGCCACCGACGAGGGACCGACCAGGCTCCTGATGAACACCACGGCCATCAGGATGAGGGCCGCGAACGCGAAGAGGGTTCCGAGGACCGTCGCCCACCTTAGCGGTTTGACTGAAAAATTGGTGAATCCGTTGAGCCAGAGGCGCATCAGCTTGCGGAAGGTGTAGCCCGACCTGCCGACGGTGCGCGGATCGTGCCGGACGACGACGTTGCCCACGTTGCGCGTCACCTGCAGGCACAGGCCGGGGATGTAGGGGAACGGCTTGTCGTACCGGGCGACCTCGTCGACCACGAACCGGCGGGCGATGAAGAAACTCGACGTCGCGATGCTTTTGGGCTTGTCCAGCATGGCGGTCTGCATGAACGCGTTGACGCGGGACCCGAAATTCCTGAAAAAGCTGTGCTTCTTGTGCGCGTAATGGCCGTACACGAGGTCGAAACCGCCGTCGATCAGCTTGTCGAGCAACAGCGGCACTTCCTCGGGCGGCGTCTGAAGGTCGTCGTCGAGGCAGACCACATAGTCGCCCTTCACCTTCCTGAACCCCGCCATGATGGCGTTGGCCTGGCCGAAATTGCGGGAAAAATCGAGCGCGGTAACGTGCGCGTTTTTTTTCGCGGTTTCCCTGCATACCGCGTAGGACCCGTCGCTGCTTCCGTCGTTTATCAGGATCACCTCATAGTCGTAAGGCGTTTGAAGGGCCTCCACCATCGCGGCGATCCTGTCGGCCACCAGGCCGACTGTGTTTTCAGAATTGTAAACGGGGACCACGAAAGAGAGTTTCTCCAATAGTGCTTGCCTCCCTGCGGGAATGAAATGCCCCGGCGATACTATTTGCGGGCCATCGGTATGCCCGTCAGCCCGCCCGGATGTTCCCTTACCTTTATTCTGCCCCGTTGCCCGGCCCTGTAACGAACCCTGCGGGCAGCCGTCGTTTTCGCTCAGGACGCCTTCATGAAGAACTCGCGCACGCATCCGATAACGTACTCCACCTGCGCGTCCTGCAGTTCATAGTAGAGCGGCAGGCGGACCAGGCGCTCGCTTTCGGCCGTGGTGAACCTGTCCTCCCCGTGGAAACGCCCGTACTTCCTGCCCGCCGGCGAATCGTGCAGGGGAACGTAATGGAACACCGCCGTTACGCCCCTGCCTCTCATATGGGCGATGAATCCCGTCCTTTCCTGAATGTCGCGGCACTTTATAAAGAAGATATGCCCGTTGCTCCTGCATTCGGGCGGGACCGCCGGCAACTCTATACGGCCTTCGGCCTGCAGGTCGAAAAGCCCGTCGTGGTACGCGCGCCATATTTGAAGGCGCCGGGAGGTGATCTTATGGGCGATGTCCAGCTGCGCGCAGAGACAGGCCGCGTTGATCTCGCTGGGCAGATAGCTCGAGCCCATGGTCTGCCAGTTGTACTTGTCCACCTCGCCGCGGAAGAACCGGCTCCGGTCCGTGCCCTTTTCCCTGAGCATCTCGGCCGGCAGCTGGTACCCGGCGTCGGTCAGTATGAGGCACCCGCCCTCGCCCATCGAAAAATTCTTGGTCTCGTGGAAGCTGTAGGCCCCCATGTCGCCCAGGGTTCCCAGCGGCCTGCCGTTGTACGCCGAGAGCATTCCCTGCGCCGCGTCCTCGAGCAGGAAAAGGCCGTGGCGCCTCGCGATGCTTTCGATCGCGTCCATCTCGCAGGCGACGCCGGCGTAATGAATTACGCAGATCGCCTTGGTCCGGGACGTGATCGCGTGCTCTATCAGCGTTTCGTCGATGTTCATCGTATCGGGCCGTATGTCCACGAAGACGCAGGTCGCGCCCCGCAGCACGAACGCGTTTGCCGCCGAGGGGAAGTTGTAGGATGGGATGATCACCTCGTCGCCCGGCCCTATTCCGCACAACACGGCCATCATGTCCAGCGCGTGGCTGCACGACGTGGTCAACAGCACCTTCGGGGCGCCGGTAAGTTCCTCCAGCCATTTGCTCGCCTTTTTCGTAAAAGGGCCGTCGCCGCTTACTTTCCTGTTGACCTCGCACGCCTGCCGCATGTTTTCCAGCATACCGGGGACAAAAATCGGCATGTTATACGGTATCATATCCTACGCTCCGATACGATTCTGTTCCCTCCCGGAGGGAAGGCCGCCCGGCCGCAACAATACAGCAACATTATAGAGCACCGGCCCCACATATGCAAGCTTGAACGGAGCGAATCGGTATGGAACCGGTTTTCGCCGGGGCGCCGGCGCAAAACCCCTCCCGCCCCTGCAAAAACACGAATAATTTTTATAAATCCTCCCGATTTTACGAATTTCGCTGTTTATTAATCACATGTTTTAAAGTATGATTAACTCAAAGGGATGAAAGGAGGGCAGCAGAATGCAGGGCAAGCACAACGCCGCCTACGACCGGATACTCGACGCGGCGGTCGAATCCCTTGAAACGGACGGCCTTGGCGGCGCGACGACGCGGGCAATCGCCCGGAAGGCCGGCGTGAACATCGCCTCGATCAACTACTATTTCCGCAGCAAGGAAAACCTGTTGGGCAAGGCCGCTGAAACGCTTATCAACAGGGCTTTCGACTGGGACGCGCTCGAAGAATCCGACGACATGGACACCAGGGACCGCCTGGTCTATGGCCTGAACATGCTGCTCGAAGGCGCCCTGACCTACAACGAAACGCCGGAGGCGTTCATCGGATCGCTCATGCAGTCGGGACTGAACAGCCTCGTGCTCCGGCGGGTCCAATCCTTCATGCGGCGCGTCGTTAACGAGTTGAGCGAAGACGGCGATGCGGACCGCGACGCCGTGGAAATGAGCGTCTCGCAGGTCTTTTCCGCCGTACTGCTCCCCGGCATGCTGCTCCCCGGCATATACGACGATTTTGAGGGAGTGGACCTCATCGACCCGAGGCGCCGCCTGCAGTACATCCGCTACGCGGTCGACAGGCTGCTCTGACCGCCAAAAAAGCGAAACAGCCGTCACGCCGGCTGTTTCGCAAGGTCGTCGTGCCTGAACGCGCGTCCGCGGCCTTTTTTTGCGGACGCTCCTCCATTTCTTTTATACGCTTCGCGCGGCCCCGTCATGTCTGAAATATTCCTGCCCCTCTCCCGCTTTTCAAACCGCCGAACCTGCCGCCGAAACGCGCCTACACCGAGAGGTCGCGCCTTCTGTAGAGCGCGTACGAGCCGGCGACGCTCCCGATGACGAAAACGGCCACGATGACCAGGTAAACGGGCTCGAGCGCGCCGGTGTGCACCACCTGCGGCGGGTCGAAATACTTCAGGGGCGAAACATAACGAAGGCCGCCGAGCGATTCGGACACGCTGGACATGATCCCCAGGAAATACGTCGCGAACAGTATGCCCAGCGATACGGACGTAAACCGCCTCGCCCTGCGCGGGAGCATCGATACGATGAGCCCCGCCGAAAAGAACATCAGCTGGACCAGAAGCATAGTGAGGCATAGAAGCGCGACCGTGCCTGTATCCACCCCGGTCGAAACGATGTTGAGCACACCGAGCGACGCGCCGAGGAACACGGCGTTGAGCATGGCCATGAGCGTGAGGCCGGCCAGCAGTTTCGAGGTCATGATGTAGGTCCTGGTGACGGGTTTCGCGTAGAGGAACTCGATGGTCCCGTCCGCTTCCTCCCTGGAAACGATCGAACTGCCCAGAAGGATCGACTGCGCCCCGACGGCGATGAGTATGTACTGGAACATGTAGGCCATGTAGTCGAGGGGTTTTGAAAAATCCGCGGACGAGATGCCGAACGCGTCCAGCAGTTCTTTCGGGAACGACTTCATGAGGTCGTTGAGCATCTTCGGGTTCAGCGAGAACGTCGGGAACATGGCCATAGAGAAGGCAAAGAGCCCTACGATGCAAACGCTCCAGATCGCGAGCGATCTGAGGTTTTGCCTAATTTCCTGAAGGTAGAGGTTCATTTTCCGCCCCCTCCTTCCTGTAGAAATGCATGAAGACCTCCTCCAGGTCCGGCTCCTCGACCCAGAAGTTCTCCACGTCCAGACGGTCGAGTTCGCGTATCAGCTCCTTCACGCCGCCGCTGTAAAGGAAGCTGACGTGCGCGCCCTCCGGCCGGCAGTCCTTCGCGCCTCCGAGCCGCAGCGCCACGGGGGCCGCGCCTTCTCGCACAACGACGCGCACCTTCTTGTACCGGTTGTCCTTCAGCGAGGCCATCGACTCCACGCTGATGATGACGCCGTCCCGTATGATGGCGACCCTCTGGCAGAGCTTCTGCATTTCGCTCAATATGTGGGACGAAAAGAAGATCGTTTTCCCGCGCTTATGCTCTTCAAGGAGCAGGGCGAAGAACTTCGCCTGCATCAGCGGGTCCAGCCCGCCGGTCGGCTCGTCGAGTATGAGCAGTTCCGGGTCGTGAAGCAGGCACTGCACGATGCTCACTTTCTTCCGGTTGCCGGAGGACAGCGCGTTTATCGGCCTGTTCGTATCGAGTTCGAAGTACTGGGTGAGCATGTTTATCCGGCTCTTTGCGCTGGCGCCGTAGTATTTCGCCGAATAATTGAGGAGCTCGCGCACTTTCATGCCCGGATAGTATCCGGCCTCCGCAGGCAGGTACCCGATCCGCCGCTTCAGCTTCGAGAGGTTTTTGTCCGTGCAGGGCTGCCCCATGATCCGCGCTTCGCCGCCCGTCGCCCTGATGAAGCCAAGAAGCGTTCGGATCGTGGTGGATTTCCCGGCGCCGTTGGGGCCGATGAAGCCGAATATCTCGCCTTCCTCGATGGACAGATCCACCGATTCGATGCCCCGGTTCTTCCCGTAATACTTTTTCAACGCCCTGGTTTCGATCACAGGCATAAGAAAAACGCCCTTCCCCGCATATTGATCCGTCGGTCATGCGTATCGCATTGTCCTCGCAGCACAGACATTTTTTTCTTGCAAACCGGGCACTTGCCCGGCTAAGCGAGCGCCTTTTCCGCGATGTCGTAGATCAGGCGCTTTGTGTCCTCCCACCCGAGGCAGGCGTCCGTGATCGATTTGCCGTAGACGTTCTCGCCGACGCGCTGCCGGCCTTCGACGAGGTAGCTCTCGATCATCAGGCCTTTTATCGTTTTTTTGAGCACCGCGTCGTAGTTCCTGCTTGCCAGCACTTCCAGCGCGATCCTCGGCTGTTCGTAGAAGCGCTTCATCGAGTTGGCGTGGTTGGTGTCCACGATGATGGCCGGGTTCTCGAGCTTTAGGTCCAGATATCTTTTCGCGAGGTTGATGAGGTCTTCGTAGTGGTAGTTGGGGATGTTCCGGCCGTACGTGTCCACCGCGCCGCGCAGGATCGCATGCGCGTACGGGTTCCCCGTCGTCTTCGCCTCCCAGCCGTTGTAGATGAACGTGTGGCCCATCTGCGCCGCTTTGATCGAGTTGAGCATGACGGAGAGGTCCCCGCTCGTCGGGTTCTTCATGCCCACCGGCGTGTCGACACCGCTCGCGGTCAGCCTGTGCTGCTGGTCCTCGACCGAGCGCGCGCCCACGGCGTTATAGGCCAGCACGTCGGCGAGATAGGCGTAGTTTTCGGGATAGAGCATCTCGTCGGCCGCGGGCATGCAGAATTCGCCCAGCGCACGGATGTGCAGCCTGCGTATCGCGATGATGCCCGCCGAAAGGTCCGCGTCCTTGCCCGGGTCGGGCTGGTGGGCCATGCCCTTGTAGCCCTCGCCGGTCGTGCGCGGCTTGTTGGTGTAGATTCGGGGGATGACGATCAAAGCGTCCTCCACCTTTTCCTGCACCGCGGCGAGCCTGGCGATGTATTCGCAGACGGCGTCCTCGTTGTCCGCCGAACACGGGCCGATGATGAGCAGGAACCTGTCGTCCTCCCCCGAAAAGACCCGCCTGATCGCTTCGTCCCGCTCCCGCTTGATCCGCGCCAGGGAGGCGGGACAGGGCAATCGGGAGCGTATCTCGTCGGCGGTCGGTATTTTTTTTACGAATTCCATGCCCATTTCCTATCTCCGTCCCTGTCGTCAAATGGTCGCGCCCATTAAGTCATTACCGTATTATACCACAACGCCGGCCAGGCAGAAACGCCGGCTGCGCCGCCGACGGCAGTCAGCCGGCTTCCCGGGCCGCGTTCCCCGGCGCGGCATCATACCGTAATGCTTCGCTTTTGCTGTCAGCAACGCCTGAAAATCACCGCGTACCCGTAAAATTTCTCTATTTTCCTTCTGCTGTTTGGTCAATAATGGTAGAATCAGTTAAAAGTACGTACAAGCAAAGACAGTATTCAGCAAAAGAGGGATGCCAAATGTTTATCGAACTTCTGAAAACACGCAGGAGCATACGCAGGTATCAGGACAGGCCGCTGGAAAAGGAAAAACTGGAAACGATCCTCAAGAGCGCGCTGCTGTCCCCGTCGTCGCGGGGAACCCGGCCCTGGCAGTTCGTCGTTGTGACGGACCGGGCGGCGCTCATGAAACTGGCCGCCTGCAAGGAGCACGGCTCGGCGTTTTTGAAGGGCGCGGCGGCGGCCGTGGTCGTGCTGGCGGATACCGCAGCCTGCGAAGCCTGGGTCGAAGACGCCTCGATCGCCTCGGTGATCATGCAGCTCACGGCGCACGCGCTGGGCGTCGGATCCTGCTGGATCCAGGTGCGCGGGCGGCAGCATTCACGGGACGTGAAAGCGGAGGACTATGTCAGGGACGCGCTCGGCGTCCCCGAAGAATACGCCGTGGAGTCGATCATCGCCTTCGGCTATGCCGACGAGCCCAAAACGCCGCATCCCGAGCCGCAACTGCCCCACGCGAAGGTCCATTTCGAATCGTACGGAAGATGACGGCGGGCTTTTTGTCGAAACAAAAGTATATCGCTTTTTCACCAAAATAGCGGCGG
>DCTV01000073.1:22573-53266 GCA_002329665.1 Christensenella sp. UBA1431
TCGCGCATGGTGATTTTCTCGGCTTAGCGCATTAATAATCACGCATCCCGCGGCTGTGTTAACGGAGCCTTTCAAACAATGCTCCCCACTTTTGGGCTTCAAGCTGTACGGGGTTGCAGCTCATGCTGTTTCCGAAACATTTCTCCCCCATGGTCCTGGCCATTTCCGCACTGGCGCCCAGCCATTTGATGTCGGCCGGTATCCCGATGTGGGCGTTGAGTTCCCTGATAAACTCGATCGCGGCCTTCGTCCCGTCCCCGGGCGTATTGAAACGCTTCCGGAGCAGTACCTCTCCGACCGGGTCATACAGGGTCGGGTCTTCTTCTGCGTTGATCTCCATGACATAGGGCAGCGTGATGCCCACGCCCAGCCCGTGCGGTATGGGGAAATACACGTTGAGCGCCATGCCCAGCCCGTGCGCGGCGCCGTTGCCGCTGTTTGAGAACGCGAGACCGCCCATGTACGCGGCCAGCGACATGCCCTCGCGCGCCTCGATGTCCTCCCCGTTGTCGTATGCCCTTTTGAGGTACCTGCCTGCGAGTTCGATCCCCCTGAGCGAAAGCGGCTTCGTGATGGGTGTGGCCTTCCACGTCGCGTACGACTCCATGCAATGGGTCATGGCGTCGATCCCCGTGATGGCCGTGACCTTGGGCGGCGCGCTCACGCAGAGCCGCGGGTCGATGATGCACAGGTTCGCGATGAGCTGGTCGTCGCGCATGCTGCGCTTGAAATGCTCTTTTTTGGAACCGATGACCGCGAGTTTGGTTACCTCCGCGCCGGTCCCGGCCGTGGTCGGCACCGCGATGAAGGGAAGCGGCGGATTCACGACCTTGCGGCCGGTGCCCACGTATTCGAGATAATCCTTCACCGGGGTCCCGTTCGTGATAACCCCCGCCGACGCTTTGCCGACATCCAGCACGCTGCCGCCGCCGACGGACATCACCACATCGCATCCGAACTCTATCGCCTGCGCCGACGCCTCGTCCACATTGGAGACGTCCGGCTCGCCCACCACGCCAAGATAGCTCGTATGGGCGATGCCCAGCGCATCCAACTGCTTTTCCAGTTTCGAAAGCGTTCCGTTCTTTTCAAAAACGGGGTCGATCACGATAAGGAACCGCGATCCGATGCCTTCGATATGTTTTCCGATCGCATCCAACGCGCCCGTTTTGTAAATGGTTTTCGAAGGCGCAATAAATGTGAATTCCATGTGTTTCCTCCTTATTCCCCGGGTTCATAGCTGCGCTGACGTACCAATGCGCAGCGCCCGTTATAGTGCGAGCGACCGGCCCGAAGTTTGTCCGTGCCGGCCGCTAGCTGTGGATCGTTGATGAACTGTATTCGATGTCAGGGTTTATACGGAGGAACGATCCCGACGGCGCGCATGGTGTCCAGCGCGTCGATGATCTCAGGGGCCGCGCGGGTCCCGATGAGGTCCGCGCCGGCCATCAGGAAGTTGTACGCGTTCTGCGGGCGGGGGAACTTCACGCCCGAAACCTTCGTTTTGGTGGCCGTCCCCGCGCAGACGTCGCGCATGATGATGAACTGTTCCATCGTCGGGCCCTGGTACTGGCCGGTGGCGGTCTTCGCGTAATTGACGCCCGCTTCCACTATCATCTTGGTGGCCGCGGCGATTTCGTCGTCCTTAAGGAACGCGACGTCTATGATTACCTTTGTGTCCATTCCCTGCGCCGCCGTCACGAAATCTTTCAGCTCCTTTTCGACCGACTTAAAGTCGCCCGACATCAGGGCGCCGATGTTCATCGCCATGTCGAGGGACCTTGCGCCCCATTCCACCGCTTGCTCGGTTTCCTTCGCCTTCGCGTACGCTGTCGTCGAGCCGAAGGGGAACGCGATGCAGCAGGAAGGCTTGATGTCCGTGCCCTTGAGTTCCTCTAAGACGATCGGGAGCCAGAAGGGGCTCGACACCTGGAACACGTTCGTGTTGTAGGCAATCGCGTCCTTTGCTCCTGCGCGAACGACCTCTTCCGTCGTGTTCTTGGGCAGGCACGCGAGGTCAAAACATTTTCCTATTGACTTTTTATCCATCTTGGACAGATCGACCATTACTGAATCACACCTTTGACATTTTTTATTTCGTCCCGCGCCGGCGGCCGCGGCTTCCTGCTAAAAAAGTTAACTGCTCCCGGCGCGTGGCTTGCAAAGTTCTCTCGCCGCGGCCCCCGCGAAGGTCGCAGGGGCCGCCGACTAAGAACGAGAGATGGAGGTCGGTTACACGCGTTCTTGCTGGAATTTGTTGAGCCCCGGGAAGAAGTCGGGGGTCGTTGCGGCAAAGAACCTGTTGTACAGGTCGAACAGCTCCGCATAGATCTCGACGTTTGCCGGGATGGGGTCGAACCGCTTGTCGACCTGGACCATGTTGGCCGCGGCTTCTTGCAGGTCCTTGTACACGCCCTGTCCGACGGCCGCGCACATGGCGGCGCCCAGGGAAGTCGCTTCGGCGCACTTGATGGTTTCCATCTGCTTGTTGAAAACGTCGGCCATGATCTGGTTCCAGAAGTCGGACTTCGCGCCTCCGCCCGTTACGCGGATCTGGTTGACGTCCTGCTCGATCGTCTCCTCGATACCGATAATCATGCTCTTGATCTCCATCGCGACGCCTTCCATGACCGAACGGATCATGTCGCTCTTGCCGTGGGCGAAGGTCAGGCCGGTGAACGTGGCGCGCGCATCGTAGTTGAAGCGCGGGCAGTCTGCGCCGGCCATCCAGGCGGTGTAAATCAGGCCTTTGGAGCCAACGGGCGACTTGCTGGCCAGTTCGGTCAGCGCGTTGAACACGGAAGTGCCCATCAGCTTCGCGTTAGCATCTTCCAGCTGGCAGAAGTGCTCCTTGAACCATTCGACGGAGCTCGCAGCGGAGCTGGAGTTGGCTTCTATCTGCCAGATGCCGGGGCAGCAGTGGCCGAGGATCTGGATTTTGCCGCCCTTATGGCGTACAGGACGGCTGCAGTACGCGTGCGCAACGCCCGCGGTGCCCACGCACAGCGACATCATTCCGTCGCGGGTAACGCCCAGGCCGGTGCAGGCGCAGCGCTGGTCGCCGGCGCCCGCGTATACCGGGGTGCCTTCCTTCAGGCCGGTCTTCTCGGCGACGTCCTTGGGAATATGGCCGCAGAGGGTGCCCGTGTCGACGCGATCGCAGTACAGGCCGACGTCGAGGTCGTACATCTTCGCCCATTCGGGGTTGTACTCGAACTTCGTCGCGTCGGCGATCTTGGAATACGCGATGCCCGGTTTATCGTCGAAGTAGTTCTCGCCCGTGAACGCCTTACACAGCATCGCGTGCATGCCAACGATCCTGTCGGTTTTTTCCCAGAGTTCCGGGAAATTCTTCCTGAACCAGAGGACCTTGGAAAGCGTCGGCAGCGTTCCCAGCGGGAAGCCCGTCATCGCATAATCCGCGACTTCGTCGATGCCGGCTTTGTCCCAGCAATCCCTGATGTAGGGGAACTGATCCGCGCCGCGCATGTCGCACCACAGCAGGATGTTGTAGAGGAAGTTGCCGTCCTTGTCCACGGGTACGAACGACGTACAGATGTGCGTGAAGCTCACGCCGATGATTTCCTCAGCCTTGACGCCGGCGGCGGCAATGGCGCCCTTGGCGGAAAGGAAGGATTTTTCCACGATGTCGGCTGGATCCTGGGAGTACCAGCCCGGACGGGGATAGGTGGTGGTCGTGTTAAAATAGTCCTGCCCGATCTCGTTTCCCTTGAGGTCGTACACCACGGATTTCGTACCTGTGGTTCCGAAGTCGACGCCCAGAACATACTGGTTTGCCATGTTGAATTCCTCCTGTCTATTTTTCGATAGTCCCGTTGCCTGATGCACGAGCACTCTTTATGTTCAATACATGGAAGTTCGGCCCCCTTCGCCGGCCCCTTTACACGCCGTCCCGGCGCTATAGATATGAAATGTTACATATGCTCACTTACTAATCTTATGTTGTGTGTTACATTTTATCAACTTATGGTCTTTTGTCAATAGGTATGTGCTAAAACACCGATATAATTTTCATTCGGGCGTGCGTATCGCAATCGGCGTGTTGCACATGAAAATATTCCGTTTTTCGTATGATCTGCCCGCGTCTAAAAAACGAATGCATTGACAATCGATGCATTGCTGATAAAATGGATAGCGTAACGATTTTCGACAATGCCCTGGAAATGATGGAGACGGATATGCGTTTTGACAGCCGCGACATGGTGAAAGTAGCCCATTATTATTACAATATCGGCCTGAACCAGCAGGAGATCGCCGACAAGTTCAGCATGTCCCGGCAAAGGGTGAACCGGCTCCTGAAAAAGGCGCTCGCCGAGGGCGTCGTCGAAATCAGGGTGCGCGGCTACAACAATTCCAACGCGATGCTGGAGAGCGAACTGGAAAGCAAGCTCAACCTCAGGGAGGCCCTCGTCGTGGACAGCAACGACCTGAGCACGCTGAGCGCCACCAGCATACGCTACCTCAAAGGGATCGTCCAGGAAGGGTGGAACATCGGCGTTTCACATGGCACAACCATCGCCAGGCTCTGCGAAGCCCCGGCCGCCAAGGAAAAGCACGACATCCGAATCGTCCAGCTCACCGGCGGCATGAATACGATCAACATCTCTTCGAGACCGGACGAGATTACGATCAAGTTCGCCCGCATATTCGGCGGGGAGCCGCACGTGCTTTTCGCCCCCGCGATTCCGGACAACCCCGGCCTCAGGAAACTCATCATGGAGGAAAGCCAGTACAAAGAGATACAAAAGCTGTATTCAAACATCCAGGTCTCTGTCGTATCGGTCGGCGCGCTTACCGAAACCAACATGCTCCTGCAGGTGGGGTCGCTGAACAAGGCGGACTTCGACATGCTGCTCGGGAAAAACTGCGTAGGCGACGTGCTCCTTCGTTTCATCGACATAGAAGGCAGAATCGTCGACCCGCAGATCAACGAGCGGGTGATGAGCATCCCGGTGGAAGACTATATGAAGATTGGCCTTCGCGTCGGGGTCGCTTACGGCGCCGAAAAGGTCCGCGCGATCACGGCCGCGATCAACGGCGGCTTCATCAACGTCCTCATCACGGATTCCGACACCGCGAAGCTTTTGGTCGAGGCCAGGGATTCCGGACTGGTATAGGCTTTTGAGGCACTGCCGCGCCGCGGCCTTCCGATGCAAACTTCGGTTGCATCGGTTTTTCTTGTAGGTTGAAACGCCGCTCCAGGCACCGTTTCGCCGGGATTGGATTGAAGCGGTCCTCTTAAACCCTCGAGTTCACGGATATTCTGCTATGTTCTTGCCCGCGCAGGCGAGACGTGATTTCGGGCGGGTGGGGATTATCCCCTCATATCCATTTATTATTTTTCGTCGTGATCACTTTATCGGCACGAATACGCCCCGTATTCGGTATCGGGTGGGGATAAATCCTTTACGCCAAAGGCCGCTGCCTGCTGTTTCCGGCCCCGGCCTTCCGCCTCTTTGCCAGCTTTACCAGTTCGTACCACAGCGTGGCAGCGCCCGCGACGCCCGCCACGAGGAGCAGCCGGCCGAAGGAGAGCGGCGCGAGCCTGAGGTACGCGTTCAGCGGCGTATAGACCATCGCCAGCAGGAGGGCGACCGTCCCCGCGCTCGCCATCCACATGACCCAGTCGCGCCCCAGCCGCCGCATGGAAGCAAAGACCGTGTCTGAGTCCGAGGCGTTGACCATCACCAGAAGGACGTTGCCCAGGAAGAGAACCGCAAGGCCCATCGTGCGCGCGAGCGCGGGGTCTGACGGAATCTCCAGAAGGCTCAGGTAATACGCCCCGAACGACGCGGCAAAGAGCGCCAGCCCCTGCGCGATGCTCTTGATCAGCAGGCCCGGGCCGATGATCTTCTCGCCGGCCTTGCGCGGCGGGCGCTCCATGACGTCTTTCTCGGCGGGCTGGCGTTCGAGCACGACGGAACACGTCGGGTCGATTATAAGTTCCAGCAGCACGATGTGCAGCGGCAGCAGCATCAATAGCGAAGCCGTCAGCCCCAGCATCGGCGCGAACAGCGAGGCCAGCGCGATAGGCACGTGTATGGCCAGGACGTAGCCTACGGCCTTTCGGATGTTGTCAAAGATCCGCCTGCCGTCGCGCACGGTCTGCACGATGGTCGTAAAATTGTCGTCCAGCAGGACGAGGTCCGCCGCTTCCCTCGACACTTCCGAGCCGCGCTTGCCCATCGCGATGCCGATGTCGGCGTACTTGAGCGCGGGCGCGTCGTTCACGCCGTCCCCCGTCATCGCCACGACGTCCCCGTTATCCCTGAACGCCCTGACGATGCGCATCTTATGCTCCGGCACGACGCGCGCGAAGATGCTCGCGTCCCTCACCCTCTCCCTGAGTTCCCCGTCGTTCATGGCGTCGAGTTCTTTCCCGGTGACGATCTTATCGCAGCCCGGCATGCCGACCTGCCTGGCGATGGACGCCGCGGTCGCGCCGCTGTCGCCGGTGATCATCACGACGCGGATCCCGGCCCTGACGCACAGGGCGATGTCCTCTTTCACCGACTCGCGCGGCGGGTCGGCAAGGCCTATGAGGCCGCAAAAGTTTAATTCGCATTCCTGCAACGTTTGGGGCACGGACGCCGGGTCATCGAGCCGCATCTCCCCCACCGCGATCACGCGCAGCCCTTCTTCCGACATCCTGAGGACCGCCGCTTGTACGCTTTCGCGTTCTTCTTCCGTCATAGCGCAGATTTCCGTCACGCTTTCGGGCGACCCCTTCGCCGCGATGACGACGCCGCCGCCTTTTCCCCAGACGTGCCCCATCATCCTGGTCTCGTTGGTGAACGGGTACTCGAGGACCAGTTCACCGTCAAAAAGCGCCCCGGCGCCTTGCTCCTCGCAATAGGAGAGGATGGCCTTTTCCATCGGGTCGTAGGCCTGGGTCTCGCAGGCCATCCCCGCGACCCTGCACAGGGCCTTTGTATCGCCGCCTGCGGCCCAGGTTTCCCGCACCGTCATCCGGTTCAGCGTGATCGTCCCGGTCTTGTCTACGCAGAGCACGGAGACCGCCCCCAGCGTTTCCACGGCCGGGAGCCGCCTGACGAGCGAGTGCTTCTTCGCGAGCCGCCAGGCGCCCAGCGAAAGGAACACCGTGAGTATGACCGGGAATTCCTCGGGGATCATGGCCATGGCCAGCGTGATGCCGGAAAGCACGCTCTGGATGACCCTGTCCCCGAAGGCGAGCCCCGATACGTTCAGGTACGTGACCGCGCTCACCAGCGCGAAGAGCACGGCCGCGACGCCGGCGCTCAGCCTGACGAGCTTCCCGGTCTGTTTCTCGAGCGGCGTGGGCCTGTCAGGCGCCTCCGCGACGTCCTTGCCGATCCTGCCGTACTCCGTATCGGGGCCCGTCTTCTTTACGAGCACCTCCGCCGTGCCCTGCGTCACCAGCGTGCCCGCATAGCAGGTGTCCCTGCGCCAGTATTCCCCCTCGTCTACGTCCGCCTGGCCGGCCGGCAGCTTCCACACGCCTTCCGATTCGCCGGTGAGGGACGATTCGTCCACGCTAAGGTCGCTCGCCTTCACGATAAGGCCGTCGGCCGGTATCTTGACGCCTTCCGATATGAGCATCAAATCGCCCGGCACCAGCTCCGCGCTGGGGATGCGCTTTTCCGCCCCGTCCCGGACCACGCCGATCTGCGGGGCGGACAGGTCCTTGAGCGCCTGCAGCGTCCGGTCGGTTTTCCATTGCTGTATGATGTCGATGCTGATGATGCCGGTGACGAAGACGAGCATGATGATGCCGTCCAGCGGCTCGCCGAGTATGAAATAGATGGTCGCAGCGGCGATGAGCAGAAGGAACATCGGTTCACAGAGGACTTCCGCGATCTTGCCAAGCAGGTTCTTCTTCTTTTGGGCCGTGATCTCGTTGCGGCCGAATCGCTTTTGCAGTTCCCTTGCCTCTTCGCTCGTCAGGCCGGCGCTGTAATGGCTGTTGCGCATCGCGTCCATGGATCGTCTGACCTCCGTTGCTTTTATAAGCGTTTTTGGATTCGCTCCGATGCAATGCATTCGGTCCGTTGACGAAGATAGAAAAAAATCCCACGGAACATTTACCTGTCCCGCGGGATGAATCCGCTGCCCCCTGGCCCGGCCGCACGGGCCGCATATCGCGCCCGCCGCCTGCTCAGTTTGTACTGTGCGAATGCAGTAGTAAAGAGTTAATGCGATTCTACCATCGCCCCCCGCCCGTGTCAAGGCCCGACGCCGAAACGCAAAACAGCCTTCCGGCTCATTTTTTTGTTTGCAAACGTTATCAGGCAGGAATAAGGGCGCCCGATGCGTAATTGATTAGATGCGGGTACGAAGGGGCAAAGATTCTTTTTTGTTTTCGGCAACACTAAGGACAGTCCCGGCTGTTTTTGACCATTCTGATAACGGTAGGTGATACAATGAAAAACTATTCCGTATGCGCGGGCTACCTTGTCCCGCACCCCCCGGTGATCGTCCCCGAAGTCGGGCGCGGACGCGAATCGGAGGCGAAGAGCACTATCACGTCTATGAAGACGCTCGCGGCCGACGTGGCCGCGCTGAAGCCGGACACCGTCGTGCTGATCTCCCCGCACGCCCCCGTCTTCAGCGATTACGTGTTCATGTACGACGCGCCCCTGCTCGAGGGAGACCTTGTGCAGTTCGGAGCCCGGGCCTCCGTATCGTTCGAACAGGACGGCGTATTAAGGTCCCGGATCGGGCGGGCGATGGCTGAAGCCGGCATACCGGGCGGTCCGCTCAGCGCAGAAGACAAGCAAAGGCGCGGGATCGCGGACGCGCTGGACCACGGCGCGGTGGTCCCCCTGTACTACCTCGGGTCGGAGTACAACGATTTTGAACTCGTCGCGCTGTCGTCGTCCGCGCTGGACATCCAGTCGCTCTACCTGCTGGGGAAGGTCATCCGGCAGTCGGCCGAGACGGAGGGCAGGCGGATCGCCGTCGTGGCCAGCGGGGACCTTTCACATAAAGTGAACAGGGAAAGCCCGTACGGCGCCAGCCCCGAGGGGGCGGAGTTCGACAGGCGGCTCATCGGCGCGCTCGCGGCCAACGACACCGCGCAGGTACTATCGATCGACCACAGGCTGCGGGGAAAGGCGGCGGAATGCGGCTACCGTTCGCTGGTGATCCTCTGCGGGGCTTTCGACGGGCTCGACACGCAGATACAGGTCCTTTCCTACGAGGCGCCGTTCGGCATCGGCTACGGCGTGGCGACGTTCAAACCCGTGGGCGTGAGCGGGGAGAGCGCGCTGGTCAAGGCGCGCTCGGCGATGAAGAGCGGGAACGAAAGCCCGCACGTCCGGCTCGCCCGGAAGACGCTGGAAGAATACGTGACCAAAGGCGAAAAGCCGGCTCAGAATGATATCCGGGAATTTGAAGCTGCCGGGGAACTCAGCGGCAGGGCCGGCGTGTTCGTGTCTTTGAAAAAATTCGGGGAGCTGCGCGGGTGCATCGGCACGACGGAGCCCACGAAGTCCTCGATAGCGGAAGAGATCGCCCAGAACGCCATCAGCGCCGGCACGCGCGATCCGCGTTTCCCTCCCGTCACCCCCGACGAACTCCCTTACCTGGACTACAGCGTGGACGTGCTCGGCGAGGCGGAACCCGTCTCCTCCGCCGGCGAACTCGACCCCTCGGTCTACGGCGTTATCGTGGAAAAAGACCACAGGCGGGGCCTGCTCCTGCCCGACCTCGAAGGCGTGGACACGGTGAAGATGCAGCTCTCCATCGCCTGCCGGAAGGCGGGGATCGACCCGATCGAGGAGTACGCCATATCGCGGTTCACCGTCAAAAGATACCGGTAAATAACGGGGTGATGGCTTTGAAACAGGCGAAGTACTACGATAAGACCGACGGCGAAACGGTCGTCTGCCGGCTCTGCCCGCACGGCTGCAGGCTGAAGCCGGGTCAGACGGGGATATGCCTCGCGCGCCAAAACGTAAACGGCGAACTCTATTCGCTCAACTACGGCAGGGTGACGGCCCTCGCCCTCGACCCCATCGAAAAAAAGCCGCTCAAACGGTTCCATCCCGGCAGCGCGATCCTTTCGGCCGGGAGCTTCGGCTGTAACTTCAAATGCTCCTTCTGCCAGAACTGGCGCATATCCCAGTCGGAACAGCCGGGACACGATGTTACGCCCGGCGAACTGGTGGACGCCGCGCTCAAGGCGGTCGGAGCCGGGAACATCGGGCTGGCCTACACCTACAACGAGCCGTCGATCTGGTACGAGTTCGTCTACGACTGCGCCGTGGCGGCGCATGAAAAAGGGCTTAAAAACGTGCTGGTCACCAACGGCTACATCCGCACGGAGCCGATGGAAGCGCTCCTGCCCTACGTCGACGCGATGAACATCGACCTCAAGTCGATGGACCCCGGTTTTTACCGCAGGCAGTGCAAAGGGGAGCTCGGGCCCGTATTGGACACGATCCGCCTGTGCGCCCAAAACTGCCACGCGGAGCTGACGACGCTGTTGATTCCCGGCGAGAACGATTCTAAGGAAGAGGTTCGGGCACTGTCGGAGTGGGTCGCCTCGGTATCGCCGAAGCTACCGCTCCACCTGACCAGGTACCACCCCGATTACAGGATGGAAACCCCGCAGATGGAGAGGGAAAGGTTGTTCAAACTGGCGGATATTGCGCGCGAACGCCTCGAATACGTCTACTGCGGCAACGTATGAAGCGATGAATAAAGGGAGGAATTTATGATGAGGAAGGGCGCGTTCATCATGGGGGCCTTCATGATCGCGGCGCTGTCGCTCATGCTCGCCGGCTGCAAAGCCGTGGTGGGCAACGGCGACGTGGTGACGCGGGAGATCGCCCTGAATACGGCGGTAACGGGCGTGCGAAGCTCCGGCCCGTTCGACGTCGTGATCGACCCGTCGCTGAAGGGCAAGGCAATCCTGGAAGGCGAAAGCAACATACTCGACTTCGTGGAGGCCTACCAGGACGAAGCGGGCGGATTCAATCTGGAGCTGCGGCGGGACGTGAACATCCTCTCGGACAGGGGCGTAACGGCGCGCATACCGGAAGTGCGGGGCGGCGAGCTCGTCATCAACGGCAGCGGCAGCATCACCCTTGCGGGGAACGCCCCGCTCACGGGCAACTCTTTTCAGCTCCGGATCAACGGATCGGGCGGCATCAACCTGGCATTCGAGGCACAGCGGCTCAAATGCGACATACTCGGCACGGGCAACATCACCGTGAAAGGGAGCGCAAAGGAAGGCGACGTGGAGATCAACGGATCGGGCAACTACAACGCGGCCGACCTGAAGACCGAAAAGTCCGTCGTACGGATACTGGGCAGCGGAAGCGCGCGGGTCGACGCCGGCGAAGAATTGGAGTGTCACATACTCGGTTCGGGAAACGTCCTCTACCGCGGCGATCCGCCCAAACTCAAAGTAGACAGCCGCGGAAGCGGAACGGTAAACCCGTACTGACCTGCCATACAAGAACGTAAGCCAAAGCCCTTGCGGAGCCGGGGCCTTTGGCTATACGCGGCTGTTTCCTTATGGCGCCGTCGTCTGATATAATAAAAAAACATCAGCTGTGGGAGTGAAACAACATTGAAAGTGCGAAAGAGCGACGGAGGCCTTGAGGAATTCGACATCGAGAAAATCAAGCTGGTACTCGAACGCATTTCCGACGAATGCCACGAATCCATGAACTCGAGCGACATCAGGATCATCAGCAACAGCGTACAGAACACCGCGGAAAAAGACTACGGCGAGGTGATAACGCACGGGGACCTTAGAAAGGTCGTACGGGACGCCCTGGTACGGAACGGTTTCGGCGACATCGCAGAGGCCTATATGCGGGGCAGGTCGGCTTCGGCCTGAACCAGGCTCCGGCCGACGGCGGAACGATACGGTTGCGCCGCGGCCCGCCTGTTCCTATCAAAAAAAAGAGCCGGATGCTTCCCGGTCCGGGCGGCATCGCGGCTCTTTGCAGTTTTGTCAGCGATACCGCTTCCCTCATTCCCCGGAAAACACCGTTAGCCCCGAACAGGCCTGCCGTCGCCGGCAATAAAAAATGCGTTACAGGGATGCAGAGGTTTACGTTTTGCTCCTGTTGCGTTTTTTAGGCAACAGAAAGCTCCAGAGAATCTTTATCGAAGCTTTGAATTATCTTTTGCAGTAGCTCAGAATCCCTTTTCGTCCTTATACCGACGAATAACTTTTTACTACTTGTATTGGCTTTCGCCGACACTTTCATATCCGGTTACCGTTGATACTCGGATATAGTGAACTGTTTCCACGAATGTGGACCGTTCGCTCACCGAACCTTTTCCGCATATTCTGCGGTGCTTACTGCTCCGGACATCCGCTTCTTAGGCTATCTCTGGAGCTTATTTTGATAATACTAGCTTTTTTTATAGAGCACAAATGCGATTTTTCACGATAATACTCAATATTATGCTATTTGATCAAATCAGGTTTATTTTTCATGAAAATTCTTACTTATAATTAATTTTTCTGGGTCGCAGATAAAACGATCTGTTCTTTTTTCTTCATATGATGTAATATAAATATCGGAAGGGTGATAAGGTTGTCAATCATTACGATATCGAGACAGATGGGCAGCCTGGGCGACGAAATAGCAGAGTTGCTGGCCGGCAGCAGGAACATGGAACTCGTCGTGCGGGAAAGGGTCATCAACGATTGGCTGCCGGAAGACACGAAAGCGTACGTGCGGCGCATGCTCGCCGAAAGCCCGAAATTTTATCTTACCCCGTCTGAAGAAGGCTTGACCTATAAGGAGTACATCGAACACCGGCTCACAGAGTTCACAAGGGAAAAACCGTCCGTCGTCATAGGCATGGGTGCCCAGATCATTTTCTCCGGCAACCCCCAGGCCCTTAACGTCAGGACGGTCGCTTCTTATGCCACGAGGATCGGCCGCGTACGGAGGGAGTACGGCGTGGGCGAAAACGAAGCGGGAAGCATATTAAAAAGGGCGGACAGGAAGCACAAGCGGTACATCGCCACGCTCTACGGCGTGGACTGGGCCGACCCCGCGCTCTACGACCTGACGCTCAACACGGACACGCTGTGCGCAGAGGAATGCGCCCGGCTGATCGGCTTCGTGGTTGACGGGCGTAAGCTTTACCGCTTGGAGGCAAAGGACGCGATCACCGAGCGGGACGTCTATCCCTGCTTCAGGCACCCGGCCGAGATCGAGTTCGCGAAGATACTCGACCTGTATAACTTCGACTGGAAATACGAGCCGAAGACCTTCCCGGTCGAATGGGACGCCGAAGGCAACGTCACGATGGCGTTTTGCCCCGACTTCTACCTCCCCAAATTCGATACGTACATCGAGATCACGACGATGAACCAGAAATACGTGACGATCAAGAACAAAAAGGCGAGGAAACTGCGGGAACTCTACCCCGGCGTCAACGTGAAGATCGTTTACAAAAAGGATTTCCGCGCGCTGCTCGAACGGTTCGGCGACGTGATCGGAAGCGAGGGAGCGTAAATGAAGATTGAAAAAACCATCGTCAGCGAAGCGCAGATCATGGAGAAGGTCGCCGAACTGGGCCGCCAGATCAGCAGGGACTACGCAGGCAAGCGGCCCGTGCTCATCAGCGTGCTCAAGGGAACGTTCATCTTCCTTGCGGACATCACCCGCAAAATCGACATCCCAGTCGAGATCGACTTCATGTCCATCGGCCTCTATTCAGGCACGAGCAACCATACCGGGATCGTGCGCATCACCAAGGACCTGGACGTCGACATCACGGGCAGGCACGTGCTGGTGATCGAGGACATCATCCACACGGGGCTGACCATCGGCTACCTGATACAGAACATGGAATCGCGAAAGCCGGCGAGCATCAAGATCTGCACGCTCCTGGACAACCCCGCCAAACGGCTGGTCAACATCCCCGTCGCCTACAGCGGGTTCAAGGTCCCCGACGTCACGCTGGCCGGGTACGGCATGGACGTGCGCGGCGAACTCCGAAACCTCCCCTACATCGTCCAGGTCAGCGAAGAAGAATAACCCGCCCATGAATACGGAAGGCTGCCTTGCGAATCACTATTTGCAGGGCAGCCCTTTATTGCGGTCAAATCCTCCGCACTGCTCTGTCGGTCAGCCCGTCATGAGCCTGCAGATCCCGTTGGCGAACTCGACCGGGTCCTCCAGCGGCAGGCCTTCGATCAACAGCGCCTGGCCGTAGAGCAGGCCGGTGTAGAGCCGGAACTTCTCGCCGTCGTTCTTGAAAGCGTCCTTGAGCGTTTCGAACATCTCGTGCTCCGTATTGATCTCGAGCACCTTTTCCGCCTTTACGCGTTGACCGTCGGGCATCGCGCCGAGCACCTTCTCCATCTCGATGGACAGCTCGCCCTCGTTGGTCAGGCACACGGGGTGGTGCCTCAGCCTCGCCGACGCGCGCACGTCCTTCACCCTGTCGGCGAGTATCTCCTTCATCTTCTCGAAGATCTCTTCATCGTCCCCGTCCTTTTCAGGCTTTTCCTCCGTTTCGATGCCCAGGTCCCGCCCCGACACCGACCTGAACTCCTTGCCGTCGTAATCGGACAGCATTTTGATCGCGAACTCGTCCACGTCCTCGGTGAAATACAGTATCTCGTACCCTTTCTCTGCGACGAGTTCCGTCTGCGGCATCTTGCTGATCCTGTCCACGCTTTCCCCGGCCGCGTAGTAGATGTATTTCTGGCCTTCCTGCATCCTTAAGACATACTCTTTAAGCGTCACCGGTTTTTCCTTGGCCGAGGAACGGAACAAAAGCAGGTCCCTGAGTTCCTCCTTGTTGCTCCCGAACTCGGCGTAGACGCCGAACTTGAGCTGGCGCCCGAAAGCCTCGAAGAACTTTTCATACGTTTCCCTGTCCTTTTCCAGCATGGACGCGAGTTCGTTTTTTATCTTGTGCCTGACGTTTTTGGCGATCAGCCTGAGCTGCCGGTCGTGCTGCAGCATTTCTCTGGAAATATTGAGGGAAAGGTCCTCCGAATCGACCATGCCCTTGACGAAGCTGAAATGGTCGGGCAGAAGCTCCGGGCATTTCTGCATGATGAGCACGCCGTTGCTGTAGAGTTCGAGCCCTTTTTCGTATTCCTTCGTGTAATAGTCGAACGGGATATGCTGCGGTATGAACAGGATCGCGTTGTAGCGCACGGCCCCGTCCACGCTGATATGGATATGCCTCAGCGGCTTGTCGAACCCGTAACGCTTCTCGGAATAGAAGTTTTCGTAGTCGTCTTCGCTCAGTTCGTTCTTGTTTTTCCGCCATATCGGGACCATGCTGTTGACGGTCTGCTCCTCAACGACGGTCTCGTACCCGTCCTCTTCGCCTTCCTTTGGCCGGCTCGTCGTGACGTTCATCCGGATCGGGTAGCGGACGAAGTCCGAATACTTCTTGATGATGGCGCGGATCCTGTGTTCCTCCAGGAACTCGTCGTAGTTCTCCTCCCCGGCGCTCTGCTTGATCCTGAGCATGACGTCCGTCCCGACGCCGTCCTTTTCGCAGGGCGTGACGGTATACCCGTCCGAACCGTCGGACTCCCATTTAAACGCGCCCTCTGCGCCGAACGCCCGGCTTATGACGGTGACTCTCTCCGCGACCATGAACGCCGAATAGAAGCCGACGCCGAACTGCCCGATGATGTCGACGCCTTCCTTCATCTCGTTTTCCTGTTTGAAGGTTAGGGAACCGCTCCTCGCGATGACGCCGAGGTTGTCTTCCAGTTCCTCCTTCGTCATCCCGATGCCCGTATCGCTCACTTTCAATAGCCGGTTGTCCCTGTCGATCTCCACCCTTATGTAATAGTCGTTCCTGTCAAAGCCGATGCTCTCGTCGGTCAGGGCCTTGTAATAGATCTTGTCGATCGCGTCGCTCGCGTTGGAGATGAGTTCGCGCAGGAATATCTCCTTATGCGTGTATACCGAATTGATCATCAGGTCCAGCAGCCGTTTCGATTCGGCCTTGAACTTTTTCTTCGCCAAATTCACCACTCCTTTTTTCCCTGCCCCGTCTTAGCCGGCCAACACGAACGCACAAAAGGCGGTCAGCCTTTTGTGCGTCCGGAAACAGCGCCCGGTCACTCGATGTCGATCACGCGGCCGGTTTGTTTTATGTCCTGCTTGGGCACCGAGACGTGCAGCACCCCGTCCTCCATTTTAGCCCTGATGCCGTCTTCCTTCGCGTCCGCGAGGAAGATCGAGCGCTGCATCGAGCTGAAGCGCCTCTCTTTGTGGATGTAATTCTTCTTCTTTTCCTCGGTTTGCTCCTCCCGCCTGACGGATATGGTCAGCCTTCCGTCGTTAAACGCGAGGTCCACCTCGTTTTTCTTCACGCCGGGCAGTTCGGCCTCCACGGCATATGCTTCGTCCGATTCCACGACGTCCACTTTGAACGTGTCGCTTATCAGGCTCCTCGTCGGCAGCCACGTATCGTTGAAAAAGTCGTCAAGCATGTTGTAAAAGCCGTCCCAGCCGCTCGCCCTGAGGTTCCTGTTCCTGTTGAACGGTATCAGTCCCGCCATGATTAACAACTCCTTTCGTTGTGGATTTATAGGATTTTGTTAGCACTCTTCGTCGTTGAGTGCTAACCCTACTCATTTTATACCACAATGTTTTCCATCTGTCAAACGTTTTTGCTCCGTTTTTCACCGAAAATTTACAAAGCGGGATACCGGCTTTTTCCAAACGGTACGGCCGGGCGAAAAGATGCCGCAGGCAGCCATATACGCATCAGCCCGGAAAGAGGGAATGATGCAGTTTGACGAACCGCCTGCCGGTCTCCTCGTTTGATACGATGTCGTCCCCGAAAAGCCCGGGCAGGAGGATGTTGTTCAAAAACGCGCAGAAGGCCCAGCGCACCTTCATCGTGTTGTCCCGCGAGCGCGGCATGCCGCGCTTAACCATGAGCTTTTCGACTTCCTCCATGAGGTCCCTAAGCCGCTTTATGGCCGGGTCGCCGTAGTTCTGGTGCACGAACGGCCCGTAAAAAAACGCCCGGATGATGCCCGGATGCCCCCTTACCCTTATGAGCCAGTGCGCGAAGAGTTTTTCCAGCACCTGCGCGGGCGTGTCCCGCTCGCCTGCTTGTAGCCCCGAGATGTCGAACGCGTCATTCAGGGCTCGCTCGAGCGCTAGCCTGACGAGTTCGTCCTTGCTGCTGAAGTAGTAGTTGATGGCCGCGCTGTTCATGCCGGCCCTGGCCGCGATCGCGCGGATCGTCGTCTTCTGTATGCCGTATTCCTCTATGCAGTCGGCCGCGGCCTGGACCACCCGCCGCATTACAGCCTATCTCCTACCCTGAGCCATCGTTACCTCCCCCTCCGCCCGGCGTTTCCGGGCCGACCGCGCAAAGCCTTGCGCAGTACTCCCAGATCCTTTGCGAATAATCGTCGCGCATCGCGTTCCTCGCAGCCTTTTTCGGCCTGCAGTCCTTCCAGTACACCCCTTCGCACGGCTCCGTTTCCGCCGCGAGGAACACGGGCGTCCTCGCGCCTGCCGCGGCTTCCGTTCCCCGTCGCCTGCGGTAGTTCCAGATCAGCCTGGCGGCGCCCCTGGTATCCTTCAGCCCGATTTCGGTGTTCACCAGGCCGGGGTCCGCCGCGAAGGCGCGCACGCCCTGAAAGCGCCTGTTGAACTCCCGCGCGAGGAGCACCGCGAAAAGCTTGGTCTGCTTGTACGCCTTGAGCTGCCTGTAGCGCCGCGAGAGCTGTATGTCCTTCCAGCGCACCAGCGTCCTGAAATGGGACGCGGAGCTGAGCATGATGATCCTCCCGCCCGCCTTTTTCAGGTCCTCGTAGAGCAGGTGGGACAGCAGGTACGGCGCCGCGACGTTGACGGCGAACTGCATCTCGACGCCCTCGTCCGAGAGCGCGTAGTAGCTGTAAAAAGCGCCCGCGTTGTTTATGAGCGCATGAAGGCCCCGCCCGTCAAGGTGTTGCTTCACTTCTTCCGCGAGCCTGCGTACCTGGCGCTGTGACGAGAGGTCGGCAAGGAAATAGCGAACGTCTCCATCGTTAAATAGGCCCAGCGCGGCCTCTATCCGCTCCTTCGAACGCCCGACGCCCATCACGGTAAAGCCCTTCCCGGCCAGCGCCCTCGCGGTCTGCAGGCCTATGCCGCTGGTAGCGCCGGTGATGAGCACCGTCCTATCGTCTGCGCCCACATAATCACCCCGTAGGCAGGGTAACATAAGCACATCAGGGTGTCAACGAACGATTTAATCGTACGGTTAATCTAAACGATTAAACTATATACTGCGTTTCCGGGAGTGTGAAAGCCAATGGAGGACTACGCGCTCATCACGGGCGCGGCTGGCGGACTCGGCAAAGCGTTCGCCGTGGAATGCGCGCGCCGCGGATACAACCTCTATCTTACCGACCGGTTCGGCGATAAGCTCGACGCCCTCGCGCAGGCGCTCTCGCGCACCTATTCGGTGAAGACGGCCGCGTACGCGTGCGACCTGATGCATATGGACGCGCGCCGCGCCCTGTTTTCGGACATCATCCGCCGCGGGATCACGCCGGGGCTCTGCGTCTGCGTCGCCGGCCTCGACTTCGAGGGCGCGGTCTCGGATCAGAGCCGGGAAGCCATCTGCAGCATCGTGCGCATCAACGCGGAAGCCACGCTGGACGTCAACCATTTCTTCGCAAACCTCCCGCACCGGGGCCGCTATTATATCATCAACGTGGCCAGCCTGGGCGGTTTCTGCCCCATGCCCCTCAAGGCGGCCTACGCAGCCGCGAAACGGCTGGTCATCAACTTCTCCCTCGCGCTGCGCGAGGAAATACGCCACTCGGGCGGCGCGCTGACCGTCCTCTGCCCCGCCGGGATGCGCACGAACCGTGAAATCATCGAGAACATAGATTCGCAGCGCCTCATCGGCCGGCTCACCACGCTGGAAACGGGCGCCATCGCCGCCGGCGCGCTCAAGAGCGTGTTCAAAAACAGGGCTTTTTGCATCCCCGGGACGTTCAACCGTTTCCTGCGCCTGCTCACCGTAGTCTTCCCTTCGCGGCTGGTCGCCAGAGCCATCCACTACCGCTGGCGCGTCACCCGCAAACGGCTTCCGCTGGCAAAGGAACGGTAGCTGTTTGCACGTGATTATATTATATCCCATACGGGAAACGTCGGACATGTTTCATACGGCGCATTAAAAAGGCCGCCCGGGAGCGTCTCCCGCACGGCCTTTTCCTGTATATTTATCCGTCAGTATGCGCGCGCGAAATAGGCCATCGCCCCGGCGGGCTTGCCGCAGTGGACGCACACGTCGCCGAGCTTCTCCTGCTCGAACGGGATGCAGCGCGTCGTCGCGCCGGTCTTGTCCTTGATGGCGTCCTCGCAGGCGCGCTCGCCGCACCACATGGCCTTGACGAACCCCTTCTTCTCAGCAATGCCCGCAACGAAACCGTCGAAGTCGAGGGCCGTGTAGGTGCGGGCGTCGCGCATGGCCGTCGCCTTTTTCAGTATCGTGCCGTGGATGTCGTCGAGCAGCCCGGTCACGCTGTCCGGGAGGGAGTCCATGGGCAGCGGGAGTTTTTCGAGCGTATCGCGCCTGCAGGCCAGCACCTGGCCCTTTTCGATGTCCCTGGGGCCGACCTCCAGCCGCACGGGCACCCCTTTTAATTCCCATTCGTTGAACTTCCAGCCCGCCGTCTGCGTCTCGCGGTCGTCTACTTCCACGCGTACGCCGGCCTTACCAAGGGTATTGCAGATTTCTTTCGCCTTTTCGAGCACGCCCTCTTTGTGCATCGCGATGGGCAGGACCACGGCCTGTATCGGCGCCACCTTCGGCGGGAGCAGCAGCCCGCGCTCGTCGCCGTGGACCATCACCAGCCCGCCGATCATCCGCGTCGACGTGCCCCACGACGTCTGGTTGACGTATTTGAGCTTCCCGTCCTTGTCGAGGTACTGGATGTCGAACACCCGCGCGAAATGCTCGCCGAGGTTGTGGGACGTGCCCATCTGCAGGGCCTTTCCGTCCTGCATCATCGCTTCCATCGTGTAGGTGGCCTTAGCGCCCGCGAATTTTTCCTTTTCGCTCTTTTTCCCTGTCACGACGGGGATGGCCAGCACGTTCCGCGCGAATTCCTCGTAGACGCCCAGCATTTTTATCGTCTCCTCCTGCGCCTCCTCGTAGTCGGCGTGGGCGGTATGCCCCTCCTGCCACAGGAATTCGGACGTGCGCAGGAAGGGGCGCGTGCTCTTCTCCCACCGGACGACGTTGCACCACTGGTTGATGAGCACCGGCAGGTCGCGGTGGGACTGGATCCACTTGGCGTACATGCTGCAGATGATGGTTTCCGACGTCGGGCGGACAACCAGCCGTTCCTGAAGCTTCTCGTTTCCCCCGTGCGTCACCCAGGCGACCTCGGGGGCGAACCCCTCCACATGCTCGGCTTCCTTCGCGAGCAGGCTTTCGGGGATAAACAGCGGGAAATACGCGTTTTTATGCCCGGTCTCCCTGAAACGCCGGTCCATCTCCCTTTGTATGTTCTCCCAGATGCCGTAGCCGTACGGCTTGATGACCATGCAGCCCTTCACGTCCGAATAGTCCACCATGTCCGCCTTCAGTATCACGTCCGTATACCACTGCGAAAAGTCCTGGTCCCGGGGCGTGATGTGGGCGACGAACCTTTTTTCTTCCTTTGCCATCGTCCTTTTCTCCCATCTGTAGATTCTCATTGATAATAAAAAGCTCCGTCCCGTATAAGGACGAAGCCATGTTTCGCGGTACCACCTTAATTGGCCTGCATGGCGCGCAGGCCCGCTCAGATCGCGCCCTATCGCGGCGCACGCGGCCTTTTGGGGCAAGCTTCGGGATGGGGAGCCGCAGGCCGCGCGCCCGCCTTCCAGCCCCCGGGCGGGCTCTCTTTGCCGCCGGCCGTGCCGCCGCTTCCCTTCATCGCTTTTAAATATTGTCAGCATTATAGCACGCTTCATCCGGTATTACAACCGTCGCGTCCCGCATCCCTTACCGCGCTCCCCATTTTTTCTGCCGAAACGGCACGAATGCGGTGAAATTTTCGGCCTGTCCGGTTATAATGGAGGCAGCGCTAAAGGCGGCCTTTCTTTTTTCGTTTGCCGCCCGAAAAATTTTTGCGCCGGGGCTTTCATTTCTCTTGCATTTTTATGCATTTGGTTGTATAATCCATAAGTATCATTCGTTGCAGGGACATAAGGAGGCGTTTTCTCATGATAAAAGCGAGCGTGCTGGGAGCGACGGGCTATGCGGGGGCGGAACTCGTGCGCCTGCTTTCCACGCATGAAAACGTGAAGATCGTGCATCTCACCTCCCACAGCGCGGCGGGCACCGGGCTCAACACCCTCTATCCCGGCCTTCGCGCGGCCGACCTCCCCGTCCTTGAAACGTACGACAGGGACGACGTCGCCGCCGACAGCGACGTCGTGTTCACGTCCCTGCCCCACGGCGCGTCGGGCGAGGTGATACCGGAACTGTTCGCGGCGGGAAAGACCGTGATCGACCTGAGCGGGGACTACAGGTACGAGGACGCGGCCGTCTACGAGGCATGGTACGGTAAGGCGCACCGCAGCCCCGAACTCCTCAAGGAGTCCGTCTACGGCCTGCCCGAGCTGCACCGCGGCCGGATCGGGTCCGCGCGGCTCGTCGGCAACCCCGGCTGCTACCCGACCGGCGCCATATTGCCGCTCGCCCCGCTGGTGGCGGATAGCCTCATCGACGCCGGAAGCATCGTCATCGACGCGAAATCGGGCGCGACCGGCGCCGGACGCGCGCCTTCGCCCGCGCTGCATTTTTGCGAGGTGGACGAAAACGTGAAAGCGTACAACGTCGGGAAGCACCGCCACACCTCCGAGATCGAGCAGGAACTCTCGCTCCTTCACGGGCGGGCGGTCGCGCTGAGCTTCACGCCGCACCTGCTCCCCGTCAAGCGGGGCATCCTCTCGACCATCTACTGCACGCCCTCGCGCCCGCTCACCAGGGACGACGTGTTCAACTGCCTCCGCTCTTTCTACGAAGGCGAGCCTTTCGTGGACGTATACGAAGAAGGGTTGCCAGAAGTCAAGCACGTCAACGGGTCGAACGCCTGCCATATCGGGTTCGCGCTCGACGAACGCGTGAACCGGCTCGTGGTGGTTTCGGCGATCGACAACCTGATAAAGGGCGCCGCCGGACAGGCCGTGCAGAACATGAACATCATTTTCGGCCTCGGCGAAAAAGCGGGGCTAAACGCCCTGCCTCTTAACCTGTAGGCCGGCAAGGAGATAAGCCATGGAAATGGACACACTCATTAAAAACGCGAACATCCTGCTCGAAGCCCTGCCCTATATCCAGGTGCTCAGCGGGAAGACCATCGTGATCAAGTACGGCGGCAACGCCATGCTCGAAGACCAGGTCACCAGGACGATCATGCAGGACATCACGCTGCTCAAATATGTCGGCATGAACCCCATCGTGGTGCACGGCGGCGGCCCCGAGATCAACACGCTCCTAAAGCGCCTCGATATTCCCACGAGCTTTGCGGGCGGCTACCGCGTGACCGGCGCCGAGGCCATGGAGGCCGTGCAGATGGTGCTGACCGGCAAGATCAACAAGGACATCGTGGCCAGCCTCAACGCCATGGGCGGCAAGGCCATCGGCCTGTGCGGGATCGACGCGGGGCTGATCCGCTGCACGAAGGCGCCTCCCATAGGCGGCGAAGACCTCGGCTTCGTCGGGCAGATCGAAAGCATCGACACGCGGCTGATAAAGCTTCTGGCCGACGACCAGTTCATCCCCGTCATCGCGCCGGTCGGCGTGGACAAGGACGGGCACAGCTACAACATCAACGCGGACACGGTCGCGGGCGAACTCGCCGCCGCGCTGCAGGCCGAGAAGCTCATCTTCCTCACCGACGTCGACGGGATCCGCAAGGACCGCGACGACCCCGCTACGCTGATCCCCGTCATCACCGTGGGCGAGACCTACGACGCCATCGAATCGGGGATGATCGAGGGCGGCATGATCCCCAAGGTGCTCGGCTGCATCCATGCGATCAAGAAGGGCGTAAAACGCACGCACATCCTCAACGGAACGATCCCGCACCCCATCGTGCTCGAGATATTCACCGACAGGGGCATCGGCACGATGGTCACCAGGGACCGGTAAGGAGGGCGTATGGCATGAAAGAACTGCAAAAAATCAAGGAACTCGACGCCCGTTATTTCATGAACACCTTCGGGCCCCGCTTCCCCGTCGCCTTCGATTCGGGCGAGGGCTGCACGCTTTTCGACACCGAAGGCAAGCCGTACATCGACTTTTTCGCGGGGATCGCCGTGAACGTGCTGGGGTACGCGCACCCACGCTTCACCGCGGCCGTGCAGGAACAGTGCGCAAGGCTCATACACACCTCCAACTTTTATTATGTCGGGCCTCAGGCCAGGCTCGCGCAGGCCCTCGTAACCCACAGCTGCGCCGACCGCGTTTTCTTCACCAACTCGGGCGCGGAGGCGAACGAGGGCGCCATCAAGCTCGCGCGCAAATACTTCTACGAAAAGGGTGAGAAACGCTACGAGATCATCACGGCGAAGCACTCGTTCCACGGGCGCACGCTCGCCGCGCTCGCGGCGACAGGACAGGAAAAGTACCACGCCCCCTTCGAGCCCATGCCGCCCTCCTTCAGATACGTGCCCTACGACGACGCCGCGGCCGTGGAAGCCGCCGTCAACGAGACGACCTGCGCCGTCATGCTCGAGCCGATACAGGGCGAAGGCGGCGTGATCGAGCCGGGCGAAGGGTATCTTCAGGCGGTGCAGGACATTTGCCGCCGCCACGGCCTTTTGTTCATACTCGACGAGGTCCAGACCGGGATGGGGCGCACGGGCAAGCTCTTCTGCCACGAGCAATGCGGGGTGGAGCCGGACATCATCACGCTGGCCAAGGCGCTCGGAAACGGCGTGCCCATCGGCGCCTTCCTCGCGAAACAGGAGGCGGCGGCTGCGTTCAAGCCAGGAGACCACGGCTCGACCTTCGGCGGCAACCCGCTTTCGTGCACGGCGGGGCTCGCTGTCCTGCACGAGCTGTTGAGCACGAACCTGCTCGAACACACGCAGAAGACCGGCGCGTACTTCAAAGAAGCGCTAACAAAGCTCATGGGCAGCCACAGCGTCATCGCCGGCGTGCGCGGCAGGGGGCTCATGCTGGGCATGCAGCTCGCCGACAAGGTCCCGGCCAGGGAGATCGCGCTCAAGGCGCTGAAAAAAGGCTTCGTCATCGGCACGGCGGCGGGCAACACGCTGCGGTTCGTGCCCCCGCTCGTCATCCAGCGCGGACACATCGACGCGCTGACCAGATGCCTCGATTCCGTCTTCAAAAGCCTTAATCACCAAACACCGAAGGAGGGGACAAAATGATCCTCGAACAATACAGCGCAAAGGCACCGTTCACTTCCACGCATCTGCTGTGCCTGCAGGAATATACCGAAGACGAGATATTACAGATCCTCTCGCTGGGCCTCGACCTGAAAAAGAAGCTGAAGGAAGGGACGCCCCACCGGCTGCTCGGGGGGAAAACGCTCGCGATGATCTTCGCAAAGTCCTCCACGCGCACCCGCGTGTCTTTCGAAGCCGGCATATTCCAGCTCGGCGGCACGGCCCTCTGCCTGAACGCCGGCGACATCCAGCTCGGGCGCGGCGAGAGCGTACGGGACACGGCCGAGACCATCTCGCGCATGGTCGACGGGATCATGATACGCACGTTTGCCCAGCAGGACGTGCTCGAACTCGCCAGATACAGCCGCGTGCCCGTCATCAACGGCCTGACCGACGCGTACCACCCCTGCCAGGCGCTCGGCGACATGCTCACCCTCTACGAGAACAAGGGCGCGTTCAGGGGATTAAAGCTCGCTTTCGTCGGCGACGGGAACAACGTGTGCCATTCGCTCATGATCGCCTGCACCAAGCTCGGCGTAAGCGTATCCGTCGCGCACCCCGAAGGCTACGCCCCCGACGCCCTCGTTATCGAGTTCGCGCGGATGAACGCGAAGAAGACGGGCTGCACCGTCGAAACCGGCACCGACGCCGTTGCGGCCGCGCGCAACGCGGACGCCGTGTACACCGACGTCTGGGCGAGCATGGGCCGGGAGGACGAGGCGAAGGAACGCAGGGCGTTCTTTTCTCCCTATCAGGTGAACGAGACGCTGATGGCGGCCGCCAAGCAAGACGCGGTCTTCATGCACTGCCTGCCCGCCCACGTGGGCGAGGAGGTAACGGAGGGCGTGATGTACGGGCCGCAGTCCGTCGTTTTCGAAGAGGCCGAGAACCGCCTGCACGCCCAGAAAGCCGTGATGGCCATCCTCATGGGGAAGGCTGACGGGGCATGAAGAGGCTGGCGATACGCGAGGCCGCGCTCGCGGACGCGGACGCCGTTTTCCACATCACGGCCGAGGCGTTCAAAAAATACGCCGCCGGGATCGAGGCGCCGGAATCGGTGGAGGCCCTGAAGGAAACGAGGGAAGACGTCCTTTCGGACATCGAAAACAAGACGGTATTAATCGCCTGTCTCGACGGCGAACCGGCGGGTTCCGTGCGGTTTCGGGCGTTCGATTCCTACGCGCACGTCACCCGCTTCGGCGTCAAGCTCATGGCCCAGGGCTACGGCGCGGGGCGCGCGCTCATTTGCGAGGTGGAAAGGCGGTGCCGGGAGCTCGGGCTCAAGGCGGTCCTGTTGCACGCCTCTTCGCGGATCCACAGCCTGATGCGGTTCTACTACGACCACGGCTTCTTCGTCCACTCGACCACCACCGAGCGCGGCTACATCCGCGCGCTGATGGTGCTCGAACTCGAGCCGTGCAACGGATTGGATTACGGAAAGTTGTTGGTGTAGAAAAAAAGTATAAGCCCGGGACGAAAGTCCCGGACTTTTTCAATGCGGTAAAATGAGTTTGCTCAGGTAGTCCTAATTCAACTCATCCAGCGTCAGTTCGAACGCCGGGGCGAACTCGCGCATGAAATACTTGACCTCAGGCGCGTCCATCTTTTGTATGTCCGCCAGGATGTTTTCCTTCGCGCGCATGAACTCGGCGTTTCCCATGCTGAGTTCCTCGACGCATTTTAGGTAGGCGCAGATACGGTCCGCCCGCTTCACGACGCGCCATTCCTCGCCCGACCTGCCTTCCTTTGAAAGCAGCGGCGCGTAGTCTTTTTGCAGTTCCTCGGGCAGCATGTCCAGCAGCCTTTGGTTGGCGACCTCCTCGATATGCTTATATGCCGTTTTGATCTCACGATTGAAATACTTGATCGGCGTTACCAGGTCCCCGGTGATCACCTCGCCCGCCTCGTGGAAGAGGGCGAGTTCCAGCACGCGGCGCACGTCTACGTTTCCGCCGAACAGGGCGTTTTTCACTGTGGCCAGCGCGTGCGCGATCATCGCCACCTGCAGGCTGTGTTCCTGCACGTTTTCTTCGCGGGTGTTGCGCATCAGCCCCCACCGCTTGATGTGTTTCATCTTGGACAGGTACGCAAGGAAATTGATCATGGTCCCTCCCATATTAGGCCGAATACAGCGGTTTATCATGTGAACTATCACCACACGCCCCGATGTCCGGGCGCCGTATTAAGTCCTATCCCCCACTCGTCCGCTACAGGATGTAGCGGGGCTGCCGCGGCCTGCGCGCGTCGAGTTCAGCCTTCTTCTCCTCGTACCCCGGCTTGCCCAGCATCGCGTAGGTCGCGTCCTTCCCTTCCTCGACGCCCGGCTGGTCAAACGCGTCGATGTTCAACAGTTCCCCCGCGAACGCCGTCTGCACCTCGTAATAGGCGATGAGCTGGCCGATGCTGTCCGCGCTTACCTCGGGCAGCCAGACCGTCTGGCTCGGGCGGCCCGCTTTGCACAGGGCGTACTCCGTGGAAAACTGTTCCGCGTGTATGAGGTCTTTGAGCGTGTGCCCGCCAAGGAAGCTGATGCCCGTGATGTCCGGATACGCGTTGGGGATGTAAACGTTTGCGCGGTACTCCTCCGCCCCTATGAACGTGACCACCTTGTCGTCCGGGCCTTCTGTATAGAGCTGGAGCTGCGAGTGCTGGTCCGTCACGCCCAGCGCCTTGACCGGCGTCTGCCCGCAAAACACGGTGCGCCCGTCCCTGTCGCACCGCTTCCCGAGCGACTCCGCCCAGAGCTGGGCGTACCAGTCCGCGAAGTATTTCAGCGCGTCAACATAGGGCATCATCACCGATATGTTTCGGCCTTTTTTCATGTACAGCACCTGCAGCACCGCGCCGAGGTACGCGGGGTTTTTCCACACGTCCGGTTCGCTGCAGCGCGCGTCCATCCTCGCGGCGCCGTTGAGCAGGGCACGAACGTCTATGCCCGCGACGGCCGCGGGCAGCAGGCCGACAGGGCTAAGTTCCGAAAAACGGCCGCCCACGCCCTCCGGTATCACGAAGGTTTTGCAGCCCTCGCGCTTCGCGATGGCGTTCAGGTTCCCCTTTTCGGCGCCGGTCGCGATGACGACGCGCTCGCCGATGCCCTCCGGGAAGACCTCGCGCAGGAGCTGTATGACGATCATCGTCTGGGCCATCGTCTCGGACGTGGCCCCCGATTTGGAGACGGCGTAGAACAGCGTGCGCCTTATATCTATCGCGTCGAGGAGCGCTTTCATGCGCTCGGGGTCTATGTTGTCTTCGATATAGACCCTCGGGCCGCCGCGCCGCGAAGCTTCGATTTCGTTATAGCGCGCGGGCTCAAGCGCCGTGTGCACCGCCAGCGGGCCGAGCGCGGACCCGCCGATGCCCAGCAGGACGAAGGCGTCGAACCGCTCCCTCGCCCGGTCCGCCACGCTTTGAATCTCTTTTACGGCTTCGCCCTGGCTGTAAGGCAGGTCGCGCCAGGCCATTTCACCGCGCCTGACGTCCATGCTGCGCGCCGCCCGGCCGATCTCGTCCGCCATCGCTTCGATCTCGCGCTCCGCAATGCCCTGCGGCCCGATCATCTCCCGCATCATATGGTTGAAACAGAAGCGCAGGTCTTTTTGTTCCTCCATCGCCTTAAGCCAAACCTTTCCCCTGTACTTTTCTAGATTATACCATGCATGCGCGTCCTTTTCGATCGCATACATATCACTATACCCGCTCCAAGGAAGTGATGCCTTTGCCGCCCGTCATGAAAAGCCCGTTCAAGTTTCGCTTATTCGCGGCCGTTTTATGCGCGCTCCTCGTATTCTCCGTCGCGGCGCTGGTCTTTATCCCCGAAGCCGCCGTGACCGTGTTCGAGCCGGACCCCGTCTATTCGCCCGGCGGCGAGATCGTTCCCCAGGTCCTCGACGGCATGAGCATGACCCCCATCGAGGGGGCCGAAGTCATCGTCGTGGAAACCGGGGGCCGGTATCGCACGAAAGCCGACGGCAAAACGGAGCCTTTGCGCGTGCCCGTCATCGAAGACAAACGTTTTTCGGATATCCTGAAAAAGCCGTGGGGGGAGATCACGCTGATCGTCCACAAGGACGGTTACGCCGACTACGTGCTCTTTTACGCGCAGATATGGGAGAACCAGCGCCGCGAAGGTCCGCGCGTCCTCCTTTTCAAAGCCGACGAACAGGCCGGGGAACACCCGTTCTCCGTAGTGGAGGGCCCGCAGCGGCTGTGGGTGAGCGCGCTCGTCAAAAAGTTCATACCGGGGCCGTGAACGCCTCTTTCACCTTGGCGTAGCTCTCGCCGAGCTCCTCAAACGTCCGGTAATTGTCCGAGTAGACCTCGAGGATCACCGCGCCGCCGTATCCGCAGCGCTCCAGCCCGGACCTGAGCCAGGCCATGTCCAGTTCGCCGGCGCCGGGCAGGCAGGTGAGCACCCTGCCGTCCTCGGTATGGCGGTAGTCGCACAGGTGCACGTTGGCGATGAGCGGCCCCATGTCCTCCATGTACTCGGCCACCGTGCGCCCCGACATCACCGCCTGCTTGATGTCCAGCGTGAAGTACAGGTTTTCGCTCTTCACGTGTTCCAGCAGGCGCTTGGCGAACCGCTCGTGCCCGTACGCGCACCAGTGCACGTTCTCCCACGTGAAGCGCAGCCCGTACTGCGCGGCCATGTCCGCGAGCCCGGATACGATGGCGCCCATGCGCTCGTAGTCGCTCAGGAGCCTGAGCGTCCGCCTGAACGCCGGCGGCCCGTGGAACACGTAGATGCCGGCGCCCAGCGTGCGCGCGGCCGAGAAGACCTTTTCCATGAGCTCGCGCGCGTCCTTCTGCTGGCGCCCGTTTATGGAGAAGAGCTGCGGCTCGAACTGGGTGGACATGGCGTGAACCGAACGTACGGCGAGCCCTTTTGCGTCCGCCCTGTCGCGGAGCATGCGCGCGAAGTCCTGTTCGTACTCGCTGTACGTGTCCAGGAATATCTCGCATACGGGTGCGCCCATCTTTGCTATGTGGTCCACGGCCTCTTCGGTGAACGCCTTCCCGAAAAAGCAGGCCGTGGAGATACCCGTTTCCATCATGCCCCGGCGCCCTTTTCCCGTGCGTGCAGGGAGCACAGAAGGACGTGCACGGCGCTCGAGAGGACGTTGAGCGCGTCTACGATGTCGTCGCGGTCGTCGAGGGCGCGCACGGCGGCGCGCTCGGCGGACCGGGCCTGCGTGCGCACGAGGTTCACGTACGCCAGAAGCTCCGACGTGCCTTCGCCGAGGTCGGGGTGGCCGCCGGGCGGGCGGTGCGAGAGGCGGTGTATCTCCCCGTACGAACGCCCCAGTAACGGCCCGGGCTCAAGCGGCCGCCCCGAGGCGTGCGCGCCGGTGACGCCGCGGGCGAACCTCTGCAGCTCTATCAGGTCCCTGGCCAGCGCGTGCTCGCCTTCCTTTCGCGCAACGGCGGCCGCCAGTATAATCATGGCGTCCAGCGTGTCCATGCGCCCGCGGAATTCGATCCCGGGGTGGTCCTTCTCCACGACGGCTTCGGGCGCGTCCTTCCCCGCCGGATACAGGCAGGTCTCGCGCGATGTCTTTTTCATACGGAATACGCTCCTTACCCTGTGTTTTCCCCTGCTATTGTATGTGCGCCCCGCCGGGGTGTCAACCGCGTGTCGCAAGGCGAAAACGCGCCGTTTCGGCATACGGACGCACGCAAGGCACGCCTTATGCCGGCATGCCTTGCAGCTTTACGTTTATCAGACTTTCTCTTCCTCGAGGGCGGGTTCCTCTTTCTTGAAGGACAGCTTCCCGTCGTCCATGTACGCTACGATGCTGTCGCCGATGTTCACGCTGCCCGCGAGGAGTTCCTCGGAGAGCGCGTCCTCCACGCGCTGCTGTATGGCCCGCCTAAGCGGCCGCGCCCCGTAGACCGGGTCGAACCCGACCCTTGCGAGGTAATCCACGACCTCGTCGGTGACCCTGATGCGGATGTCGCGTTCCCTCAGGCGCTTTGCGACGTTTTGGAGCATCAGGCCCGCGATTTTGCGCGTGTGCTCTTCATCGAGCGGGTGGAACACGATGATGTCGTCAACGCGGTTTAAAAATTCGGGCTTGAACGTGCGCTTGAGTTCCTCCAGCAGCACTTCCTTCGTGCGCTCGAACCCGCCCTTATCGTCATCCGGGCCGAAGCCCATCCTGCGCCGTTTGCCGATCTCGCTCGCGCCGACGTTGGAGGTCATGATGACCACGGTGTTCTTGAAGTCGACCGTGCGGCCTTTCGCGTCGGTCAGCCGCCCGTCCTCCATCACCTGCAGCAGGATGTTGAACACGTCGGGATGGGCCTT
>DCTV01000015.1:0-3500 GCA_002329665.1 Christensenella sp. UBA1431
CGAAGATGGTTCAGTAGCGCAAAGCGGCGGTCAACGCCGCAAGCTTAATCTAGATTACCGGCTGTTTTTAGGATGAGTATGATTCTTAAACGTATAGACGTGCAGCAAACAGTTTGCGAATACAGTCCGAAATAATCCTTGAAACTATTAATCCTAGCGGCAAGTACACCGCACCAAAAACGGAGGAGGATACAGAAGAATGGCAATCAAGCGCTTCATTGTCGAGTTGGGTTATGGCGCCGATTTGCATGGTAAGGATGTGACGAAAGCGGCATGCCGTGCGGTAAAAGATGCGATTTCTCATAGTTGTCTATGCGGGATCATCGAGTTGGCGGGAGTCAAGGACCCGAACAAGATGGTCATCCGGCTGCTTATCGCCTGTCCTTATCCTGAGAGGGTGGATAAGGAAAAGGTCGCAGCGCAGTTGCCTTTTGGGTCCGTAGAGATTGAAACTGTGCAGGGCGGATTGGATGCCAAGGGGATCGAAGTGGCCGCGCTGGGCGAAGGCGATAGGATCGTAGTGGCCAACGCCGCGCTTACGGTCTTTTTAAACGAAGAAGATATTAACATAGGTGATTAAGTTGAAAAAGCCATCAAGTCGATATAATTTAGTTTGCAGTAAGATTGCAGAATGAACTATCCATACTGCAAATCTGCCCAATCCACAACTACAGGACCGCGCCAATAGGGGCGTCTCCGTCTAGGGCTCCTTGACCAATTAACTACGACTTGTTGATGGGGTCAAGGGGTCATTTTTCCGGTGCGCGTTAGCGCAGAAAGAGCCGCCGGTGGCGGGTCTTTGAGGAAAACGACGGGCGGCTGGTCCTGCATGCGGCAGGTCCATCTGGACCTGCCGCATGTCGTACGATCATACTAGCGATATACACAGGCTTACCAGTGACGTGAAGGCCCGCATAGACGGGGCGGACGAGACATTCGGGGAGATGTGTATATGTGTGGCATTGAAAAGACGTAGTTGTTCAAGTGGCCGAGCTGCAAATCAGAAATCCATTTTTATAGATTGGCTTCATTGCTGTTTTTTGCACTATGTTCAATGCGGCGTTATTCAGGAGAGGTGTAATTCAAATACAAATGCTTGTATTCTGCCATAATTATGAAAGCTTTAGGGCTGCAGTTCTAGCCCAACAGCCGCCGGTCCTTGACACCGTAACCGGACATGGATGTGGCGCTTGGCGATGGCAGGACCGGTGGCCGTTCAGCCTTGCTATGAGAAGAGTTTGTGTTTCAGGTAGCCCTCTTCGTCCCATTCAAGTGTCTCTTCGCCGATGATTTCGATGTTTTCCCGGCCCCGCACCTCTTCAAGCAGGGCTTCGCTAATAATGAGTTCGTGCAGGTCGAGCGTGTTCTTCGCGAAGGCGAGGCGGGCGTTTTCTCTGCTTACGAGGCGATTGCAGCAGCCGAGCGCGACCTCGATCGCTTGATTATCACTCTCAACAACGATTGGAATAAAGCCCCTTTCGAGGAAGCCGGATGTGATGGTGTTCGTATAGGTCGGGTCGAGATCGATTTTTTCGAACATCCGGCGCGTGATGAGGTCGGCCATACCCACGCCGATCGCGTTGTGGTGGCTTTCCTCCGTGAGGTCCAGGCAGACGATGCGGTATATATGCGGCTTGGCGTCATCCTGTACGTCCCGGATGAGGTAGCGGCCGACGATATTCGGGTCGATGCCGGTGCCGCTGATGTTCTTGCCCATTTCGCAGAGAACGAGCACGTCAAGGTCGTCGAAGGGGAGCGAGGGCATCAGGGACTTGGCTTCCGCGAGCAGTTCCTTTTCGCGCTCCTCTGCGTTTTCAGGCAGGAGCGCCTCAATGCGCGCGGTGCGGTCCTGCGCGTTTTCCAAGATGGCCAGACCCATGAGGACCGGCATCTTTTCCATGATGATGCGCGCCGACCGCGGGATCACGTTGGCGAGGCCCCAGGTACCGCGGCGGTGAACGGTGGATGCGCCCTTCTGTTTGCCGAGGCCGATGACCATCTGCTTGATGATTCCGCTTTCGAGGTCGCCATGGAAGTCCGTGTGTGGCTTGACGCGGTTGACCAGGATGATCCCGTCCATCGTCGAGGCGTTTCTGTCGAAGTGGACGGGGGCGCCGTCCTCCGTATGGCCGAGGACGACGGTCTCCATCGAGGATAGGATCGGGGCGCCCATGGTCTCTTCGGTGATGCCGTAGCTTTTCAGCACTTCAATTTGGCCTTCGGCCGTGGCGCCGCCATGGCTGCCCATAGCGGGGATGATAAAGGGTTCGGCACCCGCGCTTTTTATTACCGCACACACTTTTTTTATCATTCGGTCGTAGTGGTAGATACCGCGGCTGCCAGCCGCAACGCCAATGCGCGCGCCCTTTTTGACCACGGCCATGTGCGGGGCCATCTGCGCTTCGATAGCCGGTTCCGGATCTTCAAGGAAGGGATTCTCCTGCGGCTGGCGGATGCGGTGCAGGCGGGGCATGAGTGACTCATCGAATGCTATCATCGTTGCACCAACTTTCTTCTTTGTGATTTGCAGTGTTTGTTCGGTGTGAGATGGGTACGCGGGTCGTGGGGAGCCAACGAAATGCGGCATGGGAACGCGCGCGATTGGGCCCGAACCGTCTTAGATGCGGACTACTCCTTCACTATAAAGCAGCCCAGCTTGAAATAGAAAAATTACTTCTGTATAATAACATTATAAAGTAAAATCGCTACCATAAAGATATAGGAAAATCCTTGCGGTGTCAATATCGCGCCACGCCTGGCAAAACCCGCCCCGCGTTAAACTGCTGATATTAAGCGCAATCCCGCGGAAACACTCTTCGTTGGGACAGAAAATTCAATGTGCGAAAGGATACGAACATGAAAAGACCAGTCCTTGCCATCACGATGGGAGATCCCGCCGGTATCGGGCCGGAGATTGCCGTGAAGGCGCTGAGCCGGGAAGAAATCCGAGAAAAATGCATACCCGTGGTCGTCGGCGATTACGAACCGATGCGCGAAGCCGTCGAATTTACCCGCTTTGGCCTGAAACTCAATCGGATCGGTTGCCTGTCGGAGGCCGCAGGGTCAACCGGAACAATCGACCTGATCGATATGGGGTATTTTTCACCGCGCGGCTGGGAGTACAAAAAGGTCAGCGCGCCGACCGGCGAAGCGTCGTTCAAATACGTGAAAAAGGGGATCGAACTCGCGATGGCCAAAGAGGCCCACGCGGTGGTCACGGGCCCCATCAACAAAGAATCCATCAATCTGGCGGGGTACCATTTCGCCGGGCACACGGAAATTTTTGCAAAACTCACCGGCACGACGGACTATGCGATGTTGCTGATGTCGAAGACGCTGCGGGTCATCCACGTGACTACGCACGTCTCGATGCGCGAGGCATGCGATTGCGTGACGAAGGAACGCGTGCTGGGCGTGATACGCCTGGCCAAGGAAGGCATGCGACTCATCGGAATCGAAGAGCCGCGCATCGGCGTGGCGGGCCTGAACGCGCACGCCTC
>DCTV01000015.1:3571-16479 GCA_002329665.1 Christensenella sp. UBA1431
GTACCACGATCAGGGGCACATTCCTTTAAAACTCAGCGGCTTCAAGCTAGACCTTGCGACGAACCGCTATACTTCGATGAGCGGGATCAACACTACGATCGGGCTGCCGATCATCCGTACGTCCGTGGACCACGGCACAGCGTTCGGGAAGGCGGGGGAAGGCCGCGCGAACGAGGAGAGCATGGTCGATGCGATCGAACTGGCCGTTACGATGGCGAAGCACAAATTCGGGCTGTGATTCTCGGGTTGGCGAGGTGAAACAGGATGCTGCAACTGTTGATAACGGCGGATGATTTCACGGGGGCGCTGGACACCGGCGTGCAGTTTGCGAAAAAGGGGTACCCGACGCGGGTGGCGATGGCCAAAGCGCCGGAATTCCCGAAAGACGGAACGGTACAGGTGCTGGTCGCGGACACACAGAGCCGCCACGTCCCGCCGGAAGAAGCGTACCGGCGCGTTTTCGAATGGGCGAAAGCCGCCCGGGACGCGGGCGTTCCGCTGCTATATAAAAAGACCGACTCGACCTTTCGGGGCAACGTCGGCGCGGAACTGGAGGCGGCGTTGAAGGCGTTTGGCCTGGAAACGCTCGTGTTCGCGCCCGCGTTCCCGCGGCTGAAACGGACCGTAAAAAGCGGCGTAGCCTTCGTGGACGGTGTACCGCTTCATGAAACGGCCTTTGCCAAAGACCCGTTCAACCCGGTCTCGTGCAGTGAAGTCGAGGGGATCGTTAAAGCCGGCACGGCGCTGCCCGTGCGGGTCGTGGGGCCCGGGGAACTGGGGCGCGCGCTGGAAGACGGCGGCGGACCGCGAATCATTGCCGTGGATGCGGAGACGGACGAGGACCTTTCGCGCATCGCCCTCGAAGCGGCGCGATGGGGCGAAGCGGCCGTGTTTGCGGGGTGCGCCGGGTTTGCCGAACACCTTGGCGGCCTGCTGGTGCCGCCGCCCGCCGCCCGAGAGGAGCGGATGAAGGCGAAGACGATGCTGGTGGTTTGCGGCAGCGTGAACGCNNATGCAGCAGGCCGCGGCGGCCGAGGCGGACGGCGTCCGTTCCGTGCGGCTCACGGCGCGGCAGCTTTTGGACGAAGGGTATCCGTCCTCCCCAGACGGGCGGTCTCTGATCGAAGGGCTGGCCAAAGGCTTGAAGAAACATGGCTGTCTCGTACTCAAAACGGCTGGGAACGCGGCGGACGTGGATGAAGCGGTACGGTACGCGCAAGGCTTGGGCATTCCGCTTGAGAGATTGCACACGGTGATCTCCGGCCGGATCGGCGGGATCGTGTCCGGCGTGCTCGAAGCGCAGGACGCGGATGTGCTCGCCGTTTTTGGCGGGGATACGCTTTACGGGATCGTCAGGCGGCTCGGTTGCAGGGCCATCACGCCGCAGAAGGAACTGTTCCCCGGCGTCGTCCAGTCGACGCTACAGACGGGCGGGGGAAACAAAGTGGTCGTATCCAAGGCTGGCGGTTTCGGGGAGGACGACTTGGTCCGGCGGTTGCGTGCGTGTTACGCAATGGAGTAGGCGACGCTTTATAGGGGCGGCGACAAAAGAAAGACGGTGGTGACTATAATCTGAAGCCGGTTGCGGCATAGCCCGAGAAATTGGGTTAGAAGCGTTTAGAGGCAAAAAACGAAGGTGAGGGCGAATTGCCGTCCGAAGGGACCGGAAACCGCCCTCGCGCGCCACGCGCGGGAAGGGGAAGCCGCAATGCGTGATGCCCGGGTAGACGAACAGGCAGCCGGGCAGTGACAACCCGGGCACCGACAAATAGTAAAACAATTACTTTACAAAAGGGGATACATAGTGGTAATATTACTATAGACTGAACTTACGTATATATTTTGTTTGGGAGACGTGGATCAAGGATCATTTTGAGGCTGATGCGGCACCACCCGACCTCCATAAAGAAAAAGTTTCGGACTTCCGGGGAGGCGAACCCCCTTATGCTTAGGGACGTCCGTCATAAGCCGGAACGGTTGGCAGAGGCCGGCGATTTTCCAATAAATAATGCAAAGGAGATTTGAGAAATGAAGCAGTATCATGATGATTCCTGGCTGAAGGATAACCGCTGGGGCGACTGGGGCAAGGACGACGAAAAGGGCGCAATCAACGACCTGTCTCCCGAGCTGATCCTAAAGGCCGTGGGCATGATTAAACAGGGGAAGATATACGATCTGGAAACGGAGCGGTTCAAGGGCATGCCCGTCTGGCCGGGACACTGCGGTTTCGAGATTCTTTCCTATGCGTCGCCGACGGGCCGCCAGAACATGATGAACAGCGACTACGACCCCTCCTATAACTGGGGTGCCCCCGGCGGGATGCTCGATCCGAAGACGAACAAGTATAACCTGTGGCTCAATACCGAGATCATCGTCGCGCCGCTGCACTCGGGCACCCATATCGACGCGCTTTGCCACTGGACCGTCGGTGAAGACAACCATTGGTACAATGGCTACACCGCCGACAAATACTGCACGAATTTCGGCCCCCTCAGGACCGACATCGCCAAGATCCCGCCGATGGTGATGCGCGGCGTACTGCTCGATATCGCCGGGTACAAGGGCGTCGATCATGTCCCCGCGAACTATATTATCACCGCGGAAGACTGCGAGGCCTGTGCCAAGTGGGAAGGCGTGGAACTGAAGAAGGGCGACGCCGTGCTTGTGCGCAACGGAGAGCGTTGGCCCCAGAACGATAACTGCCCCGACGCCGGGCTGGGCATCAGCGCGGCGCGTTACCTCGTGGAAGGCAATGGCGCGCTCCTGGTGGGCGACGACATGGCTTGCATCGACGGGTTCAACGCGGACGGGACGTCGTCGGTCCCAGATCATCCGCAGCCGGTGCACCATTACCTGCTGGTACAGCAGGGCGTTCACATCCTCGAGTTTGTACAGCTCAACGAGCTTGCGAAAGACAAGGTGTACGAGTTCTGCTTCATTTGCAACACGACGAAAATCCGCTCCGCGACGGGTATGTTCGTCCGACCGATCGCGATCATTTGAACGGCCGATATACTTTTTGCATAAAAGGGCCTGCCCGAACGGGTGGACCCTTTTGGTATACGCTCCGACGAAAGCCGAAGCACAAGCGCCTGTCGTTACCGGCAGGCGCTTCGGCTCGGAGAGAAGTTATACATGCAATTCCTAGTGATAAACGTTATTTTACGAGTTCGTAGATCTTCGCGGCGTCGAGCGCGCCGTACAACGCCCGCTTTACGTCGCGCATTCGCGCGTAGAGCGCCGCGTTCTCTTCGTTGGGCGTGAACGCCCGCGCGCCGCTTTGGACGACGGCGGCGCAGGCGGCTTCGTAGTTCCCGAAATCGCCGAGCGTCACCCTGGCGCTCATCAGACAGCCGAGCAGGCTTGCTTCGCTGTTCTCGAGGCGCTCTGCCCGCTTGCAAAGCGCGTCGGATAGGATCTGGCAGTACACTGGGAACTTCGTGAGGCCCCCCGCGAGGAAGACCCTGTCGACGGGTCCGGAGTTTTCCTCGATTAGGGAGATGTTATCCGCGATCTCCATCGCGATGCCTTCGAGGACGGCGCGGAACATTTCGCCCCGCGTCGTTCCGAGCGTGAGGTTGAAGAACAGCCCCTTGGCAAACGGATTCCAGTTGGGTGCGGCGCTGCCCTGGAAGTGGGGAAGCACGAACACTCCGTTGGACCCGGCAGGCGTGTTTGCCACTTCGGCGTCGATCTCGTCGAAGGATTCGCTGTCGGGGAAGAAGTTTTTCCGGCACCAGTTATACGTTGCGCCCGATGCGTAGATGCCCGCCTCGACGATCCAGCGGCCGGGAACGGCGGCAGCGGAACACAGGATGCGCTGTCGTGCGTCGAACACGGGTTTTTCGACGTACCCGAGCACGAACGAGCCTGTGCCTGTATTGACGGTGGCCGACCCGGGCGAAAACAAGCCCAGCGCCAGTGCGGCGCATTGCTGGTCCCCGCCGCAGAGCAGCACAGGCAGGCCGCAAGGCAGGCCGGATGCGTGCGCGAAGTCCTCCGTAAGATGTCCGGAGACGCCGCCGGGCGAACACAGGTCGCATAGCAGTTCCCGTTTCAGTTCGAGCTTTTCGAGAAGCGGAAGGTTCCATTCGAAGGCGTTGATGTCCATCAGCATCGTGCGGCAGGCCTGGGACCAGTCGGTCACGTAGTTGCCGGTGAGGAGGAAGTTCACGTAGTCCTGCACACCGAGGAGCTTGCGCGTCTTTTGCCATACGTCCGGGCGCTCCTGCTTCAGGTAGAGCATTTTGGGCAGGGAAAAGTAGGGGTCTAGCCGGAGCCCGCACTGGCGGTAGAGTTCCCCTGGCGGGACGACGCCGGCGATGTGCTCGCACTGGTGCGTTGCCCGCTTGTCCTGCCACATCAATGCGGGGTGCAGGGGAGCGCCGCGTTCGTCGACCGGGATGACTGAGGCGCGCTGGGAGGTCACGGCGATGCATTCGGCCTTCAGGCCGCGCTGCGAAAGATAGGCTCCCGCACGGAACAGCGTGCCGCGCAGGGCGGCTTCCCAGTCAGCGGGGTCTTGCTCCGCACGGTTCCCGGGGTAGAACGCCGGCGCGTAGTCGTGCGCGGCCGAAAAGAGGATGGACCCTTTCGCGTCGAAAACGACGGCGCGCAGGCTCTGCGTGCCCACGTCGACGGCGATTATATGTTTCACGGCGGTTCCCGCCTTTCCGCTAAGAATGCGCCGGAAAACCCGGCGGTCGGGCTGGTTGGTTCAGATAGCGCCGGTCCCTTCGAAGAAGCCGATGTATTTTAGCGCCACTTCCTTCACGAACACCTGCTGCGCGAGCGCGAGCACCGAAAAATGCGGCTTTTTGTCCTGAATCAGCAGGCGCGCGCTCTGTTCGACGGCGGATACGGAAATTTCCGTGTTCACGTTAATCTTGCAGATGCCGCGTGCGATGCAATCGCGGATCGTGGCCGCCGGGACGCCCGATCCGCCGTGCAGCACGAGGGGTACGGGGCAGGCCGCTCGGATCGCTTCGAGGATGTCCAGGCGGATGTTCGGCGCGCCCTTGTAGAGGCCGTGGACGGTGCCCACCGACACGGCGAGCGCGTCGGCACCGGTGCGTTCGACGAACTCGCCCGCTTTGTCCGGGTCGGTGTACACCTGTCGGTCGGCCGCGGTCCCTTCGTGGGAGGCGTCGCCCGCGGCCAGGCTCCCGAGTTCGGCTTCGACGGACAAGCCGCACGCGTGCGCGACGTCGCAGACCCGGCGCGTGTTGTCAGCGTTCTGCCCGAAGGGCAGCGCCGAACCGTCATACATCACGGAAGTGAAGCCAGCGCGGATCGCCCGATAGATCGTGTCCGTGTCTTTGCAGTGGTCCAGGTGCAGGCATACGGGCACGCCCGCGCCGTCGGACAGAGAACACGCGAGCGCATGCGCGTCGTCGAGGCTCATGTTGGAAAGGTACTTCGCGCCAAACGCGACGATCACGGGCTTGTCGCCCGCTTCCCGCGCCGCCTCGACCACGCCCTTCATCGTTTCGTAGTTGTACACGTTGAATGATCCGACCGCATAGCGGCCGACCTGCGCGTCCCGGAGCATCCGGTTAAAATTAACGAGCATGGGTCCTCCTATCGGCCGCTTCGCAAACCGGACAGCCAGGCCTGGAAATCCGCGTCGCTGAGGACCTCGGGATTAACGGCGAACCGCGGCGTCTCGCCCCCGAGGAAGCGCGCGACGTCTTCGGCCAGCAAAAACGGCGAATTGGTCAGCGCGTCGCTCGTCGTCCCGGCGATGTGCGTGGTCAGCGTGACGTTGTCGAGTTTCAAAAAGGGGCTGTCCTCCCCGATGGGCTCGGTCGGGAAGACGTCGAGCGCGGCGCCCATAATGCGCTTTTCTTCGAGCGCCTTCGCAAGCGCGGCGTGGTCGATGAGGCCAGCGCGGCTCGTGTTGATGAGATACGCGGTCGGCTTCATTCCGTTTATCAATCCGGCGCCGATCATGTGCCTGTTGCCGTCGGTGAGCCGGGCGTGCACCGATATGAAATCCGACGTTTGGAAGAGTTTGTCGAGCGTGACGGGCGTGCATCCTGCGTCACGGATGCACGCCGGGTCGGCGTACGGGTCGTGGACAATCACGTTCGCCTCGAAACCCGAAAGTTTTTTGGCGACGAGGCTGCCAATGTATCCGAAGCCCACAAGGCCGACCGTCTTGCCGTGGAGTTCGGGGATAAACGCCGTGTTGACGAAGGCCTTGCGCCATTCGCCGTTGCGGATCGCGAAGTGCGCGCGAGCGATATTGCGGCATTCCGCGAGCATCAGGCCAATTGCGAAATCGGAGACGGCGTGCGCGTTGCGACCCATCACGTTGAACACGAGCACGCCGCGGCGTGTGGCATCTTCGACGTTCACGTTTTCGAGGCCCGCGCGCGAGACGCCGATGATCCTCAGCTTCGGCATCGCGTCCATCACCTTCGACGAGACGGGGACGAACAGGCCCATCAGCACGTCGGCTTCGCGCCCGTGTTCGACGACGAGGGGATCGCAGGGCTCGATTTCCGGCCCCTGTTTCTCGACTTCGAGCCTGCGGTGCTGGAGATTGCCCCAGTCGGTCTCCCAATCGCCCGCGAAAACCACGTCTCCGTAGGGGGAGAGGTGTTTTTCCCAGGCGCTTAAGAATCCTGAGGCAGGGATCATAGCATCGCCCAGCAAAAGGCCTTTGATTCGTGTTTGCATTTCGTTCTCCTTTAGGTTCTTCATATTTTTTGGCACGGACCGTGTTTCTATTCAGAATTGCGCAACAGAGGCCAGGCGATAACGGGCGCCGCCCGGCCTCTGTTGCTTTTCGCTATACCTCGGCGATTACGGTAACCTGGCTGCTGTCGATGCCCGCAATACGCAAAGGCGCGTTGAACAGCCGCTTGATCTTCCTGTTTCCAACTTCGCTTAAATGCATGTCCTCTATGGCGGTCACGAATTTTTCCGTGTGATAGCCGAGAAGCTGCTGATGGGCGTCAGCGGGCATGTCGTTGGAGGGGGAACCCACCGCGAGGAAGTCGAATCCTATGACCCTGAGGTCCGGGAAAGTGCCGACGAGGTATTTCCCCGTTTCGGGATGGATATGGGGGCCTTCGCTCTGATAGACCTTCGGTTCGGTGCTCCGGTACTTCTCGAATCCGGTGCGGATGAGCAGGATGGAGGCTTTCTTGATTTGCGCTTCATAGGGCTTGAGATCCTCCGGCATGACACCTTCGGTTTTTTTCTTGGGAACGTCGATGAGGAGGACGTTTTCGTGGCAGAAGTAATCGATGGGCAGTTCGTTGATCGAGACCCTTCCCGGAACAAAATGGCGGGGAGNNGGGAGCGTCCATATGGGTCCCAAAGTGGTTCGGTAATGTGGATAGGAAACTGTCGAATACGGAGTCTTCGCCGGCCTTGGTGCATTGCTTGACCTGCAATACGGGCTCGCCCGGCCACGCAAGGTCGTTGGGATCGAGCGTATGGGATAGGAACAGATACATCTTTCTACCTCCCTGCATCTTTGGAATAGGAGTATTGCTACGCTAACAAAATATACAACAGCAATAATCCTTCTATTACAATACTATGATGTCTGTTTACTGTCAACATCTTTTCGCGGACAAAGAGACAGACAGCCCCAATGTCTTTGGCGTTGCGATATTGTATTTGACTTCCTTACCATGATATAGTTTACTAGAAACAGCGGCAAGTCGGACGAGTTATGAATTAGCAAAAGGAGAAAGATTCTGCCATGGAAAAAAAGGTCGTGGTAATCCACACAAGCTTCGTGTCGGTGGACGATCTGAAACGGCTTTTTGAAGAATTCGTGCCCGAGGCGGCCGCCCGTCATATCGTGGACGACAGTCTTTTGCCCGAGGTGCTTTTAAACGGCGGCCTGACGAAAAGCGTCATCAGAAGGTTCTGCGCGTATGCGCTGGAAGCGGAGGCGATGGGGGCGGATATCATTTTCAACCAGTGTTCGTCTGTTGGGGAGGCCGTGGATGTGGCCAGGAGAATCATCGGCGTACCGATCCTGAAAGTGGATGAGCCGATGGCCGAGGAGGCCGTGCGCATCGGCGGGCAAATATCCGTCGTCGCAACGGTTGCGTCGACCTTGGGCCCAAGCATCCGCCTGATCGAACGAACCGCAGAAAAAGCGGGCAAAAACGTTGAAATAAAGCCTTGTCTGGTGAAAGGCGCTTTCGATATCCTGTATTATCAAGGCGACAAGGAGACGCACAACAGGATGGTGCTGGACATGATCAGATCGGAAGCCCCTGAATGTGACGCGATCGTACTGGCACAGGGAAGCATGATATGCCTCCTGCCCCAGATAGCGGATATTCAGACGCCTGTTCTGACGAGCCCGAAGTCGGGCGTACGACGGGTGAAGGAAGCGCTGGAGTCGATCGGCAAGAAAGGCTGAGAATGGAACGGAAAGGTGCAATTGCCGCAGAAGCGAAATCTGCCGGCATGGACAAGCGATGACGAAAAAAATGACTGGAAGCGTTTTTGCGTTGATACGCACGAAGTACAAGACCCTGTCCGCGGCGCAGAAAGAAGTAGCGGACTACGTACTCGCAAACGCGGAGACCGTGATGACGAGTTCGCTCAACGACCTCGCCACCGCGTGCAACGTGAGCGAGACGACGATCATCCGCTTCCTCAGGAAGCTGGACTACGACTCGTACCAGCTCCTGCGCGTACACATCGCGCAGGAACTCTCCCGCAGCAAGGGCGAGGATATCTACGAAGAGGTCCGCGCAGACGACGGCGTGAAAGACGTGATTCAAAAGGTCATACAGTCCACGGCCCGCTCGATCACTGACAGCGCAGAGATCATCGACCCTGTTCAGCTCGATTCCATCGTCGAACGCGTCCTGAATGCGCGAAGGGTCTTTATCATCGGAATCGGCGCGTCCGCGGCGATGGCCTACGACCTGTGCCATAAGCTTTTGAAGCTGGGCCTTAACACCAGCTACAGCCACGATCCGCACATGATAAACATCCAATGCTACGGCATGACGGCGCAGGATGTCCTCGTCGTATTCTCCCATACCGGGGAGAGCCGGGAGGTGCTCGACGGGGCCGCATATGCGAAAGAGCAAGGCGCCCTCGTCGTGAGCGTGACCAGTTACGCGCGCTCGAGTCTGGCTGTGAAGTCGGACTACGTGCTGCTCAGTTCCTCGCTCGAGACACGCTACCGTTCGGACGCGATGACTTCGCGCATCATCCAGATCACCATCATTGACATGATCTACATATCCCTCGCGCTGCGCATGGGGGAGAGCGGCCTGTTCCGAATCAACCGCTCGCGTGTGGCGGTCGCGAAAAACAAGACGTGATATCGAGCGATTACAAGATAAAGAGGGACTGGAAAAGTTTGGCCTCCCATCTTATTTTTAGATGTCGGCAGGAGGAGCGGCACATGAATAGAGCGCAATAGGACATGACCATACTGAACTTCACGTTTGTTTATTTATTGCCGGCTTTGAATATTTCCAGCAACATCGCATAAGAACGCTAACCCCATAGCCCCAGAATCCGCATAAACAGGGCATCAAAGCCTACGTCCCCTCGATAATATCCTGATGCTGGGTTGAATGGGATTCAAGGGGGTCGTTTTTTCGGTGCGCGTTAGCGCAAAAAGAGCCACCGGTGGCGGGTCTTTGAGAAAAACGACAGGCGGCGGGTCCGTGAACAAAGGATTTGCGGGGCTTTGTGATTGCGTCGAATTTATAAGCGGTATGCCAAAAGTGTGCCAACGGGTTGAAAAAGGGGGGGATAAGACACAAAAAAAAGAAGGGGCTTGAAGGCCCCGTTCCTTTGCTCTAAAAACGTGTCTGTGCCGCTATTATCGGAAGCCTCAGACGCCCGTTTCCCTTTGGAGCGCACCGCCGAAACGGTGCGCTTGATTTTTCGTATGAAAACCCCAGTTTGACTAGTGTGCCGGAAAGCTTACNNGCTGATGTAAGCGATGGGTTCCCGGTCGTAACCCTTGGTTTAGCCCAACAAAGCGTGGACCTTGGGCATCCATTGACTGATAGGGATCCTCTGCGGACATTTCTCCTCGCAGGCCTTGCAAGCTATACAGGCGCTGGCCTGACCCCTTTTCCAAAAAGCGTAAGTCTTTCTCGTTGAGACCAAATCGTCATGCATCAGGCAGTCATTATAAAACTTAAAACTCCTGGGTATCTCTACGCCATTGGGGCAGGGCATGCAATAGTTACAGCCCGTACATGGAATGGCCCTTTTTTCTTCGTATTTTTTACGTATGCGATCAATGAAAGCGAGATCTTCTTTGCTCATAGCGTTAATTTTTAACGCGTCCGCGGACCGAAGATTTTCCTCAACCTGTTGCATCGCGTTCATTCCGCTTAAAACCAGCGTGACCTCGGGCTGGTTCCATAGCCACTGCAGAGCCCAGTCCGCAGGACTTCTGCCGCCGCCGTATTCCTCGAAATCTTTTCGGATTTCTTTCGGAGGATTTGCCAGCAAGCCTCCCAGCAGAGGCTCCATGATGACTACCGGCAGGCCTTTTCCGGCAGCGTATTTCAGGCCTTTTGTGCCCGCCTGTTTTTCGATGTCCATATAATTATACTGAATCTGGCACAAATCCCAATTGTCATAGCCGTCGACGATTTCCTTGAACTCATTGAACCCGCCATGGAAGGAGAATCCGATGTAGCCTATCTTCCCGGCCTGTTTCGCAGCTTCTATCTTATCCAGCAGGTCAAACCGGAGTATTACGTTGCGCCATTTCCGCGCGTCTATGCTGTGGAAAAGATAGAAATCAATGTAATCGGTTTGGAGTTTCACAAACTGCTCTTCCAGTATCCGGTCGAAATCCTCCGGTTTGCTAAGCCGGGAAACCGGCGTCTTTGTTGCAAGCTTTACNNGTCCATTAGCGCTTTGCCTACCACCAGTTCGCTCTTAAACTGGTGGTAGTTGTAAGCCGTATCCACATAGTTGATTCCCTGGTCGATTCCGTACCGTATGAGGCGTATCGCTTCATCTTCTATAATATTTTCGCCGGTCAAAAGGTGTTTATCCGAAGTCGGCAGCCGCAAGGTCCCGAAGCCAAGGGCCGATACTTCCCAGTTGATTTTGCCGAATTTCCTGTATTGCATTAAAACTACCTGCCTTTTAGAATCATGTCTTAAGTTTGTTTGCATCGGCAGCCACATAATAAGTCAACCGATGGGTATTGTGTTTCACTTAATCCGTCTATTTATCGGGATTTAGAAAAGCATATCTGTTTTATTACAGGCTATCATAAAATCCCGAGTTGGTGCAATGATAAGTCCATTTAAAAGCGCATAGCCATTCTCCCGTGAGCTTTCAGATTTTTTACAAAGATGGGATATGGTCGAACAGGATTGGGATGGCGTGAATGGGAAAACGCGTCCATTTTTTCGACCATATCCCACAATGTCTCAAGACGCTTTCATAGACAGACAACATCTTTCAGTTCAAAGAAGTTATCTATCAGTATATCTGGATACGATGACTCCAAATCTTTCGGCTTGCCATATCCATATGTAACGGCAATTGTAGCCGTGCCCGCAGCCTTCCCGGCCTGAATATCCGTTTTCATGTCCCCTACCATGACGGCTTCATCGGCCTTGACACCGAGCGAATCCAGTATGATCTCTATACACTGTGGATCCGGCTTCATGCGCTGCATGTCGTCGGCCGTGACGATCATATCGAAATACTGGAGTACGCCTAGCTTCTCGAGGATATTTACTGTAGCGGGGCGTATCTTTGCCGTTGCCATCGCAATCTTCATCCTGCCGCGGAAGTGTTCGAGCACGTCCCTGACGCCCGTATAGAGCAAGGAGCGGTCCGCGCAGTGTTCGCTGTAATACGTTCGGAAATAATCCTGCGCTTTGTCCAGCAGATGGGCACGTTCCGGTCCCAGCAGTCCGCCAAGCCCTTTTTTTGCGCCTCTGCCCACATGGCTGCCGGCCTCTTTCGCGGAAATATGCCCGCATCCCATGGCCTCGCCGGTTTTTTGCACGGCAACGGCCAAGTCTGGCATTGTGTCTACGACAACGCCATCGAGGTCGAGTATTATGAGTTTGATGTTCTTCAGGGGTTTCATTCATAACCCTCCTGAGCTATACTTGCGCTACTCAGAGGCCCGCCAGCCTCCATCGACGATGAGGTCGTGGCCGTTTACGCCGGAGGAAAGGTCGGACGCCAGGTAGAGCGCCGCATTGGAAACCTCCTCCATTTCCATAAGGCGGCCGATGGGAATATTTGCGACGATGCTCTCCAGCCAACCCTTGCGTTGGAGGTTATGCCTGGTCATGGGGGTGAGCACGTATGCGAAGCTGATGCTGTTGGCTATGATGCCCTTCGGCCCGCCCGCCACGGCGAAGGTGCGCGTCATTGCGTGTACAGCGGCCTTGGTGGAGTCGTAGATTACGTGCCTCCCGTCGGACATGTATCCGCGGATGGAGGAGATGTTGACGATCTTGCCTCCGCCCTGTTTCAGCATTGCCCTGTACGCTTCCCGCGAAGCGAAAAACAGGCCCTTGAGATTCACATCGCAGACCAAGTCCCATTCGGCCTCCGTGATGTCCTCGATGAGGGTACGGTTGGCAAGGCCGGCACAGTTGACCAGCACGTCGATCCTGTTCAGGTCGTTGAGCACGGCCGCGAACACCTTTTCTATGGACTCTACGCTGCAAAGGTCACAAACGTAGGGTAGCCCGCCCAGCTTGGCGGCTTCGGCCTTGATCTTATCCTCCTGGATGTCCAGCAGCGCAACTTTTGCCCCCTCCTGTGCGAACGTCGTAGCTATCTGCAGGCCGATTCCTCCGGCCGCGCCTGTAATGATACAACATTTGTCTTTCAGTAGCATCTGTGTTTCGTCTCCTTACGCTTATGATTCGTATTCTGGCAACACGCCGAGTGCGCGGAGTTTTTCC
>DCTV01000049.1 GCA_002329665.1 Christensenella sp. UBA1431
GGAAGGAGCAGTACACGCAGCGGGTGATGCAGAACGGGATGGCGATATACACATTGAGGTCGCGCCCTCCCTGCGTGGCCAGCACGCCGCGCTGGTTGGACACCGTCTTAACGAGCAGGCGCGCTTTCTGTGGCTCCAGGAAGAACTCCCGCTCGAGCGCGCGCGCCGCCTCCGTTTCGCCGAGGCCCCGCGCGTACATCTCCCTGACCAGGCGCGTGGGCCGGATGCCCGTGAGCGACCCCCACGGCAGGCGCCTCGGGAAGGCCTTCTGCATGCAGACGTAGACGGCGTTCTTGGCCGCACGCTTGCTAAAACGCCTGAACGCCAGCGCGCCCTCTCCGGCATAGGGTTCAACGCTGCGGTGGCGCACGCGCCGGGCCACGTTCCCCTTCCCGTCGGCGATAACGACCTGCGCCTCGTCGACGAAGGCGCCGCCTGCGTACCGGTGCCCGAGCAGCACGGACGCGGAAAACGGCTCAGCGGCCGGCCTTGGCGCGGGCAGCAAAGCGATCGCGGCGGGGCCGGTGAACATGCGGACGATCTCGCAGACGTCGTTAAAAAAGGCCTGATCGCCTGTATAAACAAACGTTTTCAAGGCCTGTCCTCCCGCCTTAGAAAAGCGTTGTGCGTCCGCTCGTACCCGATGTCGGACGCGCCGCCGTGGCCCGGATAGACGCGCGTTTCGTCGGGCAGGGGGAGGAGCTTTTCCTTGATGGACGCCAGCAGCCTTGCGCTGTCGCCGCCGGGGAAANNAGAATCCGTCCGGCCCACCCCGCCCCTGAACAGGGTGTCCCCGGTAAACACGGCCCCGCCGCCTGTCAGGCAGACGCCGCCCGGGGAATGGCCGGGCGTGTGCAGCACTTTGAGTTCTGTCTGCCCCGAACAAATCGCCTGCCCCTCTTGCAGCAGGCCGTCGGGCGGCACCTGCATGCATTCGAGCCCGAAATAGCGCGAGAGGTTCTCCCTGGCAGACGTGAGCATCTTAGCGTCCCGCTCGTGGATCAGGACCTTCGCGCCGAACTGTTCCCTGAGGCGCTTCACGCCGCCTATGTGGTCGAAGTGCCCGTGCGTGAGCACGATAACCTCCGGCTTCAGGCCGAGATTGCGCAGGCGTTCCCCGACGATCTCCGGCGAACCGCCGGGGTCGATGACGATACAGCTTTCGTCTCCCTTCGTCCAGACTATGTAGGTGTTGGCGCCGATCAGGCCGGTGCTTAACGTTTCTGTTTCCATAAGCGCGCCTCCGCTAGAAAGCCTTCCTGCTGTCGATGAGTATCGTTACGGGCCCGTGGTTGACCAGCGAAACGTCCATTTCCGCCCTGAAACGCCCCGTCTGCACCCGAAGGCCCGCTTCCTTCAACATCCGCGCGAGCCGTTCGTACAGGGCGTTCGCGTGTTCTGGCCCTGCCGCCCGCGTGAAGCTCGGCCGGTTGCCTTTTTTGCAGTCGCCCAGCAGCGTGAACTCGGATACGAGCAGTATTTCGCCGTTCACGTCGGCCACAGAAAGGTTCATCAGCCCCCCGGCGTCCGGAAAAACGCGAAGGTTCGCGATCTTACCGGCCAGATAGGCCGCGTCCTTTTCCCCGTCCTTTGCCTCGACGCCCAGAAAAATCAGCAGTCCCGTTTGGATGGCGGCCAGTTCTTCGCTCCCCGTATGCACTTTAGCGCTTCTGACGCGCTGTATCACACACCGCATTAGCCTTTTCTCTCCTTAGCCTTCCCTTACGCGTGCGACCTGAATACCCTGGTCACGTCGGGGAGGTTGCGTATCTGCTTGATGATTTTGTCCAGCATCTGCGTATCGTTGATCTCGACCGAGAAGTTGATGAAGGCGGTCTTGTTCTTCGTGACCCGCGCGTTCACCGAGAGCGCGCTGAGGTTCATGTTGTTAAGCAGCTGCGAGATTTCCATCAACAGGCCCGCGCGGTCCTGCGCCATCACCTGTATCTCCGCGAGGTACGCGCGGTTGTTCTCGTTGGCCCAGGTCACCTCGACCCGCCTGTTTTCGAAATCCTCCAGGTCCTTCAGGTTCACGCAGTCCCTCTGGTGGACGGACACGCCCCGCCCGCGCGTGATATAGCCGACGATGTCGTCCCCGGGCAGCGGGGTACAGCACTTCGCAAAACGGACCATGATGTCCGGTTCGCCCTTGACCAGCACGCCGTGGTCGATGGGCCGCTTGGGCCGCCTGGCGGCTAACGGCCCGACGCGGGCCTGCTCGATCTCTATTTTGTTCTCTTTCCTGTATTCCTCTATAAGCCTTGTGAGCACGCGCGACGTCTGTACGCCGCCGTAGCCCACGGCCGCGTAAAGGTCCTCCACGGAACCCAGCGTGTATTTTTTGTAGACCGGTTCGAGCCATTCCGTCTTGAGCAGCTGCGGCAGGCTGAACCCCTGGCGCCTCGCGGCGTTTTCGAGCATGTCCTTGCCCTTTATGATGTTCTCTTCGCGGAACTCCTTCTTGAGCCAGTGTTTGATCTTGGTCTTCGCCTGCGACGTCTTTACGATGTTGAGCCAGTCCCGGCTCGGGCCCGCAGAGTGCTTCGACGTGATGATCTCGACGATGTCCCCCGTTTCGAGCTTGTAATCGAGCGGGACCAGCCGTCCGTTCACCTTGGCGCCGACGCAGTTGGTGCCGATCGCGGTGTGGATGGTGAACGCGAAGTCGATGGGCGTGGAGCCTTTCACAAGGTCTACCACGGTGCCCTTGGGCGTGAACACCAGGACGTCGTCGCTGAAGAAGTCGATCTTTAAAGAGTCCATGAACTCCTGCGAGTCTTTCATGTCGCTCTGCCACTCGAGGAGCTGCCTCAGCCAGGCCAGTTTCGAATCGAGATCGCTCTCGCCTTTGCGCTTCTCCTTGTACTTCCAGTGCGCCGCGATGCCGTACTCCGCCGTACGGTGCATGTCGTAGGTCCGTATCTGCACCTCGAAAGGGACGCCGCCCGCGCCCAGGCAGGTCGTGTGGAGCGACTGGTACATGTTCTGGCTGGGCACGGCGATATAGTCCTTGAAACGGCCGGGAAGCGGCTTCCAGAGCGTGTGGATGATCCCGAGCACCGTGTAGCAGTCTTTCACGGACTCGACGATCACCCGCATGGCCGTGAGATCGTAGATCTCCTCGAACGGTTTTTCCTGCGCGACCATCTTCTTGTAGATGCTGTAGATCGTTTTGGGCCGGCCCTCGAAATCGGCCTTGATGCTGACCTGCTCGAGCCTTTCGCGGATGACGTTCATGACCTCGTGCATCTGCTGATCCTGGGACGCGCGCACCGCCTTCACCTTCTTCTCGAGCTCGAAAAAGACCTCGGGCTTGAGGTAGCGGAAGGCGAGGTCGTCGAGTTCGGCCTTGAAGGCGTAGATGCCCAGCCTGTGGGCGAGAGGAGAATAGATTTCGAGCGTCTCGTTCGCGATGCGCATCTGTTTTTGCGCCTCGACGTACTGGAGGGTGCGCATGTTGTGCAGGCGGTCGGCAAGCTTGATCATGATGACCCGGATGTCGTTGGCCATGGCTACGAACATCTTCCTCAGGCTCTCGGCCTGCCGCTCCTCGCGCGAAAAAAAGCCGAGGCGCGAGAGTTTCGTCACCCCGTCCACCAGCCTCGCGACGGACTCGCCGAACATGTTTTTCACGTCGTCGAAGGTCGCTAACGTGTCTTCGAGGACGTCGTGGAGCACGGCCGCCGTGATCGTGTCTGCGTCCATCCCCAGGTCGATGAGGATCTCGGCGACGTGGCACGGATGCGTGATGTAGGGCTCGCCCGAGTGCCGGAACTGCTCCCTGTGCGCCTGCATGCCGAAATCCACCGCCCTGCCGATCGAGGCCGCCTGGTCTTCTCCGTATATCGCACTGACTTTTTCGATGAACGCGTCTACGGTTTCCATGCCAACCATGCTTTCACAAAATATCGTTTCGCCGCCCAAGCAACCTTCGCCAAAAAATCCCCTTTGCGCTTCAGCCGTCCGCCTCCGGCGTTTCCCGCAGCGCCGATACGTACGCCCGCATGCGCCTGTAGGTCTGCGACCTGTCGAGGGCGGTCCTGCCCTTCACGGCGCCCATGGCGCAATATAGGCCCGCGTCCGTCTTTTGAACGGCCAGCAGCCCGAGTTCGCCGAGTATCCTCAGCGCCAGCCTGAGCTGCACCGCGCTTCGGCTTCGGTCACAGAGGGCTTCCGACAGGGCGCCGGCGCCCGCGAACGTGCGCGGCCTGTCGAGCAGGCGCTTAAGCCGCGCGTGGATACGCAGGAGTTCCTGTCTCGTAAACAGCGCCTTTTCTATGAACCCGGCGGCCGCCTCGGCGTCGTACCCGGCGTACTGCATCAGGTTTTCGGGGACGGTCCCATTCAGGGGCAGCGCGTCCGCCGCCACCGCCCGCGTGAACGCAGCGCACGCGCCTGCCGGGTCCAACGGCGCCAGCAGCAGCGTGTTGAACGACGCCCGTTCCCTGGCCGAGCGGTTGCGTACGACCTGTACCCTGTCCAGAAGACGGAGCCTTATAAGGAGCGAGAGCGCATGGACCGCGCCGGCAGGCGTGTTGCAGATGATAAGCGTGCCGCGGGCGCAATCGTTCAGGCTTGACAAAAGCAGTTTTTCCAGCGCTTCTTCCCCGCCGATAGCGTTGTCTGCGCAAACATACTTAACATTTTTATTATATAGGATTTGCATAGCGATTGCATCAGCAAAATTCTGCTTGAGCGGGGTTATATACGCTTGTGGCGAGCGCATCGCTTCGGTGAGGTCGAAATGGCGAACCAGGCATTGCAGGCGTTCCCTGTCCCTCCACCGGTTGATCTGCGGCGTGACCAGCATCTCGAACCCCGTGCCCTCCCGGAGTTCCGCCGCGCGGCCGCTTTCCCCGAACGCGATGCACTCGAGTTCTCCCTGCCGCGACGGGATGCAAAACTTCATGTGCCGTTTGTCCGCCCCGATGGCCGTGACCCCGCGCGCGCCCGGCGCCGCGACCCTGATGACGGGCGCGGGGTTGCCTATTCCGTACGGTTCGAACCGCTCCAGCTCCATAGCGAGTTCCGCGCTCACGTCGTCGGCGGCGAGCCGTATGTCGTAGCGCATCGAAGGCATGAAGAGGTCCTCGTCGTACCGCGTGCGCACGAGTTCTTCGAAACCTTCGGCGAAGGCGTCGAAATGCCTTAAGTGCATCGTCATCCCCGCCGCCTGCGCGTGGCCGCCGAACTTGACGAACATATGCTCGAAGGGCCTGAGCGCCTCGAACAGGTGGACGCCCTCGACCGACCGTCCGGAACCGCGCATGAGGTCGCCGTCGCGCGAAAAAAGGATGACGGGCATGCACAGCATCTCGGTGAGCCGGGAGGCGACGATGCCGATCACGCCGTGGTCCCAGCCCTCGCTCTCCAGCACCAGCGCGCGGGCGCGCACGAGGTCGACCGACTCGAGCTTATTTAGCGCCTGCTCGAAAATCTCCTGCTCCACCCTGCGGCGTTCGGCGTTGTCGTTTTCCAGCTTCACGGCTGTCTCGCGCGCCTTCTCCCCGTCGTCGGTTATAAGCAGCTCCACGGCCAGGCTCGCGTCCCCCATGCGCCCTGCGGCGTTGATGCGTGGCCCGAGCACGAACCCCAGATGGTAGGCGCCGAGGTTCCCTGTTTCCACCTTCGCGCACTCGCACAGCGCCCGGATGCCCGGTCCGGGGCTTTGGCGAAGGGCGCGCAGCCCTTCCTTGACCAGTATCCGGTTCTCGCCGACGAGGGGCACGAGGTCAGCGACCGTGGCCAGGCCCACGATGCCGGCGTGCTCCTGCATCGCGTCCCTGCCGAAAAGCGCCTGCGCGAGTTTCGCGGCGACGCCCGTACCGCAGAGGGAAGGAAACGGGTACAGGCTGCCGGGCAGCGTGGCCGCGATGCAGGCGGCGGCGTCGGGCAACTCATCCAGCGGCTGGTGGTGGTCCGTGATGACCATGTCGATGCCCAGCGCCTTCGCGTGCTTAGCCTCCGCGACGGCCGTGATCCCGCAGTCCACGGTGACGACCAGCCCCGCGCCTTCGGCGGCGATCGCATCCAGGGCCGGGTTGTTCAGGCCATAGCCCTCGGTATGGCGGCTGGGCATATAATAAACGGCGTTTGCGCCGTGTTCCCGAAGGACGCGGACCAAAAGCGCGGTGGCGCACACGCCGTCGGCGTCGTAGTCCCCGAATACGGCGATGCGCTCGCCGCGGGAAAGGGCTTTCTGTATCCGCCCGGCCCCCTCTTCCATGCCCGGAAGCAAAAAAGGGTCGTGCAGGTCGTCGAAGCCGTGATACAGAAACCCGCGCGCGGTCTCGACGTCCATCCCCCTGAGCGTGAGGAGCTTCGCCGCATTCGCCGATATGCTCAGCGCCTTTTCGAGCGCGCGCGCCTTTTCTTCCAGTTCTTCTTCTATTGTGGTTCCGGCCGATGCCGGGACGTAGCGCAACATCGTCTGCCCCTTATAATAAAGTGAAAGCGGCCGGGCGAGCCCGAAGGCGCACCGCCGGCCGCGGTTAATCGGATTCAGGCCTTCCTGTATTTTATTTCGCTCTTATGACGCTTTTTGAAGAACGGCTTGTCGTAGAGCGCGGACCAGATCGGCGCCGCGATGAAGATGGACGAATACGTCCCCGAGACCAAGCCGACGATGATCGGGAGCGAAAACTCCTTGATGGACGCCACTCCCAGGATGTAGAGCGCGCTTATCACGATCAGCGTCGTGACCGATGTGTTGATGCAGCGCACCATCGTCTCGCGGATGCTCCGGTTTGCGACCGCTTCGAACGGGTACTCCTTCTTCGAGAGCCTGTTGCGGTTCTCCCTGATCCGGTCGAAGACGACGATCGTGTCGTTGATCGAGTACCCGAAGATGGTCAGCACCGCGGCGATGAACGAAGAGTTAATCGTCAGGTTGAATATCGCCATGAACGAAAGCATGATGAGCAGGTCGTGCAACAGGGCGGCTACAGCCGCGATGCCGCTCAACAATTCGAACCTGAACGTGATGTAGACCATCATGAGCGCACACGCGATTGCGGCTGCCAGCAAAGCGTTTTGTATCATTTCCCCGCTGGCCACCCCGCCCACGCGCTCGACGCTCGCCATCGACACGCCCGGGTATTTGGCCTTGAGCGAATCGATGACCGCCACGCGCAGGGCGGTCTCTTCCCCGCCGTCCTCGATCGTCTTCAGGCGCACCAGGGCGGTCGTTCTGGTCTCTCCCTGCCCGCTCGTCGTGACCTGCACCTCTTTCACGCCGTTTTCGGCGAACGCGCCGCGGATGTCGCGCTCGGCAAACTCCTCGTCCATCTCCAGCGTGATCAGCGACCCGCCCGAAAAATCCAGGCCCATGTTGAACCCCTGTACCAACGCCATCACGATGCCTAAAAGGATCACGAGCGCGGGCCCTATGGCGAAATACTTCGATTTTGCGACGAACTCAAACGTTTTCATGGCTTTAACCTCGTGACATACAGGGATTTCTTCCTGATGTTGAGCCTGACGAAGGACCGCAGCAAGAAGCGCGTGATCGTGATCGCCGAGAGCATCGATACGCAGATGCCCAGCGCGAGGGTATAGGCGAACCCCTTGATCGAACCGGTGCCGAAGTACATCAGCACCAGCGCCGCGATCAGCGTCGTGATGTTGGAGTCCACGATAGCCGAGAGCGCGCGCTTGAACCCGCTTTCCATCGAGGCGTTGAGCGATTTCCCGGCGCGCACCTCTTCCTTGAACCGCTCGAATATGATCACGTTCGCGTCCACGGCCATGCCGATGCTCAGGATAATCCCCGCAATGCCGGGGAGCGTGAGCTGTATCGAAAACAGCGCGATCAAATAGAGCATGACGAGCACGTAGCCGAGGAGCGCCAGGCTCGCCGCGACGCCGGGCAGACGGTAGAATCCGACCATGAAGCAGATGATTGCCGCAAGGCCGATCAACCCGGCAAGGGCGCTCGTATCCAGCGCGTTAGCGCCCAGCGTCGCGTCGATGGAGCGCACCTCGATCTCGTTGAGGTCCAGCGGCAGGGAGCCGCTCTCGATCTGCATCGCGAGCTCGATCGCCTCGTCCCTGGTGAAGTTCCCTTCGATCTGGCCGCTGCCGCCCGTGATCGGCTGTTTCACGTTGGGCGCCGAGATCGTTTCCCCGTCCAGCGTGATGCCGATCTGCCTGCCCATCCACTTGGTGGTGGCGTCGGCGAAAGCCTTCGTTCCCTCGTCGTCGAGCTGGAACGACACCACATACTGCTGCGTGTGGGTGTCCCGCACCGCGCGCGCGCTGTTGATGTTCGTCCCCTCCATGATGACGCCGCCGTCGGGGTCTAAAAACTGCACCTTCGCGGGGGTCGAGATATATTTTGAGATGGCGTTCGGGTCCTGGTCCCCGCTCGTTTCGTTGATCGGGATCTCGATGCGGATCTTGTCGCTCCCCTGCCGCGTGATCGTCGCCTCTGTGAAGCCCTTGCCGTCCAGGCGCGTGCGCAACACGGTAACGGCGCTCTGCATCTTGTAGTCGAATTCCTCCACGCCCGTGTCCGCCGCCTGATACACCGTGTATATGCCGCCGGTAAGGTCCAGCCCGCGCTTGACCACGTCCTTGACAGGCTTGACGTTGTAGACGCCGACATACAGGCCGGCGATCGCGATATAGGCCAGCAACGCCACGAAAACGACGTAAAGGCCGAGTTTGACCACGCTTTTTTTAGCCACCGGGATAGTCCTCCACGTTTGTCTGCATTTTATCGCCGTCCTCCCCGGGAAAAGGGAGGGACCGTTCGCTCGCGTATACCCAGAGCGCGCACTCGAGATGCGCCTTGAAAACCTCGCAGCTCATCCTGTCCGGCGCGTAAAGGTCTTTATTCATCTTCCAGGCGTTGGCCGCGCAGCCCCCGCAGCAGAAATATTTCGCCCAGCAGTCCCGGCAGGCGGGCTTTTTAAGGATGTTCAGCCCCGCAAACCGCCGCTGCATGGCTTCGTCGAACCTGCCTTCGTGTACGTTGCCCATGATAAAGGCGTCTTCGCCGACGAACTGGTGGCAGGGGTAGATGTCGCCGTTTGGCGTCGCCGCCACGTATTCGTTGCCGGCGCCGCATCCGATCAGACGCTTGGCGACGCAGGGCGCGTCGTCGAGGTCGAGCATGAAATGAAAGAAATTCAGCCATTCCCCCGTTTTGCGCCGCCTCACGTATTCCCTGGCCAGCCTTTCGTACTCCAACCGTATGCGCGGCAGGTCGCCCATCATGAGCGCGAACCTTTCGTCGCGGGTCACCACCGGCTCTACCGAAAGCTGCGTGAAGCCGAGGTCCGCGAGCGCGAGCACGTCCTTGGAAAAGTCGGTGTTTAAGGCGGTGTACGTCCCGCGCACGTAGTGTTCGCGCCCGTCAAGCGCCTTAGCCAGCGCCCTTGCCCCGTCTATAATAAGGTCGTAGCTCCCTTTCCCGGACGGCGTCTTGCGCACCGCGTCGTGGACTTCCTTCCTGCCGTCGAGGCTGATGACGACGTTGGCCATCTCCCTCTTGATGAAATCTATTTTTTCATCGTCAATCGCGAGCGCGTTGGTCGTGATCGTGAACCGGATGCGCTTGCCGGCCTCCTTTTCCCGCGCGCGGCCGTAGGCGACGGTGTTTTTCACGACGTCCCAGTTCATCAGCGGCTCGCCGCCGAAGAAGTCGACTTCGAGCTGCTTCCTGCCGCCGCTTCGCGCGACGAGGAAGTCTATGGCGGCCGAGGCCGTAGCCTGCGGCATGAGCAGCCTCTCCCCGCCGAAGTCCCCCGTGCTCGCAAAACAGTAGGCGCACCTGAGGTTGCAGTCGTGCGAAACGTTGAGGCAGAGCGACTTCACGACGCCAGGCCGTTTCAGGTACGCTTCGCCGTAGCCGTAGTCCGCGTTGAGCGCGCCGGATTTTTCGAGCGTTTCAAGCTCGTCCCACGCGGCGGCGACCTCACCGGGCGGGTACGACGAAGCGAGCGCTTGAGCAGCCGCTTCCGGGTCTCCTTCAGTATAATAGGGGACGAGGTCTTTTACCAGCGCGTCCACTACGTGCACGGCCCCCGAGTCGGCGTCCAGGAGCAGGTGCGCGCCGTTGCAGGTGAAACAATGTATCAATGGGCCCTCCGGTGGTTTTTGTCAAAAAAAGCAGTAATACCAACGCTATTACCGCTCTTTTTTCCTTGGCGCGCTATTTTTTCTCGCATTTCTGGTTGGCCACTGTGCACGAAGTCTTGCAGGCGGACTGGCACGACGCCTGGCATTCGCCGCATCCGGTTTCCGACGGCTTTTGCCTTAAAACGGGTTCCTTTATCGTCCTGATATGCTTCATGGGGTAAACCTCCGGTATATAATCAACATGCTTATTATACCTTCGGCCCCGCGTTTTAACAAGGGCGCCGCTTTCTATTTTTTCAACTTTTGCAGGATGAAGCCGATGATCGTTCCGGCGACCAGGCCCATGCCGAGGTCGGAAACAAGCAGCCACGACGGCGAAAAATCGCCCTCGATCAGCGAGAAGAGAAGTACGCCGCAGGCGATGTAGCAGGTTCCGCCGATGCCGCCCCGAAGCCACATCCTTCCGGTCTGCTGCCCGCGCACCGAAAAGATCGCGGCGATGCAGATGCCCGCTATCTTCAGTATCTGGTTCACGACGGGTATCGCGCCCTCGCCAAACAACCCTATTTTGAGCAGCAGCGCAAAAAGGAGTATCGTCGAGAGCGTGAAAATCATACCGAGCAGACAGCCGCGTATCACCGCCATCACCGCCGAAGGGACTTTCGGCATGCTGCGCGCGCTTCTGGCCCTTTGCCGTTTGTACACAACAAACACCTCCCCACACAAGCGTCACGATGCAATATATGCGCCATCGCGTACCATTATGTGCGGCGGGGGGGTCGTGCGCGGCCTATGTGTGGCGCCAAATACGAACGGCCCATTTTTAGGCGGTGAAGCGTGCGCCGTTTCGGCACGGGCATTCTCCCGGCTTTCCTTACATATGCATAAAAAACCGACGCAAACGGAGTATGCACCTGCCAGACTGTCAAAAAAGCCTACTGGCAGGGGGCGTGGGGGTTGCAATCCCCCGCTTTCAATCCAAAGTTGGGCGAAAAAAAATGCCGCCAAAAAGCGGCATTTTAACCTATAGAAAACCGTCGACAAATCCCGAAGGGTTTGTCGACGGCCTAACCAACGCAAACGGAGTTTGCGCCTAGTCTGGGCTGCCTGCCTGATCTATGGTTCATTCCTCAATCTGTTTGTCTTCCGGCGTTTCGTCCGCGTCCTCCTCGTCGATTTCGTCGCCCTTGCTCACCAGCGAAGCGACGGCTCCCCTGGAGATCATCATGCGTGTTTTGCTCGGTATCAATTCGATTGTCAGGGTTTCCTCGGTGCGTTTCACGATGACCCCGTAAATACCGCCGATCGTCTTGATCTTGTCGCCGTTGCGCAGATTGTTGAGCATTTCCTTCATTTTCTTGTCGCGCTTGCGCTGGGGAAGGATCATGATAAGGAAAAATACTATGATCAATCCGATAGGAAGAGCGATACTTCCGATTTGTTGGAGCGTTTCATTTGGCAAATCTAACACCCGCTTTCATTAAATACTAAAATCCCTATTATATTACAATGAAACCTATCCACCGTCAACACATAACCGGCTTTCCGGCAGGACGGAGGCGGCGTCACGGGGCCCTCACCTGCCTAATATTCCCATGTTTTCAGGAATCTATCACGGAAATCCGCGAACGTGCCCTGAGCTATGGCTTCCCGCATGCGTTCCATGAAACGGAGGGTATAGCGTATGTTGTGGATGGTGATAAGCTGCGCGGCCAGCATCTCCCCCGCCTTGATGAGGTGGCGGATGTACGCGCGCGTGAAGTTTCTGCACGCATAGCAATCGCATCCTTCGTCGATCGGCGAGAAATCGCGCGCGCAGGCGGCGTTTCTAAGGACGACGCGGCCTTTTTCCGTTACCGCTGCGCCCATGCGCCCCATCCGCGTCTGCAGCACGCAGTCGAACATGTCCACGCCGCGGTGCACGGCTTCCACCAGGCAGTCGAGGCTCCCCACGCCCATCAGGTACCGAGGCCGGTCCACGGGCAGGCGCGGCATCAAGCCGTCGAGCACCCCGTACATCGTTTCCTTCGGCTCCCCCACGCTGAGCCCGCCTATCGCGACGCCCGGGAGCCCGAGCGCGGCGATATAGTCCGCGCTTTCCCTGCGCAGTTCCGCGTGTACCCCGCCCTGCACGATCCCGAAGAGCGCCTGGTCCTCCCTTCTGTGCGCCTCTATGCAGCGGCGCGCCCAGCGGTGCGTGCGCTCCATCGCCGCCCTCGCGCGCTCCGGCCCGCAGGGGTAGGGCGAACACTCGTCGAAGGCCATGATGATGTCCGCGCCCAGCGCGTTCTGGATATGCGTCGCCTTCTCCGGCGTGAAGAGGTGGCTGCTCCCGTCGACGTGCGATTTGAACCGCACCCCGTCCTCGGCAACCCTGCCCTCGAGGCTGAACACCTGGAACCCCCCGCTGTCGGTGAGTATCGGGCGCGTCCAGCCCATGAACGCGTGCAGGCCGCCCGCCTCCCGTATCAGGTCGGCGCCGGGGCGGAGGTAGAGGTGGTAGGTGTTGGCAAGGACGACCTGCGCGCCCGCTTCCAAAAGGTCGCGCGGCAGCATCGCCTTCACGCTCGCCTGCGTGCCCACCGGCATGAAGACGGGGGTTATTATCTCGCCGTGCGGCGTCTGCAGGCGCCCGGCGCGCGCCGCGGTGCCCGGACACCGGCGCGTGATTTCGAACTCGAACATAACGCCTCCTAGAGTATGAGCATCGCGTCCCCGAAGCTGAAGAAGCGGTACCCTTCCTTCACGGCCTCGGCGTACGCCCGCAATACGTCTTCCCTGGTGTAGAACGCGCAGACCAGCATCAACAGCGTCGACATCGGCAGGTGGAAATTGGTCAGCAGCGCGTCCACCGCCCTGAACCTGTAGCCCGGCGTGATGAAGATGTCCGTGGCCCCGCTTTCAGGCCGGACCGTCCCGTCCGCGCCGGCCGCGGTCTCGAGCGTGCGCACCGTCGTCGTGCCCACCGCGATGACGCGCCCGCCGTTCGCGCGCGTTTCGTTGACCGCTTCCGCCGTTTTTTGCGGCACTTCGTAGTATTCCTCGTGCATCCTGTGGTCCTCGACGCGCTCGGCCTGCACCGGCCTGAACGTCCCCAGCCCGACGTGCAGCAGCACAGGCACCACCTTCACGCCCTTTGCCCGCGCGGCGTTGAGCAGTTCCGGCGTGAAATGCAGGCCCGCCGTGGGCGCAGCGGCGGACCCTGTCTGCCGGGCGTACACGGTCTGGTAGCGGCCCTCGTCCCTGGGTTTTTCCTTGATATAGGGCGGGAGCGGGAGGCGCCCGAGCGATTCGATCGCATCGTGCACAGTCATGTTTTCGCTCGCGAACCGCAGCACGCGAAGGCCTGCTCCCAGTTCCCTGACGACGGTGGCCGTCAGCCCCGCGCCGAAGTCGAGCGCGGCGCCCGCCTTCAGCCGTTTTGCGGGCCTGGCCAGCGCCTCCCACGCGTCCCCGTCCAGCGGGCGCGTCAAAAGGACCTCCGCCCTGCCCCCGGTATCGGGCCGCCGGCCAAACAAACGCGCCGGCATGACGCGCGTCGTGTTGATGACCAGCGCGTCACCCGGCACGAAATATTCGAGTATGTCCGAAAACCGCCTGTGCTCCGTGCGCTTCGCGTCGCGGTGCAGCACCATCAGCCTTGATGCGTCCCTTCTTTTAGCCGGCTGCTGCGCGATGCGCCCTTCTGGCAGGTCGTAATGAAAATCACGCGTCTTCAAATAAAACCTCAGTCCATGAACGAAATCTGGGCGCCGTCGCCTTTGGGCGGCCGCCTGCCCAGGTGCCCGTACGCGAGCCTGGTAGCCATGCGCCCGCGCGGCGTCTTCTGGATGAAACCGAGCTGCAGCAGGTACGGCTCGTACACGTCCTCGATGGTGGTGGCCTCCTCGCCCGTGGCGGCGGAGAGCGTGTCCAGCCCGACCGGCCCGCCGCCGAACTTGTCGACGATGGCCAGCAGCAACCGCCTGTCCTCGTTGTCCAGCCCCAGTTCGTCCACCTCGTTAAGCCGCAGCGCCGCGTCGGCCACGTCGCGGGTGATGACGCCGTCCGCCCTGATCTGGGCGAAGTCGCGCACCCTTCTCAACAGGCGGTTGGCGATACGCGGGGTCCCGCGCGCCCGCCTGGCGATCTCCACCGCGCCTTCCCGCTCTATGCGGATGTCCAGGATGCCGGCCGACCGCTCTACGATGATGCCCAGCTCCTCCGGGGAATAGAGCTCGAGGCGGTTCACCATCCCGAACCTGTCGCGCAAAGGCGCGGTCAGAAGGCCGGCCCGCGTCGTCGCGCCGACGAGCGTGAACCGCGGGAGCTCGAGCCGGAGGCTCCGCGCGCTCGGTCCCTTGCCTATGATTATGTCCAGAGAATAGTCTTCCATTGCGGGATAGAGTATCTCTTCCACGTTCGGGTTCAGGCGGTGGATCTCGTCGATGAANNGCGGATGTTCACGCCCATCTCGTTGGCGACGATGGCCGAGAGCGTCGTTTTCCCCAGGCCCGGCGGGCCGTAGAAAAGCAGGTGCTCGAGCGGCTCGTCGCGAAGGCGCGCCGCCTCGATGCAGATGTGCATCTTCTCCTTGACCTTCTCCTGGCCGATGAACTCGGC
>DCTV01000028.1 GCA_002329665.1 Christensenella sp. UBA1431
CCCTGGCCGTGAAGGCGGTGCGGGCCGCCCGGAAGACGGGCGCGGGCACCGTTGCGCTCTGCGGCGGGGTGGCGGCGAACGGCGCGCTGAGGTCCCGCCTCGCGTCGCTGTGCGAAGCGGAAGGCCTCGCCCTGTGCGTACCCGATCTTCGCCTGTGCACCGACAACGCGGCGATGGTCGCGTCGGCCGGGTGCTACCGCCTGCTCTCGGACGGGTGCGACGCGCTCACGCTCAACGCCTCGGCCGGGCTGCGGCTGGAGGCGGGGGCGTGAAGGAACGGACGGGGACAGGCCGCACCCGTGTGGATGTTGTGGAAAAGACAGTATATGCAGGATAACCGCGCTTTATGTCTGTGGATAACTCTGTGTATAGTGTGGATAACACTGCACGGGCCAATGGACAGTGCCGGATTCGGACGAAATTCATATACGATGTGGAGGAAGCTTAGGGTATTGGCCGTCCGTTTTGCCGGGAAGTGGAGAAGGAGGGAAACCCGGTTTTCCTGGCGCATCGTGTAAACCGGTACTGTTACAGGGCAAATACCCCGGGAAATGCGGGATACAGCCCGGCATCCTGAAACCGATCCGGCTGCGCGCGCGTCGGACCGGAGGAGGGAATGCCGCCCGAAGCGGCGTTTCAACCGGCCGGGAAAAGGTTTGTCAACAGCCAGGAGTGTTACGGCCTTGTTCTTCAGAATATATATTCTTTTGAGGATACCGGCTGGAGAAGAGGCGGTGGTTGATTTGGAGAAAGCGGGAGTATCCGGTATTATGCGCCTTTCGATAAAGAGGATACTGTTCATCGTGCTGTTGTTGGCGGCCGTATTAACGGGGGCGGCCCTGCTCGGCGACGCGGTTTCCGTGTTCGGCCTGCAGGGGTCATTAAAAGGCAGGCTGGTCGCGCTGGACGCGGGGCACGGCGGGGCAGACGGAGGCGCCGAGGGGAAAAACGGGGTAAAGGAAGCCGAACTTAACCTCACGCTGGCAAAAAAACTGCGCGAAGAACTGATCGCGCGCGGCGCGGGCGTGGTGCTCACGAGGGAAGGCATGGATGCGCTCGGGGACACGAAGCTCGAGGACATGGCCAGGCGCCGGGACATCGTGAAGGACAGCGGCGCGGACTGCCTGGTGAGCATCCACATGAACAAGTTTTTCGATACGCAGGTCTGCGGCCCCCAGGTTTTCTACATGGCCGGATCAGAAGCGGGGAAACGCCTGGCCGAGTGCATACAGGCGCGCCTCAACGAGGCGGCGCCGCAGCAGAAGAAGCGCATCGCGCTCACGGGCGACTATTACCTGCTCAAAAGCGTCGAAGCGACGGCGGTGATCGTCGAGTGCGGTTTTTTGTCCAACCCGCAGGAGGAAAACCTTCTGCAAAGTTCGAGCTATCAGACGAAACTCGCCAAGGCTATCGCGGGCGGCATCTCCGATTTCGTATCCGGAGAAGCCGAGAGGATCCCGCCGGACGGGAGCGAGGAATAGCCCGGTATGATACGATNNGGCAACGAAAGAAGGAAGGTGGCCGTTTGCTGCGGCTCTGCGATGAAGTGCTCAGGTGCATGGGGGAGACGGGCTGCCGGGACGTGCGGCGGATGAACGCGCTCGCGCTGGCGTACGTGGGCGACACCATCTACGACCTGTTCGTGCGCACGCTGCTCGCCTGCTCGCGCGCACTGCCCGTTCACGACCTGCACGTTGAGGCTAGCGAACGGGTGAACGCGGGGGCGCAGGCGCGCGCCGCCCGCGCGCTGATGGACGAGTTCACCGCGGAGGAACTCGCCGTCTTCCGGCGCGGGCGCAACGCGAAGACCCGCACGGTCCCCAAGAACGCCAACGTCGGGGATTACCGCGCGGCGACGGGGCTGGAGGCGGTGCTCGGTTTCCTGTACCTGACCGGGCGGGAGGAGCGTGCGTTCGAGCTGCTCTCTAAGGCCATGCCCCCAATCGAAGCGGAATAAGCACGAAAGAGGAAAGAAAAGATGCCCAGCGTGGAACAGAAGGTCGAAATCATCGCGTGTACGCCCTGCCCGGAAGCCCTGGTGGCCACGGCCGCACGGCTGTGCTACAGCGCGTCTTCCGTAGCGGACCTGCACGATAAGACGACGAAAAAGGACCAGTCGGACTTCATCAACAGGCTCACGCAGATGGGGCACGCCTCCACCTTCGAGCACGCGGGCTTCACGTTCGCGATCGAGGGCGTGTCTCGGGCGCTCCTTGCGCAGATCACCCGCCACCGCATCGCCAGCTTCAGCNNGCTGGCGCAGCTCACGCGCCACCGCATCGCCAGCTTCAGCGTGCAGTCGCAGCGCTACGTGAACCAGAACAGGGAAGGCGAAAGCATCCGCTATGTCATACCCCCTTCGATACGGGCGCTGGGCGAAAAAGCCGTCGAAGAATACGCGTCGCAGATGCGGCAGATGACCAGGTGGTACGGCGAATGGGTCCGGGCCCTCGGCGCGAAAGGGGAGTCCGCGAACGAGGACGCGCGGTTCGTCCTGCCCAACGCCTGCGAGACGCGCATGATCGTGACGATGAACGTGCGCGAACTGCTGCATTTCTTCGCGCTCAGGTGCTGCAACCGCGCGCAGTGGGAGATCCGCGCGCTGGCTTGGCGCATGCTGGAACTTTGCCTTGATAAGGCGCCGAACCTTTTCGCTTCGGCGGGGCCCGCCTGCGTGCGGGGCGCGTGCCCGGAGGGGAAGATGTCTTGCGGAAGGATGGACGAAGTGCGTGAAAACCACGCAAGGATCAAAGAGAGGTAAACGAAATGACGCCGGAAGGGGAATCGGGCGTCCTGTTGGGGCGCAACCCTATTTTGGAAGCCCTGAAGAGCGGGCGCACCCTGGACAAGCTGCTGGTGGCCAGGGGGGAGAGGGACGGGTCTATCAACCAGATCCTGCGCCTTGCGCGCGAAGCGGACGTGACGGTACAGATCGTGGACAGGGTCAAGCTGGAGATGCTCGCGCGCGCCGAGGGCGTGCACGCGCACCAGGGCGTCGCGGCCTACCTGAGCTTTGCGCGCGCGGCCTTCGTTGAGGACATGATCCGTTCGGCAGAAGAGAAAGGCGAGCCGCCTTTCATCGTCGTACTCGACGGCATCACCGACCCGTACAACGTCGGGTCCATATTGAGGAGCGCCGAGTGCCTGGGCGCCCACGGCGTGGTGATCCCCAGACGGCGCAGCGCCGGCGTGAACGCCGCGGCGGCCAAGGCATCCTCCGGCGCGGTGCTGCACATGCCGGTCGCGCGCGTGAACTCGCTCTCGTTCGCGCTCGGTCAGTTCAAGCACATGGGGCTCTGGGTGGTCGGGGCGGACGCGGAGGGGATGGATATCGAATCGGCAGACCTGACCGGGCCGGTCGCGCTGGTGATCGGGGCCGAGGGCGCGGGCCTGTCCCGCAGCGTGCGCGAAGCCTGCGACTTCCTCGTCGGCATCGCGCTCAGCGGCCGGATCGAGTCCCTGAACGCGTCGGTGGCGGCGGCGGTGCTGATGTACGAACGCCGCAGGCAGATGCGCCAGAAGGCGGGCACGGAATGAAAGAACTGCTGATCGTGGACGGGTACAACGTCATACACGGCTGGACGCCGCTAAAGTCAAGGGCGCAGGAGGACCTCGAATGGGCGCGGGAGGAACTCGTCGCCATCCTCGAGGACTACGCGGGCTTTTGCGGGACGGACGTGTTGTTGGTGTTCGACGCGCATCTTAGCGCGGCCGCCGAACGCAGCGTGGAAACGAAAGGCCCGCTCACCATCGTGTACACCCGCGCCGACGAAACGGCCGACCAGTACATCGAGCGCTTCGTGCAGGAGCAAAAAGACGCGCAAACGGGCTTGCAGATCAGCGTCGCCACTTCCGACGGCACGGAGCAGAGCCTCGTGCTGGGGATGGGGGCCGCGCGGGTGCCCGCGCGCGAGCTCGGGCAGGTCATCGAAGCGGCGAAAGCCAGGCGGCGCGGACTGGCCGACGCGGTGAAGGCGCGTACCCCGCTGGAAAGCCGCGTCGAAAAACACGTCATCGACAAACTCGAAGCGATACGCAGAGGACCCGTGGAAGAATGAACGGCCTTTCGGCGTCCCGTCTCAGGGTCCTTGCCGGACATGGCGGTCGGCACGCCTGTTCGTCCTTTCGTAATATAGCAGGTTCCTGACACATCAAACCTTTTTTTCAAGATTTTGGGGGTTTGGCTTGAAAAAGCGTTGATGCTGCCAAGGACTATGTTATAATTAAGCTTAATCGCGGCAATTATGTAATTGCAACACATCCGGGGAGGTGGGCACAGGTGGTGGACCTTGATCTGAAACAAGCGGACCCGGATAGCAAGAAACTCGAGCGGTACTTCACCATGACCGACGAAGAAGTCGTCCGCCTCGCACGGGGTACGGACGATCTCGCCCTCGATTATATCATGGCGAAGTACAAGAATTTTGTGCGCGCAAAAGCCCGCTCCTATTTCCTCATCGGCGCCGACCGCGAAGACATCATCCAGGAGGGGACGATAGGGCTTTACAAGGCTATCCGTGACTACAAGCAGGACAAGCTCTCGCCGTTCAAGGCGTTTGCGGAACTGTGCATCACGCGCCAGATCATCAACGCGATCAAGACGGCGACCCGTCAGAAGCATATCCCGCTAAACTCCTACGTTTCGCTCAACAAGCCCATTTACGACGACGAGTCCGAACGCACGCTGATCGACATCCTCTCCGGCGCGAAAAGCGCCAATCCGGAGGAACTCTATATCGGCCGGGAAGATTACTCGTCGATCGAGGACAAGATCAGCGAGATGCTTTCCGCTTTCGAGCAGGAGGTGCTCACGAGCTACCTGCGCGGCAAGACCTATCAGGAGATCGCCCTGGAGCTCGGCAGGCACGTGAAGTCCATAGACAACGCGTTGCAGCGCGCAAAACGAAAACTGGAAAAATATCTGGAGATAAAATAGGATTACAGCGGTATTTCGCCCAAAACGCTCCGTATCGGCGCGAGGCCATGTTCTTTGTTGACAAAGGACATGGGTTGCATTAAAATATTTAAGGCGATGCGTGCGGGTGTAACTCAATGGCAGAGTTCCAGCTTCCCAAGCTGGTTACGTGGGTTCGATTCCCATCACCCGCT
>DCTV01000002.1 GCA_002329665.1 Christensenella sp. UBA1431
CCCCGCAAAGCGAAGCTTTGTGGGGAAAGGAGGAGCGATGAAGCGATCGAGCCTTCACGCTTTGCGTGTAGGCGAGTGATGCGCAATCCGCGACGACGCGTGAGCGGAGTGGAGTATGCGCCGACGAGCTTGTCATCGTGCGCGCGAACGCTTATAATGGGTTTCAGGGCCAAGGGCGGCCCGGCCGCTTCGCGGAAATACCCACTTCTCGGACGAAGGGAGTCCCGGCGCGTTGTTTGCGCCGGTATTTTTGGAATATGAAAAAAACACGCCTCGCACTGTTGATCCTGGACGGGTTCGGCGTCCGGTCCAGGCAGCTGGACAACGCGATCGAAACGGAAGGCATCCCCAACATAAAGGCCTATATGCGCGAGTACCCCTCGACAACCATCCGCGCCAACGGGCTGGCCGTCGGGCTGCCCGAGGGCCAGATGGGGAACTCGGAGGTGGGGCACCTTAACATCGGCGCTGGCCGCGTGGTCTACCAGGATTTCACGCGCGTGACCAAATCCATCGAGGACGGCGATTTCTTCGAAAACCCCGAACTGCTCGGCGCGGTCGAAAACTGCCGGAAAAACGGAAGCAGCCTGCATCTGATGGGCCTGGTTTCGGACGGGGGCGTCCACAGCCACATCGACCACCTCTACGCTTTTTTGGAACTCGCCAAACGCCACGGGCTCGGCGACGTGTTCGTCCACGCGTTCATGGACGGGCGCGACGTGCCCCCTTCGAGCGGCAAGGGATATATAGAGGACTTGCAGGCCTACATCGACGAACACGGCACGGGGCGCATAGCGACCGTGTCCGGCCGTTACTTTGCGATGGACAGGGACAACCGCTGGGATCGCGTCGAAAAAGCGTACCGCGCGCTCGTGCTCGGCGAGGGGGTTCAGGCTTCCTCGGCCGTTCATGCGATGGAGCAGGCCTACGCCGGCGGCCAGACCGACGAGTTCGTCGTCCCGGCCGTCGTGATGCAGGGCGGGCGGCCGACGGCCACCGTACGCGACGGCGACAGCGTGATCTTTTTCAATTTCCGCCCCGACCGCGCGCGCGAGCTCACGCGCGCCTTCACGCAGGAGGGCTTCACCGGCTTTACATTACCGGGCGGACGCAAAGACCTCTACTACGTCTGTTTGACGCAGTACGACAAGACCTTCAAAGGCGTCCATGTGGCGTACGGGCCGCAGAAACTCAATAACGTGCTCGGGGAGTATCTGAGCAAACAGGGGCTTACCCAGCTTCGGATCGCCGAAACGGAGAAATACGCCCACGTCACGTTCTTCTTCAACGGCGGCGTCGAGGCGCCCTTCCCCGGGGAGAACCGCGTGCTCATCCCCTCGCCCAAGGTGCCCACCTACGACATGCAGCCGCAGATGAGCGCCCCCGAGGTGGCGAAGGAGGCGGAGCGGCTGATTCGCGAAGGCGCGCAGGACGTGGTGATCCTCAACTTCGCGAACCTGGATATGGTCGGGCACACAGGCGTTTTCGAGGCCGCCGTCAAGGCCGCCGCAACCGTGGACGAAGGCGTGCGCCGCGTCGTGCAGGCCGTGATGGACCAGGGCGGCGTCGCCATCGTCACCGCTGACCACGGCAACGCCGAGCAGATGGCCGACCCTAAGGAAGGCTGCCCCTTCACGGCCCACACCTGCAACCCCGTCCCCTTCATCCTCATCGGCGAAGCCGTGCGCGGCCTGAAGCTGCGGCATGGCGGCCGCCTCTGCGACATTGCGCCCACGATCCTTGAAATCCTGGGGCTCGCTCAGCCCCCGGAGATGGACGGCCTCAGCCTTATATCACCGTCGGAGTAAACTCCCTCGTCGGAGCAAACTCCGCTTCGCTCATAATCCCCTTTGCGCTTCGCGCTCCGGGGATTCTTCGCACCGCTTCGTTGCTCCTCCTCTTCCCCGCAAAGCTCCGCTTTGCGGGGAGTCTTTCGGGTTGGGCTCCGTAGGAAGTTGCTCGGGTTAGGCTCCGTAGGGATTTTTCGGGAACGGCTTCGTAGCTGTTTTCAAAAAAGCGTAGGCAAGGAAAAGAAACGGCGCCATTGGCGCCGTTTCAATCGACTGTGAAAACCGATGCACACTGTCGGCATCGTTTCAGCTTTCGCTCGTTTTGTGATAGCCCGATTTTTTGTACATGCTGCCGCCCACCTGCGCGTCATAGGACGTGTCTATCGTTTGCCATTTCCCGTTTACGTACACTTCGTTCCACGCATGGTATCCGCTCACTTTGTCGGCATAGCCCTTGACCAGTTTGGTGGGCACGCCCTGGCTCCTGAGCATCGCGGCGAACAGGGCGGCGAAGTCGTAGCATATGCCCTTTTTGGAACTGTAGGTCTGCGTGATGCTGGGCACGTATCCCGCGGGCGGGTTCTTTTTGCGGTCGTAGTTGATCTTTGCGACCACCCATTTGTAAACCGCCTTCACCTTCTGGCTCGCCGTCTTCCCTTTGGTGAGCGACGCGGCCTTCTTTATGGGCGCCATGGACGAACTGTATTTGATTTCCGACGTGCTGATGAGGTATGCGCCGTTGCTGCTCCCCGAAACTTTTGCCGATTTGGTCGTGATATACTTATATGAGGACCCCGAGGTGTTTTCCAGTACCGATACTTTATAGGTGCCCTTCCCCATGTTCAGGGGGAAAGACTGGTAGCCGGCAATGGGCAGAAGGTTGTAATAGACCTTCTCGGAACCCTTGGCTATCATGACCTTGAGCTTTTTGCCGTTGTGGCTGGTGAGTTTGACCCTGATGACGTTTTTGGAAACCTGGGACGTACTGATCGCGGCCTTCGTCTTCGACGAGGCCGGTACCTTGGCGCTGCTGGCGCTGCCGGAAGACGCGCTTTTGGGCGGCGCTGCGCTTGCCGTGGCCTTGATGTACGCTTCTTTCACGTACCCGGTCTTTCCGGCCGCTTTCACCCTGATCCACGACCCGCAGTCCTTTTTTACGTCCATCTTGTTCCCCACGCCCAGGGGCAATAGCTTTTTCCCCGAGGTAGAGGCCGTTTTGTATACGTAGGTGAACTTCTTCGCCTGCACTACCTTCCCGGCCTTGAACACGGTGCCGGAAGACGCGCTTTTGGGCGTTGGGCTTTTTTGGGCCTTGAGCCGCGATTCGATCACGTACCCGACCTTGCCGGCCGCATCCACCTTCACCCACGACCCGCAGTCCTTCTTCACGCGCACCAGGTTGCCGGGACCCAGCGGAAGCACTTTGGAGCTTTTCGTCGAAGCCGATCTATATACATACGTGTAGCCTTTGGACTGCATCACGGAGCCGGCCGCGGCCTCAGGGGCCGCCGCTTCCTGTACAACGGATTCTTTCGGGGCCATCTCAGGAGCTGCATCAGCGACGCCCATGAGCGCCTGCGTCATGAACACGGCGCAGAAAACGCCTGCGGCGATCAGCTTTTTAAGCATTAAACAACTCTCCTTTCGGTGGCCAGGCTGCCTTGCGGTTTCCCGTTTAGGCCCTTAGCTTTGCGTCACCGCTTTTCAGCGGTTTTGCCATTGTCGATGGGGAGCCAATCCTCGATGCCTTGCGATAACCTGCGTTACCCGGAAACAATTAAAGCCGTACCTTTTCGTATTCCGGCTTTTTTGGTACTCTCCGGCATCTAAGTCGCTATTCGCTTTCGCCCTTTCCCTCCCTCCTTTCAGGGGCGGACGTTACCGTGCGGGGCATCCGATCCGGATTCCTTCCCATGATCTCACCTCTATATAAACGAAGGGACCCGGGGGAAACGGAGTTTGGCATGATGCAAACGCTCTTTGGCCCCTGTTCACGATAAGCCAAGCTCAAATCACGGCAAGGACGAACGCTTCCGCGCCTTCATCGTCCCCCGCTTCGCCGATCACGCACGCTTCCCGAAGCAGCGCGGCGGCCCCGTCAAGCCGCGCCTCTTCGTTTGCGTGCACCTCGAACAGGGGCTGCCCGGCTTTTACGGCGTCGCCTGCGCGCGCGCGGCACACCACGCCCACCGCCGGGTCGACCTCGTCGGTCTTCTTCAGCCTGCCGGCGCCCAGCATCCGCGCGGCGAGCCCGACCTTCATGGCGTCCACCCCCCGCACCACGCCCCCTTTTGGGGCGTGGACGAAAAGGCGCTTTTTCGCGCCGAGCAGCCGCGCCGCGCCCTCTGATGATATGGCGTTTGCGTCGCCGCCCTGCAGTTGTACCATCGCGCGCAGCCTGCCGAGCGCGCTCCCGTCGCGAAGCGCCAGCGCGGCCTTTTCGCGGCCTTCCTCGAGCGTGGCGCAGACGCCGCCGAGCTCGAGCATGTGCGCGCACAGCTCCACGGACACCCGCTGGAGCGGCGCGCCTTCGCGCCGGCCGCTCAGCACCTCGACGGCCTCCCACACCTCGAGCGCGTTGCCCACGGCGTCCCCTAGCGGTTGGTCCATCGCCGTTACCAGCGCCCGCACGGCGCGGCCCTCCGAGCGCCCGATGTCCACCATGGCCCCGGCGAGCAGCAAAGCGTCCCGCCGGGTCTTCATGAACGCGCCGGCGCCGCATTTGACGTCGAGCACGAGCACGTCCGTCTTCAGCGCCAGCTTCTTGCTCATGATGCTCGACGCGATCAGCGGGATGCTCTCGACGGTGGCCGTGGCGTCCCTCAGGGCGTAGAACCGGCGGTCCGCCGGTGCGATGTCGTCCGTCTGCTCCGCCACCGCAAGGTTGCAGGATGAAAGCACTTCCTTGAAACGCTCCGGGGTCAGCGCCGCCGACAGCCCGGGGATGGCCTCCAGCTTGTCGATCGTGCCTCCGGTGTGCCCGAGCGACCTGCCCGACATCTTGGCGACCTTCAGGCCGCAGGCCGCGCATACGGGCGCCACGATCAGCGTCGTCGTGTCGCCCACGCCGCCCGACGAATGCTTGTCCGCGACTATGCCCGGCACATCGTCGAAACCGACCGTCGCCCCCGTCTGCGTCATGGCCCGCGTCAGCGCGAGCGTCTCGAAGCGGTCCGCTCCCCGGATGCAGACCGCCATCAGGAAGGCCGCGAGCTGGTAGTCGGGGATCTCGCCGGACGCCGCCCCCCGCACCACGTATTCGATCTGCGCTTCACTTAGCGCGGCGCCCCTGCGCTTTTGGTCGAGTATGCCGTACATATCCATTTTAAAACCCCCCTTTCCCCGATTATACACCGGGCGAAAACGGGGCGTCACCCATTTGTCCCCATCGCTTGAACCGCTAACCCAAATGCTCTATAATCAATGGAAAGCTGGCAAATATCCCTGCGCCTTTTGGGGTATGCCGGGAACAGCCGCATATGCTCATAAAGGGAAAGGAGTATTTTCATGCTGAACAAGAAGACCGTCACCGATATAGACGTCGCCTCCAGGCGCGTGCTGGTGCGCCTGGAACTCAACGTCCCCCTGGACGAGAACAGGAACATCACCGACGACAAGCGCATCCAGACGACGCTGCCCACGGTCCGCTACCTGATCGAACACAGGGCGCGCGTGATCATCTGCGGCCACATGGGCCGCCCCAAGGGCAAGGCCGACCCGGCTTTCTCGCTCGCGCCCGTCGCAAAACGCTTTGCCGAACTGCTCCCCGGCGTGAGCGTCGCCTTCGCCACCGACGTGATCGGCGAAAACGCCAGGGCCGCCATCGCCGCCATGCAGGACGGGGACGTCGTCATACTGGAAAACGTGCGTTTCCATAAAGAAGAAACCGCGAATGACCCCGCATTCGCCAGGAAACTGGCGGCCCTTGCCGACATCTACGTCAACGACGCTTTCGGGTCCAGCCACAGGGCGCACGCCTCGACGGAGGGCGTCGCCCATTTCCTTCCCGCCGTCGCCGGTTTCCTGGTAGGCAAGGAACTCGACGTGATGGTCGGCGCCATCTCCCGCCCGAAGCGCCCGTTCGTGGCCATCCTCGGCGGCGCGAAGGTCGAGGACAAAATAGGCGTCATAGTGAACCTTCTTAACAAGGTCGATACGCTCATCATAGGCGGCGGCATGGCCTACACCTTCGCGAAGGCGCAGGGCGGCAGCATCGGGAATTCCCTGCTGGATGAATCCCACGTGGAGGCCGCCCTCGATATGCTCAATCAGGCGAAGCAAAAGGGCGTGAACTTCCTGTTGCCCGTCGACGCCGTCGCGGCCGACGCGTTCAGCAACGACGCGAACCGCCGGACGGTGGACATCATGTCCATCCCCGACGGCTGGATCGGCATGGACATCGGCCCCAAGTCCATCGAAATCTTCAAAGCCGCCGTCGCGGACGCGCAGACCGTCATATGGAACGGGCCCATGGGGGTTTTCGAGTTTAAAAACTTTGCGGAAGGCACGCGCGCCGTCGCGGAGGCGCTGGCCGGGAGCGGCGCGGTCACCATCATCGGCGGCGGCGATTCCGCGAGCGCCGTCAGGCAGATGGGGTACGCCGACAAAATGACCCACATCTCCACGGGAGGCGGCGCCACCCTGGAACTCCTCGAGGGCAGGGAACTGCCGGGGCTTACCGCGCTCGACGACAAGTAATAACCGATTGAAACACCGGCGGGTTTTAGACCGTCCGACAAAGAAAAGCATAAACGCAGGGGGTGTGGGGGATGCAATCCCCCGCTTCCGATCCGATCTGACGGCATGTGCGTCAGATCGGCAGAAAAAATGCCGCTTTAAGCGGCATTTTAACCACACAGAAAACGTCGACAAGCCCCGAAGGGTTTGTCGACGGCCAGAAAGGGCGCCATATGGCGCCTTTTCTTCCTGCCGTAAGAGCAAAGGCGATTATCTGGCGCCGGCAGCCCCCTAAAGGCCGACCCACGCGAACAGCAGGGCGATGATGATCCCCCCGACCGCGCATCCTAGGGCGATCACGCGCCCGTACCGCTGCATGAACTCGCCTTTTTTCGAAAACGGATACAAAAGGATCGCCAGAACGCTCACAAGCGCCAGGCCCGCGCCGCAGATGACGCCCGCCATCCGGCACCCCTCCCCGCTCGTGTCCACTGGCCGGCGCAAACCTTTCGGATTGTCCGGCCGTCCCAAAGCCGCCCCGGGCCCCTTATCGAAAGGCTGGCGAGCCTTTGGTTCGATGTAAGTATAGTACATTTTAGCGCCGGTTACAACACGGGTCGCGTCGCGCCGGTGTTGTGAACGCGGTCTTTGCCGCCGTTCACCGCATCGTCGCGGCCGTGATCGAGTTCGATCCGAGCCTGTCGGCTATCGCGTCGAGCTGTTTCACCGCGGTCGAACCCAGCTTTTTCTTAAGATTCACCCTGTCGGCATAGTAGAGCACGCGCGCGACGACTGCGTTGTTGCCGTATTTCTGAAGATAATTCTTCGAGTAATAGTCGTAGTAGTTGACGCTCGGCGCCTTTTTCGCCGCCGCGGCCGGCTTGGACCCCTTTTTCGATCCCGACGGCTTCGATCCCGACGGCTTCGCGGCGGAGCCCGCCGTCTTGCCCGCGTCCCTGGCGGCCTGCGCGGCGAGCTTTCGAAGTTCGATTTCGTAATCCCGTTCCGATTCGGCCTGTTTGCGGCGCATCTGTTCGAGCTGCAGCGCGATCTCGTTGTTGTATCTGCGCGCGCCCTCCGCCTTCTCCTCGTCCTTTCGCGTCAGTTCGGCGACCAGCGCCTGTATCCTTTGTGCGCGTTCGCCTTGGAGCGCGCTCCTGTTTTCCGCCTTGCGCGCGTTCAGGGCCGAACGCACGTCCAGCACATAGCTCGACCGGCTCATGCCCCTTCTCAGGGCCTCGTTCTCGTTGTCCTGCAGGGCGGACGCATACTCCTTCTCGAGTTCCCTGAGCCGCGCGTCGTACGCCGGATCGGTATCGGCCTTTGCGGCCGCGCGCTTCTGCGCTTCCGTCATAGGCGTATATTGCATATACTCGAACCTGGGTACGGCGACGGACGGTTTTGCCGCCGCCGGTTTCGAAACGGCCGGTTTGGGCGCGGACGGTTTCGCCGCCGCCGCCTTCACGCCGTACTTCTCATATGCGGCCTGTGTTTTGGGCCCCCATATGCCGTCGACTTTCAGGTTCGCGCCTTTGCGGTTCAACTCCTGCTGCAGCTTTTTGACGCCGCTCCCCGTGCTGCCATATCCAATAGCCATACGAATCACCCCTGTCCCCGGTTCAAAACGGTCTTTATCCCGTTGATACGGGCCTGGTTTTTTGCGGCCTGCCTGTCCAGCTTCGCGATATCGATATCGCACGCTTCCCCCAGCCTTTCTGCGCGCTGGTACTGCATGACCTGGGTGTCGTACCAGGCGAACCAGTCAAGAAGCGCGGCCAATTCGTCCTGCATGGCGGGCATAGCTTGCATGCGCGCCAGCCTTTCTGTATCGGGCACCAGGGTAACGGCGTCGGCGATGCGGTAACACCTGCAGGTTTTCGAACCGAATCCTTCGGGTATCTCGCCGTAAAACGCAACCGAGCCCTCGATGTCGCCGACCTCGGCGTAACCCTCCACATAACCGTCTTTTCCGGGCTTAATCCTCATCACAATACTCCCCATATCTCGGCAATCGTGCACGAGCCCCCGTCGTAGAACCCGTTATGCGTGGAGTTTTCCCGGTGGCTGAACCTGTTGCAGTAACCCCACGTCAATGTCGTGCCGCTGTATGTCGCGCCGACCTGTATGGAATGCGCGCTCGTTTCCAGCGCATACATCGTCCCGCCGCGAAGGCAGCCGCTGTCCGCAACGGCGAGTATGCGGGCGGAGTTTTCCGAAACCCTGACTTTGAAAACGGTATACTCGCTGAAATAAGGAACCGTGATGCTTCCGCCGCTCCAGCTGCCCGACCACAACAGGACGCCCGTATTGTCCCTGTCCAGTATCCTTGTCCACGGCTGCCACGTGCCCGAATAATACGTGCGGTAATACCTTCTGTTGCTCGCGTGCGCGGTCAGCGTCTGCTCGAAGCGGGCGGAGCCGTGTTTACAGCTCACAACCGTCCCGTATGACGGGAAATCAGGACCAAAGGACTGGCTGATATTGTTGCCGTCGACAACGCTGTAGCTGAAGCCCAGGGGGTATGTGCCATAGGAATTCCCGTTGCCGGCCGTAACAGGCGCATAGTTTTTCATGTCGTGTCCGCAAACGTCCAGGCCGCCGGTAAGGGTGCCGCCCGACAACGGCAGTTTCGTTATATAGAGTTCGCGGAACATCTCGTTCATGTCGCGGACCTGCACCGGGTCGGCCGGGTCGAAGATCTGCCTGAGCGCCATGATACACCCCCTAATCCCGTTCGAGTTCCAGCGCGACCTGCACGCCCGATAACAGCCTTACGTCCGCGGGCTCCACCGCCGCAAGCCCGGCCGCCGGGTTCTCCTCGGCGTAATTGGCGAACCTGAGCTTTACGCGCCGTCCGCGCACGTTGATGCGCGTGCGCACCACCTTCGCCTGCGCGTGGAGGTTCACGACGCGGCGCCTGTATTTCTTCTCGGTCCACGTCTCGATCACCAGCTTGGCGCCCTCTTCCCCGTACCCGTGCAGATAGGCGATCTCGACGGCCTTTACCGCGTTTTTCATCTTGAAGTCCATCCACGGCACCTCCCAGTACGCCTTCAGGCAGGCGTCCCCCGCTTCCCGCACGCCGTAGCGCCGGATGGCGCGCGACCCGTGCTCGAAACACAGGAGTTTCTCCTCGAAAACCAGGAATCCCCTCACGTTGGCGTTCACGCCGACGTCCTTGACCATGAACGCGCGCCGTTTCAGGTCGTACTCGATGACGCGCCCCGTTTCGCCCCCCACGGCCATGACCAGCCTGTCGCGGTATAGCGCCATGACGCTCGCGCCGTCGGGCGGGTACGTTTCCCACAGGTCCCTGAGCCTGTCGTTGTCGGGTACGGGCGCGGCCCGTACCCCGTCGTACACGCACAGCCCCTCGCGCGAGAGGAAGTACGCGGCATCCCCCGTGACCACGACCGACGCGTTGCTCACCGGATGCACGTCGCCGGGTATCCTGGCCACCGCGTACGTGCTCGGGGACGACCCGGCGATACGGTGCAGGCTGTGCTCCTTGAAGACCACGATCTCGTTGAATATGCTCGACAGCCCCACCACGGCCCCCCCGTCGAAGCTGGGCACCTTCACGAACCCGCCAGCGCCGTCCGGGTTATACGGGTCCGCGCCCCAGTCGTAGGGGTCCAAGGGCCGGGACCAGTACACCGTGTCCATCTCGCCCGTTTCGGAGGACCCCGTCCCGAAGATCCGTTCGTGGTTCAGCGCGAGGTACCTCACCCTCGGCGCGTTGGCCACGCTCTGCACGTTCGCGCCGTCGTAGATCGAAACGCCGAAGTCGCCCAGGGCCAGCAGGTTTTTGTTGCCCAGCTGGTAGTTCACTGAGCTGTAGGCCATCGCGCCCGTCAGCTTCGACCAGCCGCCTTCGTGGCCGCGCAGGTACACGCCGCTGGGCTGCGAGCTGACGAGCTTGGGCGCGCGCAGCTGGGTCTGGTCGATCCGGGCGTAGGGGAAATACTGCATCAAAAGCGCGCACCCCTCCAGCGCCGGTATGTCCGGGTGCGCGGGCGTATCGTAGGCAGAAAGGCCCCTGGCCACCGCCAGGTTCCCGCCGTCGGTGTCGAAGTTGCACGCGTCGGGGGAGTATCCGGGGGCCAGGTTGGTCTCGTCCTCCGACTGGTCCAGCCCCATGAAACGGTCTATGCGGTACTGCGCCGCCTCGTTTCCCATCGAACACGCCCCCTATACGTACTTGTTGCAAACGGCGCCGGCGCCCGTCCCGCCCAGTTCCGCCCCGCAGGGCCGTATCATCCGTCGCTTCCTTTCGAACTCCTGCAAAAAGAACTGCGCCCGCTGCTGGCGGAGCACCGATCCCGCGCCCAGCACGCGGTAGGCCGCGTAGTCGGCCAGGCAGTCGTGAAACCGCTCGGGGAACACGGGCGCGTCCCCGTCGTTTTCCAGCAGGGCGGGCAGGTACCGGTACACGACGTCGACGGTTGCCTCCTTCGCGCCCGGCACGCGTATCCTCGAATCGGGCAGCGCATGATGCGCCCGCGGCGGCGCCAGCCCCGCCTTGCCCGCCGGATAGACCCCCTCGATGAAAATCACCGCGAAAGCCAGGTCCGAAGGCGCGAAACACCCGTCTTCGTCCAGCTCCGCCTGCTCCACCCGGCAGGGCCTGTAGTCCCGCTCGCACACCTGTATGTAGCCGCTGTTGACGTGCCCGGCGATACTGAACCCCTGCTTGTATTCCTCGACGGTCTCGGCGTCGGTGTCCTCCCCGAGGTTGACCAGCGCCCGTTCGATGATCTCTAGCAACGTCATGGTCTCCCTCCTAAACGATGTCGGCCTGCCTGAGCACCTCCGCGACGCTTTGCGGCACCTCGACGTCAGCGCCGCGCCGTATCACTGTCCAGTACCCGTTGATGCACACCTCCACCTGCGGCCCTTCCCCCGGCACGGCCGGTATGTTCAGCCTCACGCGTTTCTGGTCTTTCAGGGCGCTTTTCGTTTCGTCCGGTTTGTTTCTGCCCATCTTCCGCTCCTCCGTTTCGTTCATCCGCCCGACGCGGCCGGCCCGTTGCCGGCCGCGCCGGGGGCGTTTTTTTGGCGTTCCGGCAGTATCGCCGCCGGAACTAGTCCGCCGTGAATCCGTGCTCGATACGTATGAGCCATTCGTGCTGCAGCACCTTCGCGGCGTAGCCCTCCACCTTCCATCCGACCGTGTTGATCTGGTCCAGCGGGTCCTGGCTTCCCGCCGACCCGGCGGGCTTGACGATGGTCCTGAGCTGCCCGCCTTCCTCGATGTCCACCACGCCGTAGGCCTCTTCCCCGAAGATGAACGTGGTGGCCACGTCGGCGGGAGGCGTACCGGCGCCCTCTCCCTCGTAGACCTTGCCCAGCGTGGTCTCCACGAAGATCACGCCGAACAGCTTCCCTATCTCTCCCTCGAAGATGCGCTCGCCCGCCGAATACTTCGCGACGTCCTGCCACAGCTCGTCCGACTGCAAGTCGTACGTCGCCTCCGGCGTCACGATCGCCACGTAATACCCGCGCCCTCCGCGCATGAACTGGGGCGCGTTCGCCTTCTTCAGCGAGCGCACCGCCTTACGTATCTCCTCTACCGTCAGCACGTCCGTGGCCTCTATCTCGTTGCGCGCCGTCTTCGAGTTGGCGTACTGCACGTTGGTCCCCAGAAGCACGGCGTCGCGCGTCACGATGTCGATCGATTCGCCGCCCTGCTGTCCCATCAGCCCGACCGCGTCGTTGATGACCTCGTCCACGGCGGTGAGCGTCATGAACCGCTCCGTCGCCACGTACCCGCCGTAGGGGGACATCGTCGCCTGGACCTCGGTCTGCGCCAGGGACTGTCCGTCGGGGATGACGCCTTCCGTCAGCGGCGTGGTAATGGGCGCGAAATTGGTCCAGCGCCTGAACTGCACCGCCTTTCCGCTGTGCAGGGGGACCACCTTCTTCTTCCCCCAGTTGTAGAACACCAGCTTGGGCTTCGCCCGGAGCAAAAGCTTCCTGTCGTAGTATTCCTGCATCGTCGTCGGCACCGACGAAGTCGTTGCCGTATAAAGCTCAGCCATCGTCTCATCCTTTCAAAACTGGGCTAGAGCACCACGCGCTTGCCCGACCTGACCGCACGGTCGATGGACTCGATCTGCTCGTCGGTCATCATCCGGATGCTCTGCTCCATGTCCGCCTGCCCGAATCCTCCCTCCGGCGCCGGCATGCTGTTGCGCGCGCGGATGCGCTCCACGACCTCCCGCTCGGCCTGCTCGCGCGCCTTTTGCAGCCGCGTCTCACCGCTGAACTGCTTTACGATGTCACTCAGCGGGTATCCGAGCGCGATGAGCGCCGTCGCCATTTCGCTTGAACCGGCGAACTCCACCACGTCGAAATCGGGCATGTGCTCCCTGATCTTGGCCTCCTGTTCAAACAGCCCTTCCAGGCGTTCGCCCGAAAGCCGCGCCGGCAGGACGGTGTCCGTCTGCTGCCCGCCCGCCTGTCCTTGGTGCGTCGCGATGTATTCGGCGGCCTGGGGCGAGATGTCCAGCTTCTTCGCGAGTGGCCCGTTTCTCGGCCTCTTCGGCGTCGAGCCCCTCGTACCGCGCCATCGCCAGTTTCCCGACTTTGAGCGCCGGCCCGTGCTCGCGCTGCCATTTCCTGCGCTCCTGTTCGATCCGTTTGCCCAGCATCCGGTCGAACGCCTCCTGCGACTCGAACACGACCGCTTCACCCTCCTGCGGCGCCCCTTCCCGCCCGCCGTCCTGCACGCCGGCCGGCTGCAAGGCCTCGCCGGCAGCGCCTTCTGCGGCCGCGGCGGCCTGCGTATCCTGCGTCTCGCCGCCGAAAACCCCGGTTTCCATCGTTTCCTGCATGGTCTGTCCCTCCATGTTCACAATCGTTTTTTGGCCCGATTGAACGGCTCATTCGCGCGCGTCCCCGGCCCCGGCCCGGCTTTCGCGCTCGCGCAGCTTCGCGAGCACGCGCTGCTTCCCTTCGAAATCCATCATCTCGATCGCCGTCACCGGCGTCATCAGCCCGCCGGACATCTGCAAAAGCCGCATCGCGAGTTCGTTCCGGTACGCCGCCTCGACAGGCGTCTGGCGCTGCGCCTCGATGCGCACGTCGAAGTCGAAGTGCCTGCGTTTCTCGCCCGAAGCCCGGTCCGCCATACGCGACGCGCTAAAGCATATGGTGTGCTCTTCGCCGCCCGGCCCGCGGACCATGAACCGCCTGCTCTCGGTGTAGAACTGCGAGATGAGTTCGATCATCATGTGCACGACCTGCTCGAACCCGTCGTAGAGCTGCTGGACCAGCAGGCGGCTGCGTTTGGACCCCGCTTCCTGCAGCGCGATGATCGCGCTGGCCGCCGTGACGTTCCTGAGCCCCTCGCCGCGGTTGAACTGGTTCTGACCCGACTCCTCCTTGATCATCTGGATCTTGCCGTTGTAGTGGCTGTACACGACGGGGTTCAGCGGCAGCGCCGAAAACCAGCGCACGGCGGCTTCGTCGATGCGCCCCGCGCGCACCACTTCGCGCGAATAATCGGTGAGCGCCTCCATGTCCACGTCCGCGCCCTTGTCCACCAGAAGCTTGAGCTTCCCGGACAGCAGCGCGTTGTTGAGGATGATCTGGTCGAGCCGGTCGGCCAGGAACTGGAGCGGCCCGAACACGTCCATGATCCCCATCCCAAAGGGCCGTCCGCTCAGCCTGTAGACCGGCTCGACGACGAACGGGTACAGGCCGTGCGCGTACAGGCCGTCCGGGCACGCTTCGCGGCTGTCTTCGAGGAGCACGCCCCCCGCGACTTTGGCCATGTGCACGTTCCCGCCGCCAAACGCGCCCGGCGTCCTGTACCAGTATTCGATGAGGAGTATTTCCTCCTCGCCCGCCGTCTCGTCCTCGCCCGGCATCAGGCGCGCGTATGCGTCCGGGCGCATCTGTGGCTCCTGCATCGGGTAGTTCAGCTTAAACCACGCGCGCGGCAGGCGCAGGGTCTTGAAGCACGCGCGCCCCTGCTGGATGTCCTCGCACCGCGGGTCGAAGAAGAAATGCTTCACGTCCCACTCCCTCACGTTCACGTCGCCCAGGCCGCCGTAGAGCGTACGGTCCCAGAACACCTCCTGCACGCTCGTGCCCTTGATGAGCGCGCTGCGCACCTTTTCCCTGTACGTTTTCCTGTAGTTGCGCCGCTTCAGTATGTAGCGCACGACCTCGTTCAGTTCCGCCGCCAGCCGGTCGTCGCCGGGCTCCTGCCCCAGGATCACCGGCTCCGGGTAGTAGTCCATCACGTCGGCTAAGAGGGATTCGCAGGTGGAAAACAGCACAGGCGACGACGGCCGCGGGGCGCCCGGCTCCGTGGCTTGCAGGTGCTCCCACTGCCGCCCTTCCCAGACCCTCTCGTTCTTCGCGAACCTTTCGCGCAGCGCGCGCGTTAACTGGCTGAAACGCCCGAACAGCGCGTAGGCCCGTTCGACCAGCGCGTTCTTCCCGCCCCCTCCGAAGTCTCCGCCCCGTCGATCCATAGAATAATCCTCCGGTTCTTGCAGCGTTTAAACCACGCGTCAGAAATCCTGTTTAAATCGAACCATCCCGCTTGTTGTACAAACTTTTCGGCTATTAGAACAATGACAAGCCTTCGGTTTGCCACAAAAATAGAACCGCCATGCAATCGGCGGTCCCGAATAGTTATCCATGATTCATTCTAACATGGCCGGGCGCGGCCGCAACGGGGCAAAACCGGCTCGTTCCCGGCGCAATCTCGTCGGAACTCGTCGGAGCAAACTCCGCTTTGCTCATAATCCCCTTTGCGCTTCGCGCTCCTTCGTCGGAGCAAACTCCGCTTTGCTCATAATCCCCTTTGCGCTTCGCGCTCCGGGGATTCTTCGCGCTCGCTCCGTTGCTCCTCCTCTTCCCTGCAAAGCTCCGCTTTGCAGGGAGTTACTCGGGTTAGGCTTCGTGGGTGCTGTTCGGGCAATGCTTCGAAGTATTTTTAGTAAGACTTCGTGGATATTGCTAGGGCAAAGCTTTGCGGGGCCGTCTCCCCCTTTGCGCTGCGCGCTCCGGGGATTCTTCGCCCCGCTGCGCTCCACCCCACGCGGCAAGCCGCGCGGGGGCCTCGGGTTGCTCCGCCTCTTCCCCGCAAAGCTCCGCTTTGCAGGGAGTTGCTCGGGTCAGGCTCCGTGGGTGCTGTTCGGGAAAAACTTCGAAGTATTTTTCAGTAAGGTTTAATTGGTATTGCCAGGGCAAAGCTTTGCGGGTATTGCTAGGGCAAAGCTTTGCGGGTATTGCTAGGGCAAAGCTTTGCGGGGCCGTCTCCCCCTTTGCGCTGCGCGCTCCTTCGTCGGAGCAAACTCCGCTTTGCTCATAATCCCCTTTGCGCTTCGCGCTCCGGGGATTCTTCGCGCTCGCTCCGTTGCTCCTCCTCTTCCCTGCAAAGCTCCGCTTTGCAGGGAGTTGCTCGGGTCAGGCTCCGTGGGTGCTGTTCGGGCAATGCTTCGAAGTACTTTTAGTAAGACTTCGTGGATATTGCTAGGGCAAGGCTTCGCAGGAATTGTTTGGGTAAAGCTTCGTGGGTATTGCTAGGGCAAAGCTTTGCGGGGATTTACTTGGGTTAGGCTTCGTGGGTGCTGCTCGGGCAATGCTTCGAAGTATTTT
>DCTV01000044.1:0-49418 GCA_002329665.1 Christensenella sp. UBA1431
GCAAACACTATTGTACTCTATCAAATGGACATGCCGCCGGTCATAGACTGTATCGGGGGCGGTTTCAATTGAAAAAACCGAACATCGTCGAAACATATGTGTACGAGGACGGGCCTGTCGTGCATATCGCGGACGACGCATACAGGGGAAAGACGCCGGAGGAGCTGCGCGTCGCGTGGAAGACGGCGCAGGCCGCCGCGTTCGCCTGCCTGGAAGCGGGGCAAAGCGGGCCGCGGCCTGAGCCGGAGCAAAGCGGGGACGCGTGAAGCCGCGCTTTGGTGCGCCGGCGGCGCTTTGCCGGCGCTTTTTTTATTGGACAAGCATCGGGGGGCGGGTTTTCGTGCGGTTAAGCGTCCGGCGTCCGGCAGTTTTGCGGGATGCCGGGCGCAGGGCGGCAGGCGGGCGGCCGGGCGGCAAAGCGTAAAGCACGGCATCGGAGTAAAAACATGGGAATAATGGAATTTTTGCCCGGGATAAGATCGCAGGAAATGGATACACTTAACATAACCTTTTCGGTATGTACCGGCATTCGCGGCGCACGGAGCCGTTTATTGCGGCCATATCCGGAAGGATGAACGAAGAATAAATGCAATAACACGAAATCGAAGGACAGGAGGCCGAATGAAAAGACCGGGATACAGGCTGCCCGCGATATACTTATCGATCGCGTTCTGCCTGTTAACCATAGGGATGACGGAGCAGGCGGGCGCGCGGGGACAGGCGGCGGCGGTGTTCAACCACGTGAGCGGAATTTTGGGCAGCGTTGTCGAAACGCCGGAGCCGACGGCGACGCCGGCGTCCGTACGGACGCAAACGCCGAAGACGGCGAAGCCGACGCCCGTACGGACGCAAACGCCCAAGCAGGTGCCCGCGCAGGCATATTCGAAGAAAGACCTCGACCTGCTCGCCAGGGTCGTATACGCCGAGGCGGGGAGCGACTGGTGCAGCGACGAAATGCAGCTCCTCGTCGCGAACGTCGTGATCAACCGCATGCGCGACCGGCGGTTCCCGGACACGCTCCGTGGCGTGGTCTACCAGCGGGGGCAGTACGCCTGCTCAGGCAAGCTGGGGCGCGTGAAGCCCAACGCGCGCGCGGTGAAAAACGCGAAGCGCGNNCTGGACGGGGAGCGGTTCTGCCCGGCCAAAGTGGTTTTCCAGAGCGAGTTCAGGCAGGGGAAGGGCCTGTGGAAGAAGGTCGGGAACCAGTACTTTTGTTATTGAGGGGAAATGGGCTATTTGAAAGAAGCCCCGCGGGCGGTGTCTGCGGGGCTTTCTATTGCCGATAAGGCTTATTAGGGATGAATGCTGTATAATACCGGTCTTCCCCCTTATTTCCCCGACAATAATGCGGTACCGGTTCTTCTGTGCCTATGTCGGTGAGTATCGACTTGCAGGCGTCGTTGGGCATGGAATAGCGCTGGTTGAGGTAGCGGATGCCCGCGGCGAGCTCGCTGTCGGGGCCGCCGTACTGGGCGAGGAGCGCCTTGGCCATGCGCAGGTCGGGTTTCCGGATCCGTACGGGGAACTGAAGCTTTTTCTCATATATCCACATGGGGTAACCTCCTTATTCAACTACATTTCCCACGGCCAGGGCGACTTCACCCAGGTACGGCATTCGCCCGCGGGCTGCAGCCCGTTTCCCAGCAGGGGCCCGTATTTGCAGCTGTAATCGTCCATCAACTGACGCAGGCGGCAGGCGCAGATGTCGTAATCCTCCATGGCGCGGGCGTCGTCGGGGTGGGTATCCAGGAAGAGCCGGAGTTCGAGACACGCGAACTCGGTCGCTCGTATTTCGTTGAGCATGTGTCGCTTGTTACGCATCGTCAGGCAACCTCCTTATTTAATATCGGGAGACCAGGCAGGGGAACAGCGTGCCGTGCAAAAGCGCCTCGCGTGGATTGAACATGCGCCCGTAAGGCTGGTCGCGCACTGAGGCCTGTGCGAGCGGGAGCGAGGGGCACGGGTCTTCTTCCTGCATGTACAGGCAGGCGCAGGGGTCGGCGTACGCGCCCCGCCCTTTGCACACTTTCGTTTCGCCGGCGTTAAGCGCCCGTTCGTCCCTGTCGTACAGTGCGGGGCCGCAAATATAAGCACCGTGGCCGCAAACGGAACACGCGTAATCATAATCCATATACATAACGTTAAGACCTCCAAAACTCAGATTATGCTGGTTGTATTTTATGAGAGGGAGACTTGATTGGTGCGAGCCCCCAAATTGATGGTGGCGGTTTGCATGCAACGATGTTACAATGGCTACATAGTGAATAAGGTGGACACACGATAGAATATGTTTGGATACGTCCAGCCTCTGCGTCCCGAGCTCCGGGTGCGGGACATGGCGCTGTACAGGGCTTTTTACTGCGGCCAGTGCAAGGCCGTATCCCGGCGCTACGGCGCGATCGCGCGCGGGTTCCTCAGCTACGACACGGCGCTGCTGGGCCTTTTGTCCGCGGCGCTGAGCGTGCGGGACGCCGGGGTCAGGAACGAACGATGCATCGCGAGCCCCATAAAGAAGAAACCGGTGGCGCGCCCGTGCGCCGCCACCGAGTTCGCGGCCGATGCGAACGTCATTCTGGCATACAACAAACTTCGAGACGACTGGCGCGACGAACGGAGCAAGAAGGCCGCTGCGGGACGCGTTTTTTTGAGCCGCGCCTACAGGCGCGCGCGCCGGGCGCGCCCCGATATGGCCGGGGCCGTGGAAACGCTGATGGAAGAGCTGGCCGTGCTCGAGCGCGCAGGCTGCCCGCGCATGGACGAGGCGGCCGACGTCTTCGCGCGCATGATGCAGGCCGTGTTCGCCGAGCTGGGGGCGGAAAGCGGCGATGCGCGCGCGCTTTCCTGGATGGCCTACAACCTGGGGAAATGGGTCTACCTCACCGACGCGTTCGACGACCTGGAAAAGGACGTTGCGCGCGACGGTTACAACGTGATATGGCTCCAGTACGGCAGGGAAGGCGACGCCGCCGCCTGCCGGCGCGGGATGCGCGAGGCTGTCGGGTTCAACCTGAAGACCTCGCTCTCGCAGTGTGCCGCGGCCTACGAGCTTCTGCACGTGCGGCGGTACAAGGAACTGCTGGACAACATCATCTACCTCGGGCTCATGGACAGGACGGAGCGGGTGCTGAAAGGGGAATCGAAACAGGCGGATGGATCCATATAAGGTGCTGGGAGTGTCCGAAGACGCGACACAGGAGGAGATCAGGGCGGCATACCGCGAACTGGTGAAGAAATACCATCCGGACCAGTATGCCAACAACCCTCTTTCCGACCTCGCCCAGGAGAAACTCAAGGAAATAAACCTGGCGTACGACATGCTCGCCGACAAATCGCAGCAAGGGCATGGCCCGTCCGGCGGCGCATACGGCGCGGGCGCGGGCCCCGGCATGGAATTCGCGCAGATAAGGGACATGATCGTGCGCGGGAACATACAGGGCGCGGAGAGCGCGCTCAACGCCATTCAGGGCCGGAACGCCGAATGGCACTACCTCTACGGGGTCGTGTGCCTGAGGAAGGGCTGGTATGACCAGGCGCGCGAACACATGCAAAAGGCGGTGCAGATGGAACCCAACAACGTCGAGTACCGCGCCGGCCTGAACAACATCAACAGCATGAGTTTCGGGTACGGCCGGTCGTACCAGCGCTCGGGGATGCAGGGGGACTCGGGCGGACTGTGCAACATCTGCGCGACGCTCTGGTGCGCCGACTGCTGCTGCGAGTGCATGGGCGGCGACTTCATCCCCTGCTGCTAGCGCGCCGGCCCCGGACATGAAGGAGAACGCAATGAACCAAAGCCGGAAAACCCTGCGTGGCTCCCAGCGCGTCACGCTGTCCGCAATGACCATATCCCTCACGCTTATTTGCGTGTACCTCTCGAGCATCGTGCCGGCGGGGAGGCTCGGGTTTCTGTTTTTAAGTTCGATATTCGTCGCGATGCTGATGGTGGAACGCGAGACGGCGCTTTCCGTCATGGCTTTTATAGGCACGGCGCTGCTGGGGCTGCTGATAGTCAACGACAAGTTGATGATCCTGCCCTACGTTTTTTTGTTCGGGCATTTCGGCATCGCGAAGGAATACCTCGAAAGGATACAGGACAGGATCCTGTGCTGGGCCGTGAAGCTCCTGTATTTCAACGCGGCGCTGGCGCTGATGTACTTTTTTACGATGCACGTACTGTTCCCGAACCTCGCGCCGGGCTTCCCGGTGTACTGGCTGCTTATACCCGCGCAGGCGGTGTTCGTCCTGTACGACTGGCTGTTTACGCGCGTCGTCCATTTCTATATGGACCGTATCCGAAGGCTCATCATACACTGATCCCCTATTGCGATCCCGAAAAACGCCGCCCCCACGGCCCGGCTAAGGGCTGATTTGGCGCATAAAACGGCCGCCCCGGCGCCGGGGAGGGGAACATCCGACCCGCTCTCGGCGTTTGAAAGATGAAGAAAACGTGCGGGTATGATATATTAATGTAAGGCCGCTGGGTCAAGAGAGGTGAACGTTTTCTTGGAAGCTTCGGCATATTCGGTGCTGGCCATGATCATGCAGTACTGGTTCATCATCGCCATACTCTACATCCTTTTCAGGATCGTCGAGAACGCGATGGCCGAATACAGGACGCACAGGCAGATCAAGAAGGAGATCGGCAAACAGTTTTTCGGATATATCGAAATCGAGGCCTGCGACGTGGGGGAGATGCAGGGCCGGCGCTACGGCATCCGCAAAGAAAACGTGTTCGGGCGTTCCAAGCGCTGTGAGATCGCCATCCCGTCCGCCGCCCTGGACGCGTCCCACGGGATGGTCGTGCTCCGCGGGAAAAAGCTCATGCTCTTCGATCTTTCGCATGCAAAGGGCGTATTCCTCAACGGCGACAGGATCGAAAAACAGGCGCAGCTCAGCGACGGCGACGAGATCCGCGCGGGGAATACCGTGCTGCGCATCAATCTGGAAAGGTAGGTCGGTACATGGGCAGGAAAAAACCGAGCGCGGCCGCGCTCCTGTTCATCATCATGGTCTTCGAGCTCTCGGCGTTCGTGCTTCTTTCGCTGCGCGTCCAGCCCATCGACCTGGGCGCGATCCTTTTCGGCGTCATGATGGTAGGGGTTTTCATATTGCAGTACGCCCTGGTTAACCATTTCTTCCCCTATATCGACCGGTATATCCTCATCATCGCCAACATGCTCGCGGCCGTCGGCCTCATCGTGCAGTACCGCCTGAACCCGGAGATCGCGTTCAAACAGGCGGGATGGCTCGCGCTGGGCATGATCGCGATGGTGTTCGCGCTTCTAGGGGTCTGGAAGCTTGCCGTCTGGCAAAAGCGCAGGGTGACGTATATCCTCGCGGGCGGAGGCATACTGCTGCTCGCGCTGACCCTGCTGATGGGCCGGAGCGCCGGTGGGGCGACGAGCTGGTTTTCCGTGCTCGGGTCCACGTTCCAGCCCTCCGAATTCGTCAAGCTCATCTTCGTGGCCGTGCTCGCGGCGGTGTTCGCGCAGCCGCTTCAGAAGCGGCGCCTGCTGCTCTGCTTCGGCTTTTGCGGCGCCATGCTCGGTCTTCTGGTGCTGCAGCGCGACCTGGGGGCCGCGCTGCTCTACGCCGGCACGTTCCTTATCCTGCTGTACGTGGGAACCAACAAGCTTTCCCTCGTCGGCCTGAGCCTGATCGGCCTGGGCGGCGGGGCATACGCGAGCTACCGCCTTTTCGACCACGTGCGCGTGCGCGTCGCGATATGGCAAAACCCGTGGGCGGCGTATGAATCGCAGGGGTACCAGATCGTACAGGGGCTGATCGCCCTCGCGAGCGGCGGGCTGCTGGGGATGGGGCTGGGCCTCGGCGCGCCCAACGTGATCCCGGCCTACCATACCGATTTCATCTTCGCGGTGATCTGTGAGGAGTTCGGGCTTATCTTCGGCGTGGCCATGATCGCCTTTTACGTGATCTTCATCGTCCGCGGCGCGCTGATCGCGCTCAACGCCAAAACGCGGTTCGACATGCTGCTCGCTTTCGGCTGCACGTCCATGATAACGCTGCAAAGCTTCATCATCATCGGCGGCGTGATCAAGCTCATACCGCTCACCGGCATCACGCTGCCCTTCGTGAGCTACGGGGGAAGTTCCATGATCGTGTGCATGATGCTGGTGGGTGTTTTGCAGGGGATCGCGGCCAGGAACGGCCAGGCCGAAGACGAGATGCTCGAGCAGATGGAGGGGAACCGCCCATGATTTTGCAGAAAAGAAACATACGCATCATGCTCACCGTGTTCATGGCGCTTTTCGCCGGGCTGACGGTGTACCTCGCCTATTCCGTGCTCACCTACGGCGAACGCTGGGCCACGAACCCTTACAACCCGCGCATCGCGTCGCAGAAATCGCAGGTGAAGGCGGGAGACATACTGGACCGCAACGGCGTCACGCTGGCCACGACCGACGCGAAAGGCAACCGCGTCTATACGCCGGACGCGCAGGTGCGAAAGGCGCTCTCTTCGGTGGTGGGCGACAGTTCCGGGATGACCACGTCGGGCGCGGAGACGTTCATGGCCAACTACCTGCTCGGGTTCAACGACAGCGTGATCGAGCGGTTCTACCAGGAGATCACCGGCGCGAAACGCGAGGGGAGCGACGCCGTGCTCACCGTCGACAGCACGCTGAGCACGCACGCCTACAACCTGCTGGGAAACTACCGCGGCGCGGCGGTCGTGATGAACTACCAAACGGGCGAGATCCTCGCGAGCGTGTCCAAGCCGGGGTTCGACCCCTACAACCTGAGCCAGTACAAGGGCGATACGGACAACGAGGATTCGCCCCTCGTGAACCGCGCCACGATGGGCCGCTACACGCCGGGATCGGTCTTCAAGCTCATCACCGCGGCGGCGGCGCTCGAATACTACCCGGACGCGCTCACGCGCACCTATACCTGCAAGGGCGAACTGCCGGTGGGCGAGACCGTCATTACGGACGCCAACGGCGAGGTCCACGGCAAGCTCGACCTCAAAAGGGCGTTCGCCGTATCGTGCAACAACACCTTCGCCACGATCGGGATGGACCTGGGCGCGGACAGGCTCAAGGCCGAGGCGGAGAAGTTCGGGTTCAACAACAACTTCCTCTTCGGCGACCTTTTGCTCTATTCGTCGTCCTACAAAAGCCCCACGAAAAAGAGCGACCTCGGCTGGTCGGCCGTGGGGCAGTACAAGGACCTGGTCACGCCGCTGCACATGTGCATGATAACGGCCGCGGTGGCAAACGACGGCGTGATGATGGAGCCCAAGCTTTTAAAGCACCTGGTCAACGTGCGCGGCTACGACTATCAGGAACTCAAGCCCGCCGAGTACGGCCGGCCGCTTTCCGCCAAAAACGCCAAAACGCTCCAGGACATGATGGTCTTGGCCGTGCAGTCGGGCACGGGCTCGCGCGCCCGGGTGGCCGGATGGACGGTAGGCGGGAAGACCGGCACCGCCGAGGTTTCCGAGGACGAGGATGTCAGCCCCAACGCCTGGTTCGTGGGCTTCGTCAAGGACGAGGGGCATCCTATTTGCGTCGCCGTCGTGCTGGAAAACGCGGGTTCGGGTGGGTCCAAGGCAGCGCCGGTCGCCGCCGGCATCCTAAAAAAGGCGAAGGAACTGGGCTACTGAGATGGAGGCGTTCGAGATTTCCGAAGAGCTGCGGGGACTGATCGCGGCGCTGCCCGATTTGCCGGGCGTATACATCATGAAGGATAATAGCGGCGCGGTCATCTACGTCGGCAAGGCCGTATCGCTCAAAAACCGCGTGCGGCAGTACTTCCAGTCGCCAAAAACGCAGAGCGCCAAGACCGCGGCGATGGTTAAAAGGATCGCCCGCTTCGAAACGATCGTTACCGACAACGAGGTGGAGGCGCTCATCCTCGAGTGCAACCTCATCAAGAAACACCGGCCGCATTACAACATCCTGCTCAAGGACGACAAAAACTTCCCCTACGTGCGCATCGACATGCGCGAGGACTTTCCGCGCGTCGAGATCGTACGCCGCAGGGAAAACGACGGGGCGCAGTACTACGGCCCGTTCGTTTCTTCCGGCGCGCTCAGGGAGGTCCTGGACGTCGCGGGGAGGATGTTTCCTCTGCGCACCTGCAAAAAGGACATCGCCCGCGCGATCGCGCGCGGGGAGCGCCCCTGCCTGAACTACCAGATCGGCAGGTGCATGGGGCCGTGCACCGGCGGGGTTGACCCGGCGGACTACCGGCAGGCGCTCGAGTGCATCGTCGGGTTGATCTCGGGCAGGGAGGGCGAATTCGAGGCGGCTGTGCGCGACCGGATGCATGCCGCCGCCGAAGCGCTGGACTTCGAGCGCGCCGCGCGGCTGCGCGACACGCTGCGCGCGCTCGAGGAACTTTCGCAGAAACAGAAGATGGCCACCGACGCCGGCGTCGAAAGGGACGTGTTCGCCCTGCATACGGAAGAGGGCGTCGCGCTGGTGCAGGCGCTGTTCATCCGCGGCGGGAAGCTCCTGGGGAGCGAGCATTTCGAGCTGCAGTGGGAGGGGGAGGAGAGCCCGGAGGAGTTGATGGCCCAGTTTCTGAGGCAGTATTACGCGGACGCGCCCGCGCTTCCAAAAGAAGTCCTCGTAAACGCCGCGCCGGAAGACCCGCCGCTCACCGAAGCGTACCTCAGGGGGCTTTGCGGCGCGCGCGTGCGCCTCGCCGTGCCTAAGCGGGGGAAGAAGAAGGCGCTCGTCGACCTCGCCAAGAGCAACGCGGCGCAGTCGGCCCTCCGGCTGCTTATCAGGGCGCGCACCGACTTCGAGCGGCACGAGGGCGCGCTCATACAGCTCGCCGACGCGCTCGAACTCCCCGCGCCGCCCGCGCGGATAGAGGCCTTCGACATCTCCAACACGCAGGGGACGGACTCGGTCGCCTCGATGGTGGTGTTCATTAACGGCCGGCCGTCCCCGAAGGACTACCGCCGTTTCCGGATTAAAACGGTGGAAGGCGCCGACGACTTCGGGTCCATGCGGGAGGTGGTCGGCCGCCGCATGCGCCGCGCGAAGGAGAAGAGCGCCGGGTTTGCCGACCTGCCCGGCCTTCTCCTGATAGACGGGGGCAAGGGGCAGTTAAACGCGGCGCTGCAGGCGCTTTCGGAAACGGGGTGCCCGGACGTGCCGGCCGCGGGAATAGCCAAGCGCATGGAGGAGGTGTTCCTCCCCGGGCGGGAGGCGGCGCTGGTGCTCAAGCGCAACAGCGCCGCGCTGCACCTGCTCCAGCGCGTCAGGGACGAGGCCCACAGGTTCGCCGTGACCTACCACCGCCGGGTGAGGACCGGGCGCACCATCGCGTCCGAACTCGACCGGATACCGGGTATCGGGAAGAAACGCCGGACGGAACTGCTGCGCCGCTATAAATCCGTCAAGGGAGTCTCAGCGGCCGGGGTGGAGGAGCTCGCGGACGTGGAGGGCATGGACAGGCGGAGCGCCCGGGCCGTGTTCGACCATTTCCACGGAACTCCGAAAGACGAGTGAGGCTTGTATGAACCCGTCCCCCACCTTATAATGTAATTGACGGGGGCACCCGTCACGGCTTATAAAAATGCATCTACAGACGGAGGCGGACATGCAATACAAACTCATCGCGCTGGACCTGGACCATACGCTGCTCACGAGCACCCGGACGATCAGCGAGCGGAACAAGCGGGCGATCGCCAGGGCGGTCGAGAAAGGCGCGACGGTCGTGCTCGCGACGGGACGGCCGTTCGGGGGGACGGCGAAATACTGCGAGGAACTGGGGATAAAACAGCCCGTCATTACCAACGGCGGGGCGGTGGTGGTGGACTCCGCCACGGGCGAGACCATCTTCGACCAGAAACTAAACGAGGACCTGGCGCGGGAGGTCATCGGTTTTTTACACGAACAGAACTGTTACCACCAGATCTACGACGCGTCGCCCAAGTTCCTGTGCGAGGCCTACACGATGTACACCGAGCTGTACTCCCACTTCACCTGCATGCAGTGGAAAGTGGTGGGGGACTTTTTGAAGCTTTCGAGCGTTATGACCCCGAAGGTGCTCTGCGTGGACATGGCCTCACGCCTGAGGGTCATGCTCGAAATGCTCCGCGAACGCTTCCCCGGGCGCCTGATCGCGGGCATATCCCAGCCGTTTTTCCTGGAGATATACCACCCCGACGCGCATAAGGGGGCGGCGCTAAGAAGGCTGGCGGAGAATATGGGGCTGGACGCGTGCAACGTGATTGCGATGGGGGACAGCCACATCGACAAGTCCATGATCGAATACGCCGGGCTGGGCGTGGCCATGAAGAATTCGACGCCCGAAGTGCTGGAGGCGGCCGACCTTATCGCCCCCGGAAACGACGAGGACGGCGTGGCCGCCGTCATAGAGGAATACGTCTTAAACGAGGTGGAATGACGCTTGATCAGGACGCTGCCGGTCAGGGAGTTCGCAAAAGCGCTGGACCTGAACATCCTGCATATGGGGAAACGCGAGTACATGGAGCTGCACACGAGCGACATCAACCGCCCGGGCCTGCAGCTGACCGGCTTTTTCGAGCTGTTCGTGTTCGATAGGGTCCAGATCATGGGCCCCGTCGAGATGGCGTACCTCAAACGGCTGGACAAACAGAAGCTGAAAGAGACGATGGAGCGGTATTTCAGCTACCCCATCCCCTGCGTCCTGATTTCGAGGCAACAGATACCGCCCGGGGAAATGATGGAGGCGGCCCGCAAGAACGACGTGCCCATCCTCGATTCGCCGCTGACCACCACGAAGATCATGCACAAGACGATGACCTACCTGGACAACTACCTCGCCCCGCAGGCGACGCGCCACGGCGTGCTGATGGACATCTACGGCGTGGGCATCATGCTCACCGGCGAGTCGGGCATCGGCAAGAGCGAGACGGCGCTGGAACTCGTCAAGCGGGGGCACAGGCTGGTGGCCGACGACGTTGTGCAGATCCGCATGGTCGAGGAGGGGAAGCTGGTGGGCTCGTCGCCCGAGGTGCTCAGGTACCTGCTCGAGATCAGGGGCCTCGGCATCATAGACGTGCGCAACATGTACGGGATCGGCGCGGTCATCCACGATAAGTCGATCGACATCGTGATGCAGTTCGAGCCGTGGCAGCCGGACAGACAGTACGAACGCCTGGGGCTTCGCGAGGAGACCATATCCATACTGGACGTGAAGGTGCCCTACATCGTCACCCCGGTGATGCCGGGCCGCAACCTCGCCATCATCGCCGAGGTCGCCGCGATGAACTTCAGGCTCAAGAAGATAGGCTATTCCACCGCGGCGGAACTGGACAGGCGCATGATGGGCGAGCTGCACCTGCTGCAGCCGCCCGACAAACGGGAACCGTGAGGGGGCAGTGAAGACGCCGCTGTATCTGGGCGTCGACCTGGGAGGTACGGCCATCAAGGCGGGCCTGGTCGACCCACAAGGGCATATCGGCAGCGAGGGGGAGCGCCCGACGCTGCCTGAACGCGGCCGGCGGCAGGTGATCCGAGACATGGCCGCGTTGTGTTTGGACACGCTGGATCGCGCGGGGATTACCGCGGCCGACGTCGCGGCGGCCGGCGTGGGTGTGCCCGGCCGGGTGGACGACAGGACCGGCGTCGTAAAATGGGCGCCCAACCTCGGCTGGCGGGACGTGCCGCTGGCCGCGCTGCTCGGGGAGGCGCTGTCCTGTCCGGTGGCGCTGGACAACGACGCGAACGCGGCGGCCGCCGCCGAACACATCGCGGGCGCGGCGAAGGGCCACGAAAACGCGCTGGTGGTGACGCTGGGCACGGGCGTGGGCGCGGGAGTGGTCGCACACGGCAGGCTGCTTCGCGGGGCGCACGGCCTGGCGGGGGAACTCGGCCATATGACGCTCTACCCCGGCGGCGCCCTCTGCGGCTGTAAAAACCGCGGCTGTTTGGAGATGTACGCCTCCGCGAGAGCCCTCGCGGGACCGGGGCAAAAGGCCGTGATCGAGGACCCGGACGGGCTGATCGCCTATCTGGCAGGCGGCAGGCCCGAACGGGTCACGGCGGAACTGGTGGCGCGGTGCGCCGAAAAGGGCGACCCTATGGCGCTCGCCGCCTGGGACCGGTACACCTCCGACCTCGCGCTCGGGCTGACCAACGCGGCGCGGGTTATCGACCCAGGCGTCATCGTGATCGGCGGCGGCGTCGCACAGGCGGGGGAATTCCTGCTTCGGCCCCTGAGGCAGAAGATGGACGCGCTGAGAATAGGCGGGGCCGGGGCCCCCGGGATCGTGCGGGCGCGGTTTTCGGCGCGGGCGGGGATTGTGGGGGCGGCGCTGCTCGCGGCCGATGCGGCGGGGGAGAAGGGCTAAGTAATACCCGGGGTCTGCTTTTCATAGTGTTAGTAGGTATCATAAACACTAGGGAAGCAAAACCATGAAATGGAACAAGGACAAAACGAGCTATATCCTCTGCGCCCTGCTCGTGGCCTTCGCCCTGTTTGCGCCGTCGCTCATCGGGCCGCAGGTCAACCGCGACCGCTATCAGGAATGGATAGAGCCCACGCCGCCCGTATGGCAGGGGCAGCTATCGCTCTGGGCCGTATCGGGGTTCCCCGTCGGCCAGAACACGCTGGGCGGCTGGGTGCGCGAACGGGTGCGGGAGTTCGAGAAGGCCGCGTTCGGCGTGTACGTCGACGTCCGTGCGATGCGGTTCGAGGAAGCGAAGGCCGCGCTTGACGCAGGCGAAAAGCCGGACGTGATCGTCTTTCCCACGGGGTTTTTCGATTCGCCCGGCATGCTCCTTCCCCTCGACGCGCCGTCGGGGCTGAACGCGGCGCTCGCCGACTCGGGGAAAGAAGGCGCGAAGACCTACGCGCTCCCGGTGATGTCGGGCGCGTACGTCCTGGCCGTGAACGAGGAACTGGGCATTTTGGCGGGAGTCATGCCGCCGGAGGACATCGGCTACGGTCCGCCGGAAGTCGCCCGGATGGCCGGGGCGGAGGGCGGCTCGCTCTGCGCGGATGAGACCGATTATTCGAACCCGTCGCTCGCGTTCGCGTATGCGCTGGCCGAGGACGGGGAGGCGGCCGTAAAAGCCCTCGAAAGAACAAGAGGCGCCGGAATCTTCTACAGCGGGAACGGCCTGTTATGCCTGGGGAACCAGAACACGGCCGCCACGGCGCGGTCCAACTACGAGAACGGGGAAGGGTTCAGCTGCGCGTTCTGGGCGCTGTCCGGGTTCACGGACATGGTGCAGTACGTGGGCGTAGTGAGCGGCCAGCCCGCGGCGAAGGCGGAAATCTGCGCGCAGCTGGCACGGAGCTTCGTTTCCGAAGAGGCGCAAAGAAGCGTGAAGGGCATTGCCATGTTCCCCGTCCTTCAGGGCGGCGAGCCGCTCTACGAGGACGACCAGCGCTTCTGGGCGGCGGAACAGGCGTTTGTGCGCGACACGGCGGCGCCCCCCTGCTTCGGGTACGCAAGGGTGCGCGCGCGATGGGAAGAGTGGTTGCAAAAGGCGGCAAGAGGGGATAAGGAAGCGCTTAAGTCCCTGGTGAGGGACATGCGTGCGACCTGTAAACAGGGATAGACCGGCGTTGACCTTACCCCTGACGGATGAAAGTGCAAAGGACGGTGCCATGCAGACAGAACGTGCATATCAGGCGCTGCTCTCGGCGATAGGCGATCCGAAGCGCGTCTTGCGGGACGAGCCTATGGACCGGCACACGTCGTTTCGGATTGGCGGCCCGGCCGACGTCATGGTTTTTGCCGGGAGCGCAGACGAGATCGCGGACACACTCGCCGTCTGCCGGGCGCACGGGGTGCCCGTGACCGTCGTCGGGAACGGTACGAACCTGCTGGTGCGCGACGGGGGCATCCGCGGCGTCGTCCTCAGGGTCGGCAAGGGTTTTTGCCGCGTCGCCGCCGAGGGGACGCGGGTGCGGGCGCAGGCAGGCGTGCCCGTTTCCGCGCTGGCGAACCAGACGCTTTCAAAGGGGCTGGCAGGACTGGAGTTCGCCTGCGGGATACCGGGGACGCTGGGCGGCGCGGTGATGATGAACGCGGGGGCCTACGGCGGCGAGATCGCGGACTGCCTCACGCGCGTATGGTACATGGACAGAAGCGGTGGCACCGGGACCAGGGCCGTCGGGGAGGAAGACCTCGGCTACCGGAGGAGCGTGTTCGCCGACGAAGGCCTGATCGTGCTCGAAGCGGAGTTCGTGCTGAGGGAGGACGAGGACGGCTGGGCGCAGGAGCGCGCGCGGGAGATCGGCGCAAAGCGCAGCGCGAAACAGCCCCTGAACGTCCCCAGCGCCGGCAGCACGTTCAAACGCCCGGCCTGCGGGTACGCCTCGCGGCTGATCGACGCCGCCGGGCTCAAGGGGCTCCGGGTAGGGGGCGCGCAGGTGTCCGAGCTTCATGCGGGGTTCATCGTCAACACGGGCGGCGCGACTGCAAAGGACGTCCTCGAGCTGGCCGACGCCGTGCGCGCGCGCGTGAAGGAGGCGTCCGGCGTCGGGCTGGAACTCGAGATAAAGGTCCTGGGGGAACCATAAACGAAAGGACAGATAAAAACGTCGCAAGACGGATTATAATGAGAATAACGGCAGACTACCACACGCATACGACTTTCAGCCACGGCAGGGGCAGCGTGGAGGACAATGTGCGCGCCGCTATCGGCCGCGGCCTGACGGCGATCGGGATCACGGACCACGGCCCGGGCCATGTCTTCTTCGGTTTGAGGCCGGGGAAGCTCCCGCTCCTCAGGGAGCAGGTCGACACGCTCAACGAGGAATACGCGGGACGGATCCGCGTGCTGATGGGCGTAGAGGCCAACATCACCGGGCTTGACGGGACCATCGACATACCTGACGGCCTGATAGGGAACTTCGATTACCTGCTCGCGGGGTACCACCGCACGGCGCGGCTTTTAGACATTGGGACGCTTTGGCATTTTTTCGCAGCCAATTTTTCGCGCGGCGAAAAACGGGTGCAAAAGAGCACGGAGGCCTTCGTGCGGGCGATGGAAAGGTACCCTATCGCCTGCATCACCCATCCCGGGAGCATGATCGGCCTCGATATGGACATGCTGGGGGAAGCGGCCGCGCGCACGGGCACGGCGATCGAGATAAGCGCGAGGCACGGCCTGCTCCCGGCCGGGGAGCTGAGGCGCCTGAAGGAAAGGGGCGCGCCGTTCATGATAAACAGCGACGCCCACCGACCAAGCGAGGTGGGGGATTTTTCCCGGCAGATCGAACTGGCGGCCGGCGCCAGGCTCACCGAAGCCGACGTAATCAACGCCGAGGGCGGCGGGCGCGGGATGCGGATGGCCCGGCCCGGGGAATAAGCATNNCAGCATACGAGGAGGCTTATGCATAATGGATCTCGTCATAGTCACCGGGCTGTCGGGCGCCGGACGGACACAGGCCCTTAGAAACCTCGAGGACATCGGCTATTTCTGCATGGACAACCTGCCTCCCGGCATGATCACCGACTTCGTCGACATGTGCGAACGGAAGGACTCGGGGATAAAAAAGGCAGCGATCGCCGTGGACAGCCGTTCGGGCGACTTCTTCAGCACTATTTACGACAACCTGAACACCCTTGAGAAGATGGGCGTGAAGGTGCGCATCCTGTTCATGGACGCGAACGACGAGGTGCTGATCCGGCGGTTCAACGAGACGCGGCGCCAGCATCCGATGGCGCCGACCGGGCGCGTCGTGGAGGGGATCGAACGCGAGCGCCGGCTCATGCAGCCGCTCAAGGAACGCGCCTACCTGGTGCTGGACACCAGCGTGTTCTCGGTCAAAAAGCTCCGTTCGGTGATAAGAGAGGTATTCTTCGAAGAGGGCATGGACGAGAGGGTGCTGGTATCGGTGGCGACGTTCGGTTTCAAGCGCGGCATACCGACCGACGCCGACATGGTCTTCGACGTGCGGTTTTTGCCCAACCCCTTTTATATCGCGGAACTCAAGGACCATTCGGGCATCGACGAGGACGTTGCCGGTTACATATTCTCCTTCGAACAGACGAAAGTGTTCCTGCAAAAGCTGGTGGACATGATCGAGTACCTGCTGCCGTATTATCTGAAAGAGGATAAGAACCGGCTGGTGATCGCGATCGGCTGTACCGGCGGCATGCACAGGTCGGTCGCGATCGCGGAGGCGCTTATTAGAGACCTCAGGTCGAAGGGCATCTGCGTATCGATCGCCCACCGGGACCTGGTTAAGGACGCGCCGGAATAAGAGGTGAGCTACGCTGTCGTTCGCATCGGACGTAAAGGACGAACTGCTCGGCGTCAGACCCGCGCATAAATCCGAGCAGATAGCAGAGCTTTCCGCGCTGTTGCATGTCACGGGGTCGCTCGGGCTCACGGGCTCGAAGATGAGCATCGTGGTCCACACCGAACACCCCGGCGTCGCGCGGCGCGTCTTGTCGCTGCTGCACGGGCTGTACGCGATCGAGACCGAGATACGGGTATCCAGGCGGAAGCGGCTTCAAAAAAGGCGGGGCTACAGCGTATACGTCAGGGGCGAAACGCTCGGCATACTGCGGGACACCGGCCTTATAAACAGCAGGGACACGCTGCCGACGCAGTTCGTGCGGCGCATACGGCGCTCGATCGTGCGCAACGGAATAGGGCGCAGGGCGTTTTTGCGCGGCGCGTTCCTCGGGGCGGGGTCCCTGAGCAACCCGGAGCGCGCGTACCACCTCGAGTTCGTGATCCATCAGGAGGAATTCGCGCATGACCTGTGCCGCCTCATCTGCGGCGAAGGCCTGGGCGCGCGCGTGATACGCCGCAAGGGCAGTTACGTCGTCTACATCAAGGAAGGCGAGCACATCGCCGACCTGCTGGCGATGATGGGGGCGTACAACGCGATCCTCAACATGGAGAACGTGCGCATCATAAAGCAGATGCGCAACGACGTGAACCGGGCAATCAACTGCGAGACCGCCAACCTCGACAAAACGCTCAACGCTTCGTACAAACAGATCGAGAACATACGCTATATCCAGGAAACGGTCGGAATGGAAGCGCTCCCGGAGCCGCTGAGGGAAGTCGCGCGGTTGAGGCTGGAGAACGAGGACGCCACGCTTTCCGATCTGGTCAGGCTCACCGGAGGCTCGGTCGGCCGCAGCGGGATAAACCACCGGCTGAGGCGCATAAACAGGTTTGCTCAGGAACTCCGCGACGAAAGGGGAGGATGATATGACCAGGAAGGTGCTGGTTATACGGGCAAAAGAGGGCCTGAGAGGGAGGAACGCCGAGCTTTTCACGATCGTGGCGGCGAAGTTTTCCTGCAGGATCGACATCGTGGGGGCGGGAAGGGACAAGATCATCAACGCCAAGAGCATCATGGGGCTGCTTTCCCTGACGGCGAAGGAAGGGGACAGCATCACGCTCGCGGCCAGAGGGCCCGACGCCAAAGAAGCGGTTTTGGCGCTTACGGAGCTCGTGGAAAAAGACTTCCGGCTTGACGAATGTGATATTTGAACAGAAAGGAGCGGCAATGCTTCCGTTCACACATCTGCACGTACACAGCGAATACAGCCTTTTGGACGGCGCCGGGCGCGTCGGGGAGCTGGTGGAGGCGTGCGCCCTCCAGGGCATGGGCGCGCTCGCGCTCACCGACCACGGCGCGATGTACGGCACGGTGGATTTCTACAAATGCGCGAAGGCGCGCGGGATCAGACCCGTACTGGGCTGCGAGGTCTACGTCGCCCCGCGCGACCACCGCGAAAAGGACGTGCGCGCCGACAGGGAATACGCGCACCTCGTGCTCCTCGCGCGCGACCGGGAAGGCTATAAAAACCTGATGAAGCTGGTGTCCATCGGCTACACGCAGGGCTTTTACTACAAGCCGCGCATCGACTACGCGCTGCTGGAGCAGTACGCTTCCGGCCTTATCGCCCTGTCCGCCTGCCTCGCGGGGGACATCCCGCGGTACCTGGCGCAGGGGCGGGAAAAAGAAGCGCTCGAACTCGCCCGGCGTCTTTCGCGCACGATGGGGGAGGACAACTTCTTTATCGAACTGCAGGACCACGGGATACCGGAACAGAAGCGCCTTAACCCCTTTCTCATCGACATCGCGAACAGGGCGGGCGTCGGCCTCGCGGCCACCAACGACGTGCATTACGTGGCCCGGGAGGACGCCGAGGCCCAGGACGTGCTCCTGTGCATCCAGACCGGCAGGTTCGTCGACGAGGAAGACAGGATGCGCTTTGCGACCGACGAGTTCTACCTCAAGTCCCCCGAGGAGATGGCCTCCGTTTTCGGCTACGTGCCCGAGGCGCTTAAAAACACCGCGGCCATCGCCGAAAGATGCGACGTCGAGCTCGAATTCGGGCGCATGCACATGCCGGGCTTCACGCCGCCTCATGGCAGCGACAACGAAGGCTTCCTCACGAGGCTCTGCGAGGACGGACTCAGGAGGAAGTACAAGAAGGTGGAGCCGGCGCACCTGGAGCGCCTGCGCTACGAACTCGACATGATCACCAAGATGGCGTTTACGGATTATTTCCTCATCGTGTGGGACTTCATCCGTTACGCGAAGGAGCGGGGGATCATGGTCGGCCCGGGGCGCGGCAGCGCCGCCGGCAGCATCGTCGCCTACGCGCTGGACATCACCAACGTCGACCCGCTGCGCTACGGCCTGCTCTTCGAACGGTTTTTGAACCCCGACCGCATCAGCATGCCCGACATAGACATCGACTTCTGTTACGAGCGGCGCCAGGAAGTGATCGACTACGTCGTGGAGAAGTACGGCGCGGACCGCGTGGCGCAGATCATCACGTTCGGCACGATGGCCGCGCGCGCCGCGATACGGGACGTGGGCCGCGTGCTGCGCGTCCCCTACGGCGAGGTGGACGCAATAGCGAAGATGGTGCCGGGCGAGATCAACGTCACCCTCGAGCGCGCGCTGCTGGTCAGCGGCGAACTGCGCGCGGCGTACGAAAACGATCCCCGGACGAAAAAGCTGGTGGACATGGCCAAAAAGCTCGAAGGCCTGCCGCGGCACGCGTCAACGCACGCGGCGGGCGTGGTGATTTCGAAGGAGCCCCTGACCGAGTACGTGCCCCTGCAGCGCAGCGACACGGGCGTGACCACGCAGTTCCCGATGGGGACGCTGGAGGAACTTGGCCTTTTGAAGATGGATTTTTTAGGCCTAAGGACGCTGACCGTGATCCGCGACACCGTGCGCCTGATCGAGGAATGCCGCGGCGTCAAGATCGACCCCGACGCGCTGGACTTTACGGACGAGGCCGTGTACGAGATGCTCGGGCAGGGGGACACGGACGGCGTGTTCCAGCTGGAGAGCCAGGGCATGCGCGCGTTTTTGCGGGAACTGAAGCCGGGTTGTTTCGAGGACGTCATCGCGGCGATCTCCCTGTACCGGCCGGGGCCGATGGACCAGATCCCGCAGTATATCGCCGGCAAGAACGACCCGTCGCGCGTGCGTTTCATGCATCCCGCGCTCGAAAAGGTGCTGGGCGTCACCTACGGCTGCATCGTGTACCAGGAGCAGGTGATGCAGATCGTGCGGGAACTGGCGGGGTATTCTCTGGGGCGCAGCGACCTGGTGCGAAGGGCCATGTCCAAGAAAAAGGCGGACATCATGGAGAAGGAGCGGCGCATCTTCCTGTACGGGCTCGACGATGGCGGCAGGGAAGCAGTCCCGGGCGCCCTGAAAAACGGCGTGCCCGAGACAATCGCGAACCGGATATTCGACCAGATCCTCGACTTCGCGCAGTACGCGTTCAACAAGTCGCACGCCGCGGCCTACGGCGTGGTTGCCTACCAGACGGCCTATCTCAAGCGCCATTTCCCGCAGGAGTTCATGACGGCGCTCATCAACAGCTTCATGGGGACGCCGTCCAAGGTGGCCGGGTACATCCACGCCTGCGGCAGGCAGGGCATAAGGGTGCTGCCCCCCGACATCAACAAAAGCCTTTTCGATTTCTCTCCCGAGCAGGAGCACATCCGCTTCGGCCTGAGCGCGATACGCAACGTCGGGAAGGGCGCCGCGCAGGCCATCGCCGCCGCGCGTAAAAAGGGCGGGCCCTTCAAGACCTTCACCGACTTCGTCAGGAGGATGCCCGCGGACGCGCTGAACAAGCGCATGGCGGAGAGCCTGATAAAGGCGGGGTGCTTCGATTCGCTCGGCTACAGGCGCATCGTGCTGGTGAGCGTGTACGAGAAGGTGATGGACGCGTGCGCGCAGGATAAGAAACGCAACATCGACGGGCAGGTCTCCCTCTTCGACATGGGCGGGGGAGCCCGGGAAGCGCTGGGGGGCGCGGCGCAAGACGAGGCCTTCCCCGAAATGGAGGAATTCCCCCAGAGGGTCCTTCTGGCGCAGGAAAAGGAGATGACGGGGCTGTACCTGAGCGGGCACCCCCTCGCCCAGTACCGCGACGTCGTCGATTCCCTGGGCTGCAGCGTGTTGGAGGTGCTCGGCGCGGGCGACCCCGGCCACGAAACGGCGGTGAAGGACGGCGCTACGGTGCGGCTTGGCGGCATCGTCACCCGCAAGCGGCTCAAGACCACCAAAACCAACCAGGTCATGGCCTACGTCACGCTGGAGGACCTGTACGCCGGCGTCGAGCTCATCGTATTCCCATCGGTGCTGGCGCGGCATTCGGCGCTGTTCGAACCGGACGCGCTCGTGGCCGTGACGGGGCGCGTGAGCTGTCGCGAGGAGGAGAGCCCGCAGGTGATCGTGGAGAGCGCCGTCCCCCTCGAACACTGCGCAAAGCCCGGGCGCGTCCTCTGCGTGACGGTGGAAAACGGCGCCGACGAGGAGCTGTTGCGCAGGGTTCTCGCCATCACCGGGCGGTACAGGGGCGAGACGCCGCTCGCGATCCGGTTCGGCGACACAGGCAGGGCCAAGCGGATGCCGCGCGAATACTGCGTCGCGCCGGCGGCGGAACTTAGGGAAGAACTCGGCGTCCTCGTCGGAAGGTCCAACGTCAAATATATCTGATTTGGTGATGGAATCGCCGGCGGCATATGGTATAATGATGAAAATCGGCTGTGCAAAGGAGGGTTTCGAAAATGGATCCCGAATTGCAGTACCAGCAGGCCGACTACGTTTGCGTCAAGGCGCTCGAGGACGGCGTGAGCATCATCGGCATGACGCGGGGGCGCGACACGAAGTTTCACCACACGGAGAAACTGGACAGGGGCGAAGTGGTGATCGCCCAGTTCACGCAGGTTACGTCCGCGATAAAGATCAGGGGCCGGGCGCAGATACTCACCAAGCATGGGGAGCTAATCTCCGGGGAATAGGAGCCGCTATGCTATGTGGGTCGTCATACACATCGCAAAGAACGCCGACAGCGCGATCCGGATCCGGTCGCTGCTCAAGGCGGAGGGATTCATGGTGAAGATCAGGAGGGTCTTTAAAGACGTCCCGCGCGAGGAGAACTGTTTCGAGGTGCGCGTGCTGGCGTCGGAGGCCGAAGAAGCAAGAGACGTCCTCGTGGACCGATTGACGTAGCTTAAACGTCGCACATGGAGGAAGAAGCATGATAAGCGAGACCATCATCGGCATTCGTTTCGACGAATGCGGCGCGCACGGAATCGTACATCATTCGCATTACAACCACTGGCTCGAGACGGCGCAGTTCGACCTTTTGAAAAAACACGGCACGGATTATGTTTCGCTCCTGAACGAGGGATACTATTTCCCGATGATCCGGCTCGGCGTCGACTTCGTCACGCCGGCGAAGCTGGGGGACGAGGTGTGCGTGCGCCTGTCCATAAAGGAGCTGGGGCGCGTGAAGATCGTCTTCGCCTACGAGATCGTCCGCACTTCCGACCAGCGCCTGATCGCACGGGCGACGAGCGAGCACGTGTTTTTAAACAGGGAGTTCAAGCCCGCGGACATAAAGCGCGCGTTCCCCGGGCTCTACGAAGCGTTCTTAGCGTACGTGCAGGACTGAATAAACAGGCCGGCCGGCGGGCCGGCGCGGATGCAGACAAACCCTTCCCGCAAGAAAAACGGCATGTGTGCCGGGGGAGGACGAAACGGCGCAGATGCGCCGTTTTTGCTGTGCCGGCATACGGGACATATCATAAGTCCGCCTTTGCACATTGCCGGGCAATTTTTGTTCCATCATACGCCGAGAGGGCGGCGTCCGTACCTTGCGGACGCCACCCTCTAAGCAGAGGTTATGTATGGAAGTTCAGTTCAAATCGTTTTGCTAAGGCCTTTATTCAGTAGCATACTTCTTGTTGCCAAGCGCCGCTGCGACCAGGCAGATTGCGATAATCACCAGAGGAACGGCGATGCCTGCCGTATCCAGACCCAGTGCGGGGAAAATCGTCATCGTGCACAGGGAAGTGGTGAAGATGGCCATGGCCGGCGGGTCGACGTGGACGTCGCCGTACACATGGAAGCAGTCCGAGAGGAACTCGGCGATGAACGCTCCCGCAACACCGATTGCCGCGCCCCAAATCAGAGCGGTTTCCACCGGGATCCCGGCGATCGAGCCGCCGTTGGCCGTTACGAGCATCAATACGCCGTAGGCCGCGGGAAGCGTGATGTGGTGCGTTACGGGGATGCTCCAGCCGATAAGCAGCATAATCAGCGTCGAGGCCGAGATGAAGAAGCCGACGAACGGAGCAAAACCGGCAGTCTCGGGGAACTGGAAGAGGAAGAACGTCGCATAGGCCGAAACGAGCGCCCAGCCGATGCCTGTAACGAGTTTCTGCCAGCCGCCGCGCTGCTGGGGCACCCAGCACGCCGTGTAATTGCCGCCGAAACGTCCGCCCTGCGCCTTGATCTCATCGGGAACCGTACCCAAGATGTTGCCGCCGTCGGCGAGGGCCTTGATGATCAGCGAAAGCGGGAAGATGGCCGCGGCGCCGCCGTCGGCCTTCAGCCCGAGGAAATCCGGCCCGGTGAGGAGCGTCATGACGACCCAGCCGATCGCGCCGGTCAGGCCGCCGATCAACAGGACGTCGGGTTTCCTTAGGCCGGAAAGCGCCGTGGCGGTGCCGTCCTTGGCCGATTCGATGTACCCCATTTTGCGGGCATAGGCCGCTGCGCCTACGCCGCCCAGGAAGGCCATCGCGGGGTGGAACCAGAATCCGAACGGCACAGCCGCGATAAACGGCATGCCGCCCAGGGCCGCGTCGACGCCCATGCCGGCCAGACCGACGAAGCCGCACCATACGAATGCCTGGACTCCGCCGATCGTGGTGCCGACGATGCCGGCCGCGAACGCGAGAATGATAGAAACGAGATCCATAGAATAATACCTCCTATTCTTTTTCTGACCGCAGAGGAAGATGTTCCTTCGCAGCCAAACTTTGGCAAAAGAATAATAAATAATATAAGAAATAAGCCGATATTAAAAGTAATCAAGCGTATATACGAGCACAGCACGCTACATTATGCCTATATATATAGTATTACTTGATATGGCTCCATACAATGTATAAGGAGAATAGTAAAACGCCACAAATATGTACGATGAGCATAAAGCGCACTTATGCGATATGGTATTTCGGATGGAAATACGTTATGATGAGCATACAGAATGCTGAATACTGCATGGAGTGACGTATTGATGCTCGATAGTATGTTTGCACAGAATCTTGTCGAACGGATCATGCGAAACCTGGGGTACAATATCAACATCATGAACGGGAAGGGGATCATCATCGCAAGCGGCGATCACAAGCGCGTAGGAGATTTCCACGAGGTTGCCTACGAGGTGATCCGCAAGGGGCTTGAATACAAGCTCGTAAAACCCGACAAAAATAACTATATCGGAGTAAAGCCGGGCATAAACATGCCCATCACGTACGAGGGCGAGACCATCGGCGCTGTGGGCATTACGGGAGATCCCGAAGAAGTGTTTAAGTTTGCCTATCTGGCGCGCATATCCGTAGAAATGATGATACAACAGGAATATTATAAGAAGCATCTGCGCCTGAAGCAGAGCAAGCATGATTTCCTTTGCAGCGCGCTGCTGTTCGAGCCGCTCAACATCAACAAGCTCGAACACCTCGTAAAAAGCCTCCGGTACGATTTGACGCTGCCCCGCGTCCCCATGAAGCTGTGCGTGTCCTTCGCGAAAGACAACGAAACCGTCCTCGAGAAGATCAAGGGCGAGCATCTGCTGACGGCACAGGATATCGCCATGCCGCTGGGAGACAACTGCATCGCCATTTTCAAAGAATTCCCCGGCAATAAGGCCGGCAAATCGAGGGAGGTCATTTTGCAGTATATCAACAGCGTTCGGGCCGTTTTGCCGGAGCCTGAGAATATCATGTTTCTGGTGGGCACGGCGCAGCGGCGCCTCAGAGAATACCGGCAGGTTTTCGGCTACCTGACCTGGCTTGAGGACAACATAAAGCCCGAGATAGGCGGGGATTATTTCTTTGTGGACTATGTCGACCGGTATCTGCAGAGCATCATACCCTTCCAGACCTTCGAGAGCATATTTTCCTCGTATGTCGAGTCGGTCGAAAAATACGGGAGCGATATTTTTATAGAGACCATGGCGGCCCTGTACCACAGTTCCATGAACATCAATGAGACCGCGAAGAGGCTCTTCGTGCACCGCAACACCGTCCTTCTAAGGATAAGAAAAATGAAAGAGGTGCTGGGCATCGACCCTGTCCATAACATTAAGGACAGGAATTTTGCGTTTCATCTCGCGTATTACGTGAAGAATCTGCAAAATGCAGCGGCGTTTAACAATAATCAGGAGATGCTGAACGAGAAGTATTCATAAAAACCGAAAAAAACTTAATTGCCGGCATTCTATGGTAGCATGAAGGGACGCTGAACGCGTCCCTTCATGCTACAGAATTTCCGGTAAGTAGACGATCATTCCCGGGTAGATCAGGTCGGGGTTTTTGATGCCGGGATTGTATGCGAGCACTTCGTCCATGGTGATCTGATTGCCGTAGTACCGCATGAGTTTCCTGTTGTAGTTGCTGACGATGGACCACAGCCTGTGGCCCGGCCTGACAATATACGTGCTCATCGGCACGACTTTGGGCACGTTGATCACCTGCCCGGGATAGATCAGGTCGGGGTCTGCTATTTCCGGATTCACCCTAAGGAGCTGTGTCGCGGACAGAAGCTCGAATCTCCGGGCAATGCTGCTGAGGGTATCGCCCGGCTCAACCGTGTATTTATTCACAAACGCGTACATAGAAAACACCTTCTAAAAGGACTTTTTCTATGCTATGCGGCGGGACTGCGTTTTGTTGCCTGTACCGGAGCCGNNCCGCCGGGTCTGCACGCCGCGACCTGAACGGCAGCGTCGCGGGAAGGATCGCAAACCAGCTCGCATGTATAGCGCATGTGAAGCCGGGCGCGAACAGCCATTGAGGAGAGAACGACTGTACCGGCGAGGGGGAGCGCATCCCCCTCGCTTTGTTCATACGAACATGCGGGCCGTGAAAAGGGCTGCCTTTACAGAAAACAGCCATCGCGCGACCGGGCGCGATGGCTGTCGGGGCGGGGCCGAGAGATTATGCGCACCGCCGTATTTTATCGGCTATGTCCGGTTTCTTCTCATACGGCGTTCCCATTCCTCGTTGAATGCCGCGATANNGGTCGAACCTCTTCCCGTTGAGTACATCCTCGAACAGGCGCATTTCCGCCTTGAGATACAGGTCTCCCAGGAGCCTGTCCGTTTTTTTGTTGAATTGCTCAAACCTGCCGGGCGAAGTGCAAAACTCGGCAAGGTATATCTGTTCGTCGTGCCCTCTTAAAAAATCGATCCGCATGAAAGGGGCCGGTATCTGCAGGCTGATATATTTGGCGATTTCGATCTGTTCCTGCGTGACCCCGTGGNNTGGCTTTTCATATTTGCCCGTTTCAACAGGCTTCCCATCGGCGGACCACCACCAATACTCTTTGACAGGATATCTTGAGGCCTCGAGAACGAGACCGACTTCCCCGTAAAAAGAATAGAATTTTAAATCCCGCGCAGGCGTTTTCGCCTTGGGGTCGTCATAGATGAGCTGCTGTACGATGAAATCGTCCTTGCCAATGACTCCCGACTTCAATTCGCGTCCGACGTTTTCCTCCATCTCCTGCCAGCTGTGCAGCCTAATTCTATTAGTGAGGGACATGATGTTGTCAAATTCGGTGACAAGATAGGCCCCGCGCGCCCCGCGTCCGATGCAGGGCTTGATCACGATGTCCGTCGCGGGCTGAATATCCTTGAACTTCACGTGATATGTCGTTTTGGGATAGCAAACGTCCAGCTTTTTGATGAAGCAGTCGGCGGCTTCTTTGGAATGGGTCAGCCATCTCTCCGGAACCTGCCCGATCTGGCGCATCCTCCTTCGCCTGATCAGGTTGACGGTATAGGAAGAAGCCTGGAAGACGGGGAATCTCAGGTGAAAAACATCCTGCATCTGTTCGTAGGTAAAATCCACCAAAGAATGCGCATTAAACAGTTTGCGCCTTGTCTCTATGAGTTGTTGGTCCTTGAATTTTCTTCTGATCTTGTTTCGAATTATAGAGAACCTTTTCAAGTACTCCTTATTCATGGAGCCTCTTGACAGGATCATATCCGAGACCAGATCGTCGATGGTGCCGTCTTCCACGCATCTCGCGGCAAGCAGGGAAAACTCGTCGTCCGTGAGGTTTTCCCATTCAGGGGCGTTTTCCGGTTTTTTCACCGGCTCCGGCCCGTTTCCGGTTTGCTTTTTCGGAGGAATCAGTTTTCGTTTCAGCGGCCTGAGGATGGACTTAACGCTTTTCATCGGCATACTCCTTGTTCTTTCGCGCTTCGTCAAAGCGCATAATTATAAAGCTTTCCTCTTTTTATCCGTTATCCAAACGCGCAAAATGTTTAAACGCCTTGCCACCGGGCAAATCGTTCTGCAAACGGATCTCCGCTCTCAGATACAGATATCCCGGGCGCCGGTCCGTTTCCGCGTCGAACTGCCCGAATCCGCCGGGCGCGAAACAAAACTCGGTGAAATAAATGCCGTCATGCCCTCTTAGAAAATCAATCCTCATATAAGGGGCGGGTATCTGCAGGCTGATGTATTTGGCGGTTTCTATCTGTTCCTGCGTGACCCCGTGGCCTTCGCCCTTTGGCTTTTCATATTTGCCCGTTTCCACAGGCTTCCCGTACGCCTGCTGCGTCTGGCCCGATGATGTTTCGATCGCCCGTTCCAACCGCGCATCAGCGGCTTCCCAGTCGTTGGCGCTGCGGTCCGGGACAGCGCGGGATTGTCCTGCTGGTATCGAAAGACCTTCTTTAACCGGGTTTCCGCCTCATCGGGCCGTCCTTCCCGTATGAGCGCGTCGGAGCGCTGCTTCCAGTTCCGTTTGCGCGACAGGCGCTTTCGCAGATAAACCGCATAAACGTTCCAAGCAATCCTGATTCCCCTGTTTCAACAGGTCGATAACACACTATAAAACCATAACACACTTAAACTAACAACAATTGAAATAATTGTCAACAACGACGCAGGAAGGCTTGGATAACGTGGTGACAGCATGTCATGGAAGCAGACTTCGATATGGTCCTTTTTTCTACAGCCCGGACCCCCTCTGAAACAAGCTCTTCGGTTTTTTATACGAAGCCCTAGCGGTTGCCTGATTGACCGCATATATATCTGATAGTATACTAATAGGGCGAAATAATGAAAACATAGCAAGGTACAGGGAATAATCGTTACTATGATGAAAAACGCGGGAGACTTTGCCGATAGTTTCATAGAGTTCGAAAAAGAAAACGCACTCTTCGGGCAAAAGCTGGAGGGGGTGTTTTTCTGGAAGCTCGTTCGGAGCAGGGTATACAACAATATCCTGAAGGCCAGGGGGATTCTCGGGGCCGGCAGTTTTACCGTGGCCGAGGGCCTCGGGGGGAAGGCCCGTGACTTCATGCGTTATTGTGCGGCGGCGCTGATAAACGTGTTAAAGCCGTACCCGAGGGCGGACGTTGTGGTCGTGACCCATCCGCGGAAGGTGACGGTAAACGGGAAGAAAGTGGACGTCAATACGGCCTGGCTCATCGACCGGCTGAGGGAGCAGAAAGTCAGGTACCTCGTGCTGGACGTACCGCTTAACTGGGGCACCCATCCCATGCAGATCGATAAAAACACGAGAAAAATCGAGAATTTCACGATAATTCCGAAGGTATTCCATAAATACTTCATCCGCAATTACCTGCGCCGTCCCGAGAAGCTGAAGGAACTGTCCGCGCGCCTTACCGAAAGGTTCGGACATGACGGGAACATCGTCAAGGAGGCGCATGACCAGATCAAGATATTTAAAATCGACTATAAGTATTATTCAAGGCTGCTTAAAAAGATAGGGCCAAAGAAGATATGGCTGGTCATCGGATACGGCAACCACGCGCTTATCGCGGCGGCGAAAGACCAGGGCATCGAAACCGAAGAGATCCAGCACGGCCTGATGTCCAGGCATCATATGAACTACAGTTTCGGCGGGCTGAAGGACATCCCGTATTTCCCGGACCGGATTTGCCTTTTCGGCTCGTTCTGGTACGATATATCCAACCTCCCCCTGACGGAGGACAGGGTAGACTACTACAACAACCCCATCGTAGGCTATGAAAGGGGCGGCATCAGGAACCCGAAGAACAAGAAGCTACTGTTCCTGACGCAACCGATCATTACCCGGTATATCGAAAAACTCGTTGCAGAGATGATGGAAAACCGTTTCTTTGACGAATATGAGATCGCAGTAAAGCTCCATCCGGCGGAATACCGGGTCTGGAAGAGGGAAAGCCCGGGACTGGCGGGGCTAACGGAGCGCGGCGTTCGGATAATTGACAATTCCGACGTTCCGCTTTATGATTTGTTTCGGGAATACGACACCGTGGTCGCGGTAGCGTCCACGGCCCTGTTCGAAGCGCTGTATTTCGGTTGTGACGTGTATCTGCTGAGCGTCCCGTCCATCCGGTGGATAGATTCTCTGGCCGGAGAATGTTTCCCGTCCCCGATCAGGACGGTCGACGATCTGGTAAATCTGCTTACCATGGAGGAGCGAAACAATATCGATATCGGCGAGGTCTTTTATGACGGCGACGTAGCGGTCGATACGGAAGTCACAAAAAAAGGTTAGCCTGAACATTGGTTGGCTGTAAATCAGAAACGCCGGGGAGTATCAGATGGTACGAAGATTTGTAAAAGACATGAAGCGGTATATCCCGTATGTGCTGTACGCCTCCAAGAGCGATTTGAAATCCGAGGTCGCCAACTCTCATTTGAATTGGCTCTGGTGGATACTGGACCCGCTCTGTTTCATGCTGGTGTACATATTCATAGCCCTTGTGGTTTTCCGTAGGACCACGCCGTATTTCCCCGTTTTCGTATTTTCGGGGTTGATCATATGGTATTTTTTCAGCAGAAATATAAGAGCCAGCGTTACGATGGTCAGGAGCAACAAAAGCATCATAAAGAAGATCTATGTGCCCAAGCACGTGCTGATCCTGGAAAACATGCTGGTTCAGTTATTTAAGTTCCTGGTGTCCTGCGGGCTTTTGATCGTACTGATAATCATATACCAGGTCCCGCTCGGCTTAAATATCCTGTATGTTTTTCCGGTGTTTATTGTTATATTGATGCTGACGTACGGGTTAGCCTGTATTCTGATGCATTTCGGCGTTTTCGTGGAGGACATATCAAATATTATAAACGTGCTGCTTCGTCTGATGATGTATCTCTCCGGCATCTTTTATTCGATCAGGGACCGCGTGCCCGAGCCGTATAACATGATTCTTCTAAGAGGCAATCCCATGGCTTTTTGCATGGACGCCGTCAGATCGGCGTTACTTGAACAAAAAGCGCCGGATTTTCTGGTTCTTGGCATATGGTTTGCGATAGGATTGTTGCTTTGCCTTATCGGACTGAAATTAATTTACAAATATGAAAACAGTTATGCAAAGGTGATCTGATGACTGAAACTGCAATACAAGTCAAAGACCTGTATATTTCGTACAGGAATTTGAATCGCGTGTCGATCAAAAAACTCCGCAGGTCGTCTAACCCTAAGGATATGAGAGTGTTCGGGGCGATAAACGGCATCTCTCTCGAGGTGAAGCGGGGGGAGATCGTAGGGCTGATCGGCCGGAACGGCAGCGGGAAGACCACGCTTTTGCGGGCGATGGCCGGTATCTTTGCGCCCAACAGCGGCACGATCAATACGTATGGGAACACGATATCGCTCCTGTCCATCGGCGTAGGGTTCCAGAGCAAACTGTCGGGGCGCGAAAACATCTTCCTTTCGGGATTATTGCTGGGATACAGCGAAGCTATGATCAGGGAGAAACTCGACGAGATCATAGAGTTCTCCGAACTGGGCGATTTCATAGACATGCCGGTCCAGACGTATTCGAGCGGCATGTATTCCAAACTCGCGTTTTCCATAACGGCGATCATGGAACCGGACATCATGCTCGTAGACGAAGTCCTCAGCGTAGGAGATGCAAAGTTCAAGAAAAAAAGCTATAATAAAATGATGGAATTAATCGCCGACCATTCGAGGACCGTGATCATCGTATCCCATTCCGCGGATGTTTTAAGAAAACTGTGCAATCGCGCGATCTGGATAAACAAAGGAAAGATCGTGAAACAGGGGGATGTCAACGAAGTCATGGAAGCATACGAGAACCAGTGACCGGGCCTTGCTTCGACGCTAATAAAAGTTATATAGGAAACGGATAGCAGATGTTAGCAGTAATTGTATGTAACGCGTTCGCGACGAATGACGACTCCACCAGAGAAAACGCCGGTGGAGCTTTGGTTTCTTTGAACAACGGCGAATCCGTTTTCGAACGGCAGCTCCGTATACTGGGCGAATGCGGCATTACGCGTTTTTTGATCCGTGCAGGAACGAAAAAGGCGCGGCTGGAACCGCTTACGAGTCAGGAAGCGTTTCGTGCGTTTGAATTCGCATGGACGGATGATCCCGTGTATAACCGGGGAAGCAACATCATGTACGTGTGCGACCCGGACAGGACGCTTGAGGAAGACGCGATCATACTGTCCGAAAGCCTGGTTTTCAACAGGAAATCGATGGAAAGATTCATAGACGGACCCGGGCCGGCCTTTGCCGTGAAGGCGCCGGACGACGCTCACGGCGGGGCCTTGATCGTACAGGCGTTTGATGACGGCCGTATCAGGGCCGTGGGCCCCCCTGCGGGGGAGCCAAACGGGGACTGTTTCGCGCTCCAGCCCCTTTGCAGGCTGAAAAAGGGCGTTAACTCCCTGAAGGACGCGCGTGCCGTGGTTTGGGACGGCCTGCTCGAAGACGTCCCCGGCGCGGACGCTGCCGGGATGGTCTCACAACGCATAACCTGCAGCGACATGATGGAGCAGCGGGTCCTTTGTGGCGCGTACAGCATACTGAAGCTGGAAGAGCTGCTCGCCCGCGGCGGTGTACGCAAGCCGCTGATCGTCAGCGATGCCTGGGGAAGCGCGTGGTTCCTTAGGGCCTATCTTGAAAGGTTTGTGCAGTATGCCGTATTCGAAACCACTTCGGATGCGCCCGATTACCGGGACGTCCTTAGGGGGGCGCGCCTGTTCGCCGAGGAGGAATGCGACGGCGTCATCAGCGTTGGGGGAGACGGCGCCGCCGAAATGGCAAAGCTCATCCGCCTGTTTTCCCGTCTTGACGATGCGGAAGGTTACTCACGCGCGAAGGTGCGGCTGACCGGAGTGAAGCATATCGCCGTCCCCGACGGTTCCGGGGCCGGCAAAGAAGCGATACCGGAAGCCTTCATGGTCAAGGACGGCAAGCGGGAAAGGATCGCGCATCCCGGTCTCCTGCCGGACATCGTGCTGCTTGAGCCGAAGTATATGCATATGCTCGAAGAGGAGCAAAACAGATCCGCGGTCCTGGACGTGGTCTGCCGCTGCATAGATTCATTATGGGCCGTGCGTTCGGATGACGTCAGTTCGGCGGCCGCGAAGGAAGCGTTGTCCGCCGTACTCGACAACTGTTTTTCCTTCCTAAACGGAAGCATAGGTTCGGCCGCGAAGGTCATGCGGGCGCAGGTCCTGTGTGCCAAGGCCGTCTACATCAGCGGGGTGACGGCCGCATACGCCGCCGGCCGCGGCATTTCCTCCCTCCTAGGCATACCGCGCGGTCGCGCCGCGGCGCTTTGCGCGCCGCATTTCTGGGAGCATTACGCCTTGGAACTGCCGAACAGCCATACGGATGCCGGAAGAAAAAAGCTGGCCGCCGCCCTGTTTTCGATCAAAGAGATCCTGTCGTGCAAAACGAACTACGAAATGACCGAGCTGCTCTCTTTTTTTGCGTACAAAGTTTCGATGACGGATTTCCCGGACGTGAGCGGACAGGCGCTAAACGGGCTGCCAAAGCTCCTGCAGGAAGACGCCCTCGTGAATTCGCCCGTCTCCATGGACGCCCAAACGATCTGCGGCGTCTGCCGGAAAGCTTTTGCCGGAGATGAATTTTGGCGCCGGGCCGTATTGCCCCGCGGGCCGAAAGGCATACATGACTGGGAATCTTTCGTCCGTTACTGGAAAGCCTGCCTGTACGAATCCGTATTAATGGAGATCAGGAAGATTGGCCTGGAATTACTCGATGAAACCGTGCGCATCTGCGAAGAAACCGGCCTTCAATATTTTTTGTCTTACGGCACGTTGTTGGGCGCGGCGCGCTGCGAAGGGTTTTTGCCCTGGGACTACAGCATCGAAGTTTCGATGCCGCGCGGGGACTATGAGCGGTTCATCGCCGTTGCCGTTCAACGGATGCGGCCGGGATATTACATCCATTACAGCGGAAACGACCCGTATTGCTGGTTCGATTGCGTACGTGTGTGCAAGGAAGGCACACATCTGGAGAGGAAGAAAGACCGGTTCTTCTATGCGAGGAAACGGGGCGTCTATATAAGCGTCTATCCTGTGGACAACCTTAAATATGGAACGAGTTCCCTCATTTCCATGCGCTACAGGTTATGCAGGGGGCTATCCGGCATCATCCATTGCAGGCTCAATCCGAGGAGCAGGAAACTGCGTCTGAGGGCGCGCGTCATACTGCGGCTTTCGCGCGTGTTCCCGATACGCAGGCTCCACGCCATGCGGCATCGTATCCCGGGCAGGCGCCGCAAAGGCGATTTCGCCCTGCTGGGCTGCCGTTACGCGCTGGAAAGGGAAGCCGTACACAAAAAACTGATCTATCCGCTTGAGAAAATGGAATTCGAAGGCGGGCGGTATAACGTCCCGCGGGATTGGGATTCGGTCCTTAAAAGGCTTTACGGCGATTACGAAGCGTTTTCGCTCACTAGAGTCCTTGTGCCTCCCAAGCCTTTGAGGGTCGGCTTTGGGCCCGGGAAGATGATTTCGCTGTTCGAACCGAAGACCCCGAAAACCAGAAAGCAGGGGAAGGGGCGCCTGTCCTTTAAAGCCCGCGTACGAAGAACAATACGCAGAAACACGGGGCGCCTGAAAAAACTGCTGCGGCGGACGGGTACCCGCATAGGCGGTTTCTTCCGCTTAAAGGGGCTCATGATCAGCCGAAACAGCCGCACGCTCGCATCCTACCGCGACAAATACGCGGGGCAGCGCTGTTTCCTTATCGGGAACGGCCCGAGCCTGAAGGCGGAGGACCTGGACAGGCTCAAAGGCGAAATCACTTTCGGCTGCAACCTGATATATAAGATTTTCGACCAGACGTCCTGGCGGCCGACATTCTACTGCGTCTCGGACAGCACGATAACCAGGATCCATTCCCATGATATAATGGACAACATGGACGGTTCGCAGTTGATGATCCGGGAGTTTGCGTTCCGGTACATGCACGTGCGGCCGTGGGACGCGGTACGGCTGCCCTACGTCTCCGTCGACCGGTACAAGGTCCGGGGCAATATCCTGGCCTACCACTACATTTCCCACGCGACAGTGATGAGCATGATGATGGAGCTCGCGTTTTTCATGGGCTTTAAGGAAATATACCTCATCGGCGTGGACGGGACGAGCGCTTCGGCAAAGGGAGGGCACTTCACCGATCACTACTTCGGCAAACAGTTGAAAGCCTATGCCGATCAGGTTAAACAGAGGGTGATCGCGGATTACGACCCGAAAGCGCGCGCCGCGTACCTCCAGACAAGGACCCTTGACGTCTTCGCAAAACTGCGGGAACATGCCGAAAAGCGCGGGATCAGAATCTTCAATGCCACCAGGGGAGGCGTCGTGGAAGTGTTCGAAAGGGCCGATTTCGATGAGGTCTTAGAAACAGAAAAGAAGGATTTGAAACAATGAAGAAGGTCATGGTCACCGGCGCAGACGGGTTCATCGGGAGCCACCTCGCCGAAACGCTGGTCAGCGAGGGCTACCGGGTCAAGGCGTTCGTGTATTACAATTCTTTCAATTCGCTGGGATGGCTCGACACGTCCCCGAAGGAGATTCTGGACGAAATAGAGGTTTTCTCCGGCGACATCCGCGACCCCAACGGCGTGCGGCAGGCGATGAAAGGGGTCGACGGGGTGTTCCATCTGGCGGCGCTGATCGCGATACCGTTCAGCTATCATTCGCCCGATTCCTATGTGGACACCAACATCAAGGGGACGTTGAACGTGCTGCAGGCCGCGCGCGATCTGGGGACGGCCCGCCTGCTCATCACTTCCACCTCCGAAGTGTACGGCACGGCGCAGTATGTCCCTATCGACGAAAAGCATCCCTATCAGGGGCAGTCGCCGTATTCCGCCACCAAAATAGGCGCGGACAGGCTGGCGGAAAGCTTTTACCGCAGCTTCGGCCTGCCAATAACGATCGTGCGCCCTTTCAACACGTACGGGCCCAGGCAGTCCGCAAGGGCGGTGCTGCCCACCATCATCACCCAGTTGCTCAGCGGGAAAGAGGAGATCAAGCTCGGCGCCCTCACCCCGACCCGCGATTTCAACTACGTGAAGGACACCGTAGACGGCTTTATCGCGATAGCCGGGGCACAGAACACCGTCGGGGAGGAGATCAACATCGCCACGCAGACGGAGATCTCCATCGGGGACGCAGCCAGGGAGATCATCAGGCTGATCAACCCCGGGGCCGGGATCGTCTGCGACGAACAGCGCCTGCGCCCCGAGAAGAGCGAGGTGAACCGCCTGCTTGGGTCGAACGAGAAGATCAGGGAACTGACTCGCTGGCGCCCCCGGTACACGTTTTCGCAGGGCATCGCGGAAACGATCGAATGGATGAAGGAGAACTTGGACAGGTACAAGGCGGACATATATAATATATAGCAGATACAACCGGTAACGGTAAAACGAACGGGAAAGGTCGTATGGCATGGACAGGTTCATCCCTCTGTCGGTCCCCAACATCAAAGGCAACGAACAAAGCTACGTCGACGATGCGCTGGCCCTCGAATGGGTTTCCACCGGCGGCGCGTACATCACCCGGATGGAGAAAGCCGTCGCGGAGTATACGAAGACGCCCGAAGCCGTGGCCTGCCAGTCGGGCACGGCGGCGCTGCACCTGTCCCTGATCTGCTGCGGCGTGGAGCCGGGGGATGAGGTGATCGTGCCGACGCTGACGTTCGTAGCGGCGGTGAACCCCGTGAAATACGCCGGCGCCGAACCGGTGTTCATGGACTGTGACGACTCGCTGTGCATGGACATGGACAAGCTGGCGCTGTTTTTCGAGGAGGAATGCGACCATACCGGGGGCTCGCTTACCGACAGGCGGACGGGGCGGCGGATTGCGGCCGTTATAGTGGTCCACGTGTTCGGCAACATCGCGGACATGGAAAAGCTCATGGACATGGGTAAGCGCTACGGTTTTCCCGTGATCGAGGACGCGACCGAAGCCCTGGGGAGCCGGGTCGAAAAGGGCAGGTACGCCGGGCGTTTCGCGGGCACCATAGGCGACATCGGCGCGTATTCGTTCAACGGCAACAAGATCATTACCACCGGCGGCGGGGGCATGATCGTGTCCTCCCGCCCCGGCTGGCTCGACCGCGCGAGATACCTCTCGACGCAGGCCAAGGACGATCCTGTGTATTTCGTGCACAACGCAATCGGGTACAATTACAGGATGACCAACGTGCAGGCCGCCATTGGCGTGGGCCAGATGGAACGGCTGGAAGACTTCATCGAAACCAAGCGGAAAAACTACCGGTGTTATATCGAAAACGGCATCCCTCTGCTGCCCTTCAGGGAAGGCACACGGCCCAACTACTGGTTCTACAGCCACCTGAGCGAAAGGCGCGACGAGCTCGTTGGCTACCTCGACCGAAACCGCGTCCAGTCGCGGCCGGTGTGGCGCCTGATCCACACGCTTAAGCCGTATGAGGACTGCCGGAGCTACCGCATGGAAAAAGCGCCGTATTATGGAGACAGGATCATCAACCTGCCCTGCAGCACGAATCTTTCGGAGCGGGAAGTTGCCCGTGTTGCGCGGACGATCAAACAGTTCGGATGAATCGGAGGTGAACCGGCTGTGCGGGATATAAAGGAATACATGATCCCACCGTCCATGAAAGTGATAGAGGCCATGTCCGCGATCGACAGGATCGGGGAAGGCATCGCTTTCGTCTGCGAGGAAGAACGCCTTTTGGGCACCCTGTCCGACGGCGACGTCCGCAGGCACATCCTGCGCGGGGGCGACCTCGGCGCCTGCGTGTCGAATGTCGCCAACCCGAACTTCAGGTACCTCAACCCCGAGGACATCTCGTCGGCGCAGGAGATCATGCAGCGCCACAAGCTGCGGGCCATCCCCGTGCTGGACGAGCGCGACCGGCTCATCTCGATCTGTTTTGCAAACAACGTCGTCGTCCGCTCGGGATCGAAACTGGGCCTGCCGGTCGTCATCATGGCCGGAGGCAAGGGCACGAGGCTCCATCCCTACACGAAGGTGCTGCCCAAACCGCTGATACCCATCGGCGACATCCCCATCACCATGCACATCATGCAGAGCTTCGCCGCCTACGGCTGCAAAGCGTTCACGATGATCGTCAACCACCAGAAAGAGCTTATCAAGGCCTATTATTCCGACATCGACGCGCCTTTTTCCGTCGACTACGCGGAAGAGTCCAAGCCTCTGGGGACGGGCGGCGGGCTCAAGCTCCTCGAGGGGAGGATAGAAACCACCTTTTTCATGACCAACTGCGACATTATCGTCGAGGCGGATTATGCCGACATCATCCGCTACCACAGGAAGAACGAAAACCTCGTGACCATGGTATGCGCGGTGAAAAAAGTGACCGTTCCCTACGGGACGGTCAAGCTCGACCCCAACGGCCTGATCGAAGACATCGTCGAGAAGCCCACCTTTTCGTTTCTGACCAACACGGGGTTCTATGTCGTCGAGCCGCGCGTGTTCGATTACATCCCGGAAGGCGCCTTCATCCATATCACCGACATCATCGAGCGCTGCTCGGCCGGGGGGGAAAGGGTAGGGGTCTACCCGGTCGCCGAGAGCCAGTGGATGGACATGGGACAGCTCGACGAGATGGAGAAGATGCTCGAGAGGAGGGGAGGGCGCACAGGTGAGTAACAAGCTGCTGCTCCTGGGCGGCGGCGGGCACTGCCGCTCGGTGCTGGCCTGTCTGGACAGGAGCCGCTACGAGGATGTTGTCATTCTGGACCACGAATCGAATCTCGGCAAAGCGGTGGACGGCATCCGCATCGCCGGGACCGACGGCGATCTCGAGCGGATGTATGACCTAGGCTACAGGGAAGCGTTCATAACGCTGGGCGGCGCCCGTGCTCACAGCCGCCGGGGCGACCTCTATGCGGTTATTGAAAGGATCGGGTTTGACATGCCCGTCATCGTTGACCCCACGGCCGCGATAGCGGATACCGCGGTCCTTCGGCAGGGCGTTTTCGTCGGCAAGAACGCAGTGGTCAACGCGGGCGCCGCCGTGGGCGCGTGCGCCATCATCAACACCGGGGCCATCGTGGAACACGACTGCGTCATAGGCGCGTTTTCGCATATAGCCACCGGCGCGGTGCTTTCGGGGAACGTGAAGATCGGCCGCGGCACGCATGTGGGGGCGGGCGCGAGCGTGCGGCAGGGCGTAAGCATCGGCGACAATACGACGGTGGGAATGGGCAGCGTGGTCCTTAGCGACATTCCCGACGGCTGCACGGCCTACGGCGTGCCCTGCAGGAAGGCGGAGCGGCCATGAGCAGGGCGTTGATCATCGCGGAAGCGGGCGTCAACCACAACGGCGACGCGGCGCTTGCGAAGGAAATGATCGCCTGTGCCGCAGAGTGCGGCGCGGACATGATTAAGTTCCAGACGTTCGTGCCCGGGCGCATGGTCGCGGCGTCGGCCCAAAAAGCCGGGTATCAGCGGCAGGCGACCGGCGGCGCCGAGTCGCAGCTCGAGATGCTAAAAAGGCTTATACTGCCCGCCGGCGCCTATCCAAAGCTTAAGGAAGCGTGCGCGAGGCACGGGATCGGCTTCCTGTCCACGCCTTTCGACCTTGAGAGCGTCGCTTTCCTCGAGAGCATCGGGATGGGGCTGTGGAAGGTCCCTTCCGGGGAGATCACGAACCTGCCCTACCTGATCCGCATCGCCCGCACGAATAAGCCGGTCATCCTCTCGACCGGGATGAGCACGATGAAAGAGGTCGCCGACGCGGTGGACATACTCAGGGCCCACGGCGCGGACGGCATCACCCTGCTGCACTGCACGACGGAGTACCCGGCGCCCTATGAGGACGTGAACCTTCGCGCGATGGTGGCGCTGAGGGACAGGTTCGGCCTTCCGGCCGGGTATTCCGACCACACTCAAGGCATCGAGATACCCATAGCCGCCGCCGCGCTGGGCGCGGCCGTCATCGAAAAGCATTTCACCCTGGACAGGCACATGCCGGGGCCGGACCACATGGCGAGCCTGGAACCGGGGGAACTCGCGGCGATGGTGCGCGGGATCAGGAAGGTGGAAGCGGCCATGGGGACGGGGGAGAAAGCCCCTTCGCCGTCCGAGGCGAAGAACCTGGCCGTGGTGCGAAAGAGCATTGTCGCCGCCTGTCCGATCAAAAAAGGCGAGGCGTTCACGGAAGCGAACCTGTGCGCGAAAAGGCCGGGGACCGGCGTCTCGCCCATGCGCTGGTACGAGGTGCTGGGCAAGAAAGCCAAACGGGACTATATGGAGGACGAGCTGATCGAATTATGAAAAAGACCGTATGCATCATGACCGCGACGCGGGCCGAATGGGGGCTGCTTCGGCCGGTCGCCGGGCGGATCAGGATGAAGGAGGGGCTGGAACTGGTGCTGGCCGTGACCGGCACGCATTTCCTGGCCGAGTACGGGAACACGTACGAAGACATACTCTCGGACGGATTCGCCATCGACGAGAGGGTGGATATCCAGCTCTATCCCCAGAGCCCCGCGGCCGTGAGCAAGACCATGGCGCTGGCCCTGCTGGGCTTTGCTGACCTGTTCGCGCGCAGGCGGATCGATCTGCTGATCGTACTGGGGGACCGCTACGAAACGCTGGCCGTTTGCATGGCCGCGATGAGCGCGCGCGTCCCGATCGCCCACCTGCACGGCGGGGAGACCACGGAGGGCGCGATGGACGAGGGCATCCGCCACGCCGTAACGAAGCTCGCCAGCCTGCATTTCACCAGCAACGAAAGCCACCGCAGGCGCGTGATACAGATGGGCGAGCGGCCCGAGCGCGTGTTCAACACCGGCGCCCCCGGCATCGACAACATCCTTGGCATGGAACTGTTATCTAGAGACGGGCTAGCCGAGGCGCTGGGGTTTGACCTTACGGGCACGTACGGGGTCGTCGCCTTCCATCCGGCCACGCTGGAGGGGGACGCAGAGGCGCAGTGCCGGGCGGTGTTCGACGCGCTTTCGGCTTTCCCGCACCTTCGTTTCATCATCACGAAATCCAACGCGGACGAGGGCGGGAACGCGATCAACGCCCTGATCGACCGATACGCGGCCAAGAGGGAAAACGTCCTGGCCGCGGCGTCGCTGGGGAGCCTGAAGTACCTGAGCGCGCTCAAACACGCCGCCGTGATGGTGGGCAATTCCTCGAGCGGGATCATCGAAGCGCCGTATTTCAACGTCCCCGTCGTGAACGTGGGCGACCGGCAAAAAGGGCGGATGCAGGCCGAAGGCACGCTCAACTGCCCGACGGAATCGCAGGCGATCGCCGCGGCGATGCAGAGGGCGCTCGCCCCCGGTTTCAGGGAAGGGCTTCGCAATAAGAACCTCTACGGGGACGGCAACGCCGCAAAACGCATCGCGGACATCGTGGACGAGCAGCTTCGCGCCGGCCCGGTCGGACTCAGGAAGTCCTTTTACGATATCGAATTCACGCCTGAGCCGGACCAGGCATGAACGGAGGCGCTTGTATGAACATCGTCGTTGTGGGGCTCGGTTCGATGGGCACGAGGCGCATCCGCATCCTGCGCGACAGGGTTCCCGGGGCGGCCGTTTCGGGCGCGGACCCGTCCGCAGAGCGCCGCAGGCGGGTCGAAGAGACGTACGGCATCACCTGCTTCTCGTCTTTTTGCGAGGCCGTTGGAAGCAAGAAATTTGATGCCGCGTTCATATGCACGTCGCCCGATACGCACTGCGACCTGATACGAGAGGCGCTGCAGGCGGACCTTCACGTGTTCACCGAATTGAATCTCATCAATAGGGGGTACGGCGCGCTCATAGACCTTGCGCGGGAACGGAGCAAGCGGATATTCCTGTCGTCCACCCTTCTGTACCGCCGGGAAGTACAGGAAATCATGCGGTTGATCGAGGGGAAAGGCCCCCTCATGTATATCTACCATGTGGGGCAGTATTTACCGGACTGGCACCCCTGGGAGAACTACAGGGACTTTTTTGTAGGCCGCAGGGAAACGAACGGGTGCCGGGAGATCTTTGCGATACAGCTCCCGTGGATATGGAAGGCGTTCGGGGCGCCTGGCTCCGGCGTGTACGTGTCCGCGAAAAAAATAAGCGGACTGGACATCGATTATACTGATTCCTACATCGTCACGTTGGAACATGAGGGCGGGAACAGGGGCGTGCTCGTCGTGGACGTCGTCTCCCGCAAAGCCTCTTGCAGGCTGGAAATCGTCGGGGAAAAACTGCACGTTCTGTGGGACGGGACCCCGGATGGACTGCAGAGCTACAGCTTTGAAAAAAAGGCGTTCGAGGGGATCCCGCTTTACGATTCCTTCGAGCAGGATCCGCATTATGCGGTCAACATCATCGAGGACGCCTACGCAGCGGAAATCGATACGTTCCTGTGCTATGTCGCGGGGCTGAAAACGCCGCTGTACACGATCGAGGAGGACGAACGCGTGCTAAAGTTGATTGACACGATCGAAGGGGAGTCACGATGAAAATCTGTTTTGCCGGTTTGGGGTCCATCGGGAAAAGACATCTGCGCAACCTGGTTTCTGTGCTTGGGGAATGCGGACAGCCGCGGGAAATCCACGCGCTGCGGCGCGGGAAGAAGGCGCTCGATGCCGAAACGCGGACCTTGATCGATAAGCAGGCGTTTTCCATGGAGGAACTCGAAGGCGACTACGACGCCGTCTTCATCACGAACCCGACGCTTCTGCACTATGAGACGCTGCGCGCGCTGCTCCCCAGAACGAAACATGCGTTCATCGAAAAACCACTTTTCGAGCGGGCAAACTACGACGTTGCTGCGCTGCCGTTTCGGGAGGGAGGCGTCTATTACGTCGCCGCTCCGCTGCGGTTCAGCGGCGTGTTCCGCTGTGTCGCCGGGTTTGTCGAGAAAGAGCGCGTGTTCTGCGCCCGCGCGATAAGTTCCTCCTATCTGCCTGACTGGCGTCAAGGCGTGGATTACCGCGACACCTACAGCGCGAAGGCGGTACTGGGCGGAGGCGTCACGCTGGACCTGATACACGAGTGGGACTATATAAAAGCCCTTTTCGGCCCGCCCAAAACGCTCCACCGCATATCCGGTAGATTCTCGGAACTGGAAATTACGAGCGACGACCTTTCCTGTTATCTTGCCGGATACGACGACAAGGTCGTGGAGGTGCACCTGGACTATTTCGGCAGGGAGACCAGGCGCGTGCTGGAACTGTATACGCGCGAGGGCGTCCTGTACGCCGATTTTTTGAACCGGTCGGTCACGCTGAAACACGGACTCGACGCCCGCCCTTTGCATGTTTCGGAAGCGGACCAGTACCTCGAGGAGATGCGTCACTTTATCGGAATGTGCCTGGGTTTGAGGTACGAAAACCCGAACACCGTCGGCAACGCTTTGGAAACGTTAAAACTTGCAACGGGTGGTTTGTTATGAACATACTCTTTACGGCCTGCGGGCGCGCCGGCTCGAAAGGCCTGAAAAACAAGAACCTGAAAAACATGCTGGGCACGCCTCTGCTCTATTACACGCTTTCGGTGATCGATCTCTACGCCCGTGAAAAGCGTGCGGAAGACAACATCATCGTATGCGTCAATTCTGACAGTAAGGAATTGCTGGAACTGGCGTGCCGTCAAAGATTCCTCCCGGTCTATCCTATCGAACGGTGTGCGGAATTGAGCGGGGACAGGGTCGCAAAGGCGCTGGTGATAAAGGACTGCCTGGAGAAGGCGGCCGGGCATTTCAACGTGAAACCCGACATCGTCGTCGACCTGGATATCACGTCCCCGATACGGACCGTGCAGGACGTGAGCGGCGCAATAGAAATGAAACGTAGCGGCCGGGATTTCGACATCGTTTTTTCCGCGGTGCCTTCCCGGCGGAGCCCTTATTTCAACATGGTGATACGCAACGAAGAAGACGACCGGTATTCGCTGGTCGTCCCCTCGGGTTTTACAGCGCGCCAGAGCGTGCCAAAGACCTATGACATGAACGCTTCGATATACGTTTACGAATCCAGGTTTTTGTCGGAACGCTCCGCGCCCCGGCTGTTCGATGGGAAAAACACGATCATTAAGATGCGGGACACGGCCGTGCTCGATATCGACAGTGAAGAAGATTTTGAACTGATGGAAGTGATCGTCAGGCATCTGCTCGAATCCTGGCCCGCATTTAAGAGCGTATACAATAACGCTTACCGATTGTCGGAAGGAAGTTGAAGTGCCTATTATGCGATACACGTGATGTTGCCTGTAACCTATATGCTGTGATATGCTGTTTCACAAGGCTCGGGCGGCTGTACCCGTGAAAAAGTCACTATTACGTTATTGAGAGGAACCGACATGACCAATCTGGAGAAGTACAACAAGACCTTCATGGAGATATTAAATGTCGAGGCATCGGAACTCAACGCGGGTTTCGGTTTCCAGACCGTTAGCAACTGGGATTCCATCGCGCATATGACCCTGGTGAGCACCTTTGAGGACATGTTCGACATCATGCTGGACACGGAGGACATACTCAATTTCGTTTCGTACGAGGCCGGCAAGGAGATCCTTGCCAAGTACGGCATAGAGATATAGCCAAACGAGGTGAAGCTTCCCGGGGGTATGGGGGGCCGCAGTCCCCCATTTTCAATCCGATCTGACGACATGTGCGTCAGATCGGCGAGGAAATGCCGCCTTAAGCGGCATTTCAACCGGCAAGAAAGCTACCGACAAACCGAAGGTTTGTCAGTAGCCATCGGCAAGGAGATCCTTGCCAAGTACGGCATATCTGATTCGACGGGGGTGAAGGTTTTGGAAGGTTTGCTTTGTGGCAAGGTCTGCCTGGTGACCGGCGCGGGCCGGGGGATCGGCCGGGCGATCGCCGTGCGGTTCGCGAAGGAGGGCGCCGACGTCTACGCGAATATCCGGCTCGAAAGCGCTGTAAAAGGATGGGTTGCGGGGCTGCCCGAGGACGTGCGCGGCGCCGTGACGCCCGTCTGCTTCGACGTCACCGATAAGGACGCGGTGAAAAACGCGGTCATGCGGATACGGTCGGAAAAGGGCGGGATCGACGTCCTCGTCAACAACGCCGCCGTCGCCCATAACGAAAAGCTCGGAATGATTTCCCGGCAGCACGTCGAAGAAATGTTTGCGGTCAACGTCTTTGCCGTCATCGAACTCACCCAGATGGCCGCCCGCCTGATGATGCGCCAAAAGAACGGGAGCATCATCAACATCTCCTCGATCGTCGGCGTGAAGGGGGACAAGGGCCAGGCGGCCTATTCCGCTTCCAAGGGCGCCGTCGTCGCGTTCACGAAATCGGCGGCGAAGGAACTCGCGCCCTACGGCATCCGCGTGAACTCGGTCGCGCCGGGGCTGACCGACACCGACATGTTCCGCAAAACGGACGAAAAGTTTTTAGAGGAACGCCTGAAAAACATCGGCATGCAGCGGGTGGGCAGGCCGGAGGACGTCGCCGACGCCTGTCTGTTCCTGGCCTCGGACCTGTCGGGATACGTGAGCGGCCAGATACTCGGTGTGGACGGCTGTTCCGTACTGTAGTCAAGGAGGCTGGAGAATTGTTTCTGGACCTGGACAAAAAAGCGCCCAATGCCCCGGCTGTCGTGGACAACCTGGGGTTTTCGCTGACATACGGCGATCTCGTCGGGTTCGCGGACGGGTTTTGCGAAAAAGCGGGCGGGAGGACGCTCATTTTCATACTCTGCGAGAACTGCGCGGGTGCGCTGGCGGGCTACGCCGCATGCCTAAGCGGGAGGATCGTGCCGCTGATGCTGGGAAACGGCATGGACCGGCGGCTGCTTAAAGCGCTGATCGCCGAATACCGCCCCGCGTTTCTCTGGGTCCCCGAAAGCGCGGCGGAGGATTTCGGTTACCCGTGCGTGCTCGAAGGATTCGGGTACGCCCTGATAAAAACGCGGCTGGAGCCCGGCCCGCTCTACGACGGCCTTTCGTTGCTTCTAACGACATCGGGCAGCACCGGCAGCCCCAAGCTGGTCCGGCACAGCTACGAAAACGTGGAGTCCATCGCGCGCAGCGTCGCGGAGGTGTTCGGGATGGACGAAAACGAGCGGGGCATGGTCTCGCTCCCCCTGCAGTTCACGCAGGGGCTGAACGTCGCGTCCAGCCACCTCTATGGCGGTTCGGTCGCGCTGTTGTCCACCGACGCCCTGATGAAGAGGGAGTTCTGGGCTTTTTTCAAAGCGCAGCAGGCCACCAGCTTCACCGGCGTGCCCTACAGCTACGAAGTGCTGGACAGGCTCCGGTTCTTCAGGATGGACCTGCCGCACCTGAGGACGATCAACCAGGGCGGAGGCAGGCTTACGGACGCGCTGTTCATGAAGTGCGCAAAGTACGCGGCCGACACCGGTCGAAGGTTCGTGGCCACCTACGGCGCGACCGAGACGACGTCGCGCATGGCCTATCTGCCGCCGGAGCTCGCGCCGGAAAAATGCGGGAGCATCGGCGTCGCTATGCCCTGCGGGAGCATATCGCTGTTCGACGACGGCAGGGAGATCAGGGACGCGAACAAGACCGGCGAGATCGTCTACAAAGGGCCGAACGTGACGCTCGGGTATGCCGAGCGCTCCGCCGACCTCGCCCGGGGCGACGAACGCGGCGGCGTCTACGCGACCGGCGACCTCGCGTGGCGGGACGAGGACGGCTGCCATTACATCGTCGGCCGGAAAAAACGCTTCCTCAAGCTCTACGGCTACCGCATTGGCCTCGACGAGACCGAGCTCCTGATAAAAAACGAGCTGGGCGTTTTATGCGCCTGCACCGGCAGCGACAAGAAAATGTCGATTTACGTCACCGAAAAAGGGATAGAGCGGGACGTCGTCCGCTTCGTCAGCGCGAAGACCGGCATCATCCCGGGGGCGTTCGAGGTCGTTTTTGTAGAGCAGATCCCCAAAAACGACGCGGGGAAGACGCTCTACGAAAAACTGGGCAAGTAAACTGATGGGAGGACCGGCATGATAGGGATACGTTTCGCGCGCATGGACGACATCGAAAACATCGTCGCCTTCCTGCGGGAGCACTGGAGCGAAAACAACATCCTCGTCAAAAGCAGGCGCATATTCGATTTCCAGTACGTGGACGGCGAGAACTGCGGATTCGTCCTCGCGGCCGACGACGAGACGGGCAGGATATACGGCCTGAAAGGGTTTTTCCCGTTCAACCACCAGCCGCGGCCGGACATCGCCGCGGCGCTGGCCATCGTGCTCCAGGGCGTAAGGCCGATGCTGGGCATGGAGATCCAGCGCTTCCTCGAGAAGAACACGAACTGCCGCTGGCTGTGTTCCACGGGACTGAATCCGGACACCTCCGTGAGGATATACAAACGGTTCAGGGGGTATACGGTCGACAGGCTGAAACATTACTACCGCCTCGCCGACCGGCCGGCCTACAGCGTGGCGGCGGTGCGGCAAAAGCGCATCAGGCCGGTCCCGGAAGGCGGCGGTTTCCTGCTTCCCGACACCCCCGAGGCGCTGTTTGCGGTCTTCGACCCGGCGGCCTATCGGGAGCAGAGGCCGTACAAGGATGAGGCGTACCTGACGCGCCGCTACTTCGAGCACCCCGTATACCGATACCGGATGCTGGGGATACGCTCGCAGGACTCAGAAGGCGCGGACGGTGTGTACATCGCGCGCGAGGTCGAATGCAACGGCGCGAGGGTCCTGCGCATCGTCGACTACATCGGGGACCGGAGGGCCATCGCCAGGGCGGGGGGCGCGCTGGAACGCTATATGCGGGAGCGGGACGCGGAGTACGCCGACTTCTACTGTTACGGGTTCGACCACGAAGCGCTGGAGGCCGGGGGCTTCGTGCTGCGCGACGAAAACGACCCCAATGTCGTGCCCAACTATTTCGAGCCTTTCGAGCAGCGCAACATCGACATCCATTTCTTTTCGACCGGCGACGAAAACGCCGCGGTTTGCAGGGCCGACGGCGACCAGGACCGGCCCAGCATCCTGCCGGAGGGTTTTGCGGATGAATGAAGGCGTCACCATCGTCATGTACCATTATGTGCGCAGCCTGAGCGCTTCCCGTTATCCGGGCATCAAGGGGCTCGAACTCTCCCGGTTCAGGGAGCAGCTCGAGTTCTTCAAATCGGAGGGCGCGCGCTTCATCGGCGCACAAGAGCTGCTCGGGGCGCTGGACGGCGGCTTAAAACTGCCCCCCAGGGCCGTGTTGCTGACGTTTGACGACGGGTACATCGACCATTACACGAACGTGTTCCCGATCCTCAGGCTCGAGGGCATACCCGCCTTTTTCTCCATGCCGGGCAGGATACTGGCCGAACGCCGGGTGCTGGACGTGAACAAGATCCATTTCGTCCTCGCGAGCCTGCCCGTCGGGGAACTGCTGCCCATGGTGATGGAAAGGCTGGACCATTACCGCGGCAAAGAGTTTGAGATACCGCCCAATGGGGTACTCTACCGGAAGCTGGCGGCAGAGAGCAGGTTCGATCCGCCCGAGGTCATATTCATCAAGCGCCTGCTGCAGGCGGAGCTGGAGGAAACCCTGCGCAACCGCATCGTGGACGAGCTGTTCAGGGCGTGCGTCCCGCTCCCGGAAGAGGCGTTCGCAAAGGAACTGTACATGAGCTACGACCAGGTGCGCCTGATGCGGCAAGAAGGCATGGACTTCGGCATACACGGCTACGACCATTACTGGATGAACAGGCTAACCCCCCAGGCGCTGGACAGGGACGTCGCGTTGGCGCTGGAGGTTTTCGGCGGGATTGTCGACCCCAAGAGATGGATCTGCTGTTATCCCTACGGTTCGTGCAGCGACGACGTGATACGCCTGATACGCAAGAGGGGGGCCGCGGCCGGCGTGACCACCGAGGCGGACAGGGCGCTTCCTTGCGTCCATGACCGTTTCCGCCTGCCGCGTTACGACACGAACGACTTCCCGCCCAAAACGGCGAGGCCGTTATAGAGCGCCTCCCCGGGAAGCGTCCCTCTTTTCCCGGCATCAAAGCAGTTTAGCGAAAAAATGCTGTTTGCGTTCGGTTATTTGATATATAATCTATGTTATCGGATAAAACGGGAAGGCGTGCAATAATCCTATGCTGCGAGTTATGCCCGTGTTCGGCACACGGCCGGAAGCTATAAAGATGATGCCGCTGGTAAAGGCGCTGAGGGACGCGCCAGGGGTGGAATGCACCGTCTGCGTAACGGCGCAGCACCGGGAGATGCTCGATCAGGTCCTCAGCCGGTTCGGTACGGTGCCGCAGTATGACCTGAACATCATGGAAGACGCGCAGACGCTCGAGTCCCTTACTTCGCGGGTCGTTTCCGGCGTAAGCGGGGTGCTTAAAAGCGCCCGCCCCGACCTCGTGCTGGTGCACGGGGACACGACCACGACGTTCGCTTCCGCGCTCGCCGCGTTTTATCAGAAGATCCCCGTGGGGCACGTCGAGGCGGGGCTGAGGTCGTTTAACAGGTACTCGCCCTTCCCCGAGGAGACCAACAGGCGCCTGACGGCCGCCATCGCCGAGCTGCACTTTGCCCCGACGGCGGCCAACAGGGAAAACCTGCGCAAAGAAAACATCGTGGACAACGTTTACGTCACGGGCAACACGGTGATCGACGCGCTGCAGCAGACGGTCGAAAAGGATTACAGGTTCAGGGACGCGACGCTTGGCGCCCTGTTCAACGGCCAAAGGCGGCGTGGCAGGCTGATACTGCTCACCGCGCACCGGCGGGAGAACCTGGGGGGGCCCCTCGAGAGCATCTGCCGGGCCGTGCGGCGCATCGTCCTTGACAACGGGGATGTCGAAGTGGTGTTCCCGGTGCATCCCAACAGGGACGTCCGAAAGGCCGTGCAAGCCGCCTTCGACGGCCTGGAGAGGGTGTACCTGACGGGACCCGTCGACGTGTGGGACATGCACAACCTCATGGACGCCTGTTACATGGTCATGACCGATTCGGGCGGGCTTCAGGAGGAAGCCCCCGCCCTGGGCAAGCCCGTGATCGTCCTTCGGAGGGAGACGGAGCGCCCCGAAATCTGCGACGCCGGGAAGGCTGTGCTTGCCGGGACGGACGAGGAGGATATTTGCGCCCACGCCCACAGGCTGCTGCACGACCAAAACGCCTACCGCGCCATGCAAAGGGCGGCCAACCCGTACGGGGACGGGAAAGCGGCGCCGCGCATCGTTCAGGCCATACTGTACTGGGCGGGGCTGTCGGCCGAAAAGCCCTCGGAATTCACGCCCCGTTGAAGATCCGGCCGGCGGATACGGGAAAGATTGGTATGAAGAAAGAGAATATTTTGGGAATCGACGTCTGCGTCACCTCCAAGGACGAACTGATCGAACGCGTCAAAGCGGACATCAGAAACGCCCGCCAGAGGTTTATCGTCGCCATCAATCCCGAGAAGATCGTAAAAGCCAGGAGCGACAAGGACCTGATGGACGTGCTCAACAGCGCCGATTACCAGATACCCGACGGGGTGGGGCTCGTGATCGCGTCCCGCCTCAGGGGAGGCCGGATCAGGCAGAGGATAACCGGGATCGACACGATGGAAACGCTCTGCGCCGAGGCGTCGAAATGCGGGTTTCGCGTGTTTCTCTACGGCGCCAGGCCCGAAGTCGTAGAGAAGGCCAAGGCCGTCCTCGAGGAAAGATACCCCGGCATATCGATCGTGGGCTTCGTGGACGGCTACTGCGAAAACAACGATC
>DCTV01000044.1:49440-51369 GCA_002329665.1 Christensenella sp. UBA1431
GATAGCCGGGAACAGGAAAGCCCTGAACGCGCGCGTGCTCCAGGGCGTGGGCGGGTCTTTCGACGTGATCTGCGGGCGCGTGAAAAGGGCCCCCGCTATCATGCGCAGATGCGGGCTGGAATGGCTCTACCGGCTGGTCAGAGAGCCCAAACGGCTGTTCAGGCAGTTGAATATCGTCAAGTTTTTATTCATAATAGGACGGAAAAACAAATGAAGATTGAAGTGATCGGTCTGGGCTATGTCGGGTTGTCGACCGCGGCGGTATTCGCCGACAGCGGTTTCGACGTGATCGGCGTGGACCGGAACGCGGGCGTCGTGGAAACCATCAACGCGGGCGCCGTGCATATCGTGGAACCCGACCTCGAGCATATCGTCCAAAAGGCCGTCAGGGAGAAGAAACTGATTGCAAAGACCTTGCCCTCGGAGGCGGATGCCTTCGTCATCGCGGTGCCTACGCCCAACTCCGACGACGTATACATGAGCTGCGACCTCACGCACGTGCTTACGGCGACCGAGGCGATACTGCACCACCTGCGCAAAGGCAACCTCGTCGTCATCGAGTCGACCATAGCGCCAAGGACGGTCGAGGACCGCATAAAGCCCGTCATCGAGCGGAAGGGCTTTACGGTGGGAAAGGATGTTTTCCTTGCCCACTGCCCCGAAAGGGCGTTCCCCGGCCAGATACTGCACGAGCTGGTCTACAACAACCGCGTGATCGGCGGTGTCACGCCCGCCTGCGCCGACAAGGCGGCCGAGCTGTACGGCGCGTTCGTAAAAGGCGAGATCATAAAGACCGACTCGAAGACGGCCGAGATGTGCAAACTGATGGAAAACACCTTCAGGGACGTGAACATCGCCCTTTCAAACGAACTGGCCAAAATCTGCTGCAAGCTGGGCATCGACGTGCTGGACGTGATCAGGCTCGCCAACAAGCATCCGCGCGTGAACATACACACGCCCGGCCCGGGCGTCGGCGGGCACTGCCTGGCGGTGGACCCCTACTTCATCTACGCCACCGTTCCCGATACCGCAAAGATGATAAAACTCGCGCGCGACGTCAACGAGAGCATGCCGGATTTCGTCGTGGAAAGCACGCAGAGGGTCCTTTGCAAGGACAGGACGCGGCCCATCGCCGTGTTCGGCGCCGCCTACAAGCCTGACGTCGACGACACGAGGGAATCGCCCGCGCTCAAGATCATAGAAAAACTCAACACCCTCGGTTACGAGACCCGCGTGCACGACCCCTACGTGCTTAACGAGGCGTACGTATCCGCCGAAAACGCGCTCAGAGGCGCCGGCCTCCTGCTGTGCCTGGTGGGGCACAGCGATTTCAGGCGGCTGGACGGAGGCATGCTCAGGGAGCTGATGGCCCGGCCGCTGGTTTTCGACGTGACCGGCACGCTCGCCCTGGAAGGCGTCGAGATCGTCAATTACGGGAACCTGCACCGCTATGTAAAAGGCAAAAAAGGCGCGCAAGCCGGACTGGTCAGGACGCGGTCCCGCACCTGAACCGGCAGGGCTTTTCGCCGGGCAGGAGGCCATGAGGCCTTCCGTTTCCTGCACGAGCGACGAATTTGACAATGAGGCTTATTGCCCATATAATAAAAACGATCTAAATATGGAGGATTGAATACACCCGTGTGTGCTTCGATTCGGATGCGTAAATAAGGTGCACTGAACATCAGGAAGCAAAATATGAACTGCTTCTGACGTTTTGGTGCATCTTTTTCGTCCCGTATCGAACCGAAAGAGGTGTATTTTTTGTGTCCAGAAAAAGAAACCGGGGGAAAAAACCGCCCGTTTGGGTGTCCCAGAATTTCCTGACCAGCCATAAAACCATCAGGAGAGTGATTCGTAAAACCAGCATAGCCGCAGACGATCATGTGATCGAAATAGGGCCGGGCAAGGTGTATTTGGCATAATGGAAAT
>DCTV01000053.1 GCA_002329665.1 Christensenella sp. UBA1431
CTGGGCGATGTGATGAAGGAGTCCGCGCGCGCAGGCCTGAGCTATATCCGGTCCAAGGCCGAGGAACTGGGGATAGACCCCGCGTTCTATACGAACACCGACCTGCATGTGCACATTCCCGAAGGCGCCATCCCCAAGGACGGCCCGTCGGCGGGCATCACGATGGCGACGGCGATCATATCGGCGCTGAGCAAAAGGCCGGTGCGCAGGACCGTCGCGATGACCGGCGAGATCACGCTCCGGGGTCGCGTGCTTCCCATCGGCGGACTGAAGGAGAAAGCCCTGGCGGCACACCGCGCAGGGATCAAGAAAGTCATCATTCCCGCCGAAAACCAAAAGGACCTCGAAGAGATACCCGAAAACGTCCGCAAGGACATCCGGTTCCTGCTGGCCAGCGACCTGGACGACGTGTTGGAAACCGCTTTGATATAGGAGGAGCGTTATGGAGCCCTTCCGCATCAAACAAGCCGAGTTCGTTACCAGCATGACCCGGCTTTCGGAGTACCCAGAAGCCGGGCTGCCGGAGATCGCCCTGGCCGGAAAGAGCAACGTCGGCAAGTCGTCGCTCATCAACGTGCTTGCCAACAACTACAAGCTCGCGCATACGAGTTCGCGCCCCGGCAAGACCCGGTTTGTGAATTTTTTCCGGATCAACGGCAGTTTTTTTCTTGTCGACCTGCCGGGCTACGGGTTTTCGAGGGCCGCAAAGGCCGTGCAGGAGGGCTGGGCGCGGCTAGTGGAAGGATACCTTTGCTCATCGGCGAAGCTGCGGCACGTCTATCTGCTCGTTGACATCCGGCATGACCCGACGGCGGAAGACAGGCAGATGCGCGATTGGCTCGTGCATTACGGGGTGCGTTTTACGGTCGTGGCCACGAAGTGCGACAAGATCGCGCGGTCGAAATGGCGCCGGCATACCGACAATATCGCGAAGAAGCTATCCCTGGGACGCGGGACGAAAGTCATTCCCGTTTCCGTACCGATGCGCATAGGATGTGAGGAGCTTGCGGCGTCCATCGGTGAAGCGTTAAAACCGAAAGGCAACGATGGAACGGTCGAATCCCCCGGCTTAATCGATGATCGCCGAGATAATTAATATCGTTGGAGGTTGGCGATGGCGCTAATTAAGTGTCCCAGATGCGAATTGAATTACATCAAAGAAGGAGACGGCTTCTGCAACGTATGCAAGCGGGAACTTCGAAGAGAAGCGTACAACGAAGTGAAGCCGGACATCTGCACAGAATGCAACGAAGCGCCTGTGGTTTTAGGGGAGGATCTGTGCATCCTGTGCCTGCGCGAAAAGAAGCGCCAGGAAACCTTGGAAAAGATCTGTGACGATACGTCGGACGACGAGGATGCGGAGGAACTGATCAAACCGAAACTCGAAGACGACGACGAGTCCGAAAAAGAGTTGCCGGACGGTTTCACCGAGATCGTCGACGAAGACCTTGATGCCGATGACGATGAGGATTTTAAAGAAGAGCCGTTCGTACTCGACGACGCATCCTATGAGGGCGACGGCGTGCCCCCTACGGACGACGAAGACGGAAAAGCGTAAGTATGGAAGAAAACCGGGGTGCTGCAATGAATGTGTTTGCCATCGGCGACCTGCATCTGGCCGGGTCGATGGACAAGACGATGGATATGTTCGGCGATCAATGGGAAGGGCACTGGGACAAGATACGGTCCGACTGGAAGGTGAGGGTACGGCAGGCCGACCTCGTGCTGCTGCCGGGAGACATAAGCTGGGCGATGCGGCTTGAGGAGGCGAGGGAGGATCTCCTTCAGCTCGCCGACCTCCCGGGTACGATAGTCATGATAAAGGGAAACCATGATTTCTGGTGGAGTTCGCTCGCGAAACTGCGCGCCGCGCTGCCGCCGGGCATCCTGCCCCTCCAGAACCAGGCGTACGGGTTTGACGGCTTCGTGGTCTGCGGCACGCGAGGGTGGATATGTCCGTCGGACGGCGCCCTCCCGCCGCAGGACGAAAAGATTTACATGCGCGAAATAGCGCGCCTCGAACTCTCCCTGAAGGCCGGCGCCCGGCTGCTCGAAGAAGGCGGCGGCCGTATCATCGCGATGATGCATTTCCCCCCTTTCAACGAGCGGCAGGAGGAGTCCGGCTTCGTGCGCCTTTTCAGGGAATACGGGGTCGAGAAGGTCGTCTACGGTCATCTGCACGGGAGGTCTCTTGCGACCGCGTTCGAAGGCGACCTCCAGGGCACCGAGTATATTCAGGTTTCGTGCGATCATCTCGGCTTCAGGCTCAAACAGATCTGCTGAAAGCTTCAGGCAAAGCGAGGCATTCACGTGATGTGGGTCACGGCCCCCGGGCCTCACGATGCGGCTGAGACCCCCCGGGCTTCGGGGAGGACCGTTTATAATGTGAATATTAACTAAATGCACTCATTAAAAAGCTCCCGGACAGGGAGCTTTTTTTGATTTTGCTGCCTCAATCCGGGCCTTTTTTCGCACATTGAAAAAATTCTTTAATATTTTTGCAGGAATTTTCGTTTGGATGGAGAATAGTTACATTAAAGTGGTTGAAAGTGGTGAGTTGTGGGTTATAATATTACTGAGGTGTAGGAATTGCTCATCGGTACGTTTCAACACAGCCTGGACGCAAAGGGCCGGCTGTTCATACCCGCGAAGCTGCGCGAGGAACTGGGCGAACGTTTCGTGATAACGCGCGGAACGGGCGGATGCCTTTTCGGTTTTTCCCACGAACAATGGGAGACGTTTACCGAGAAGCTTCGCGCCCTGCCGCTGGGCGATCCGAACGCGCAGCGCGTGGTCCGTCTGCTGTCCGCCTGGGCAACCGAGGTGGAGATGGACAAACAGGGACGCGCGCTTCTAAGCGCGAATCTCAGGGAATGCGCCGGCCTGGGAAAGGAAGCGACGATCATCGGGGCGACCAACCGGATCGAAATCTGGGACAGGAGCACCTGGGAGGCGTACAAGTCGAAGGAGGACATCGGCTACGACGAGGCGATGAGCCAGGTGGGAATATAAGGAGTCGGGGATTTGGAATACCGCCACAGATCCGTGTTGCTTGACGAGAGCGTAGAACACCTCCGATGCGGCCCGGGGATGGTCATCGCGGACTGCACCCTGGGCGGGGGCGGGCATGCGGAAGCGATCATTAAACGCATCCTTCCCGGAGGGAGGCTCATCGGCCTGGACAAGGACGAAGAGGCGCTACAGGCCGCGAAGGAGCGGCTCGGCGCTTATGGCGACGCTTTCATACCGGTGCACGCCGATTATGTATGGCTCCGGGCGGTACTGGAAAAAAACGGGATCTCGGGAATTGACGGTTGCCTGATGGATCTGGGCGTATCCTCCCACCAGCTCGACGATCCCGAACGCGGCTTCAGTTACCACGCCGAGGCGCCGCTGGACATGCGTATGGACAGGGAGCAGGGCCTGAGCGCCTACGACGTGGTCAACGGCTACGACAGGAGGGAACTCGCGCGTATCATCCGGGAATACGGAGAAGAGCGGTACGCCGCGCGAATCGCTTTAGCCATTGTCCGGCTCCGGTCAATAAAGCCGCTCGCCACCACGCTGGAACTGGCCGAAGCCGTAAAGGAAGCGATACCGGCGCCCGCGCGCAGGACCGGTCCGCATCCGGCGCGGCGTACGTTCCAGGCGATCCGCATCGAGGTCAACGACGAACTCGGGCATTTAAAAGAAGGTCTGGAAACAGCGGCGGACGTCTTGATTCCCGGCGGGAGGCTTTGCGTCATCACCTTCCATTCCCTCGAAGACCGCCTGGTGAAGAAGGCATTCACCCGCTGGGCAAATCCCTGCACCTGTCCCAGGGACTTCCCCCAATGCGTCTGCGGGAAGGTGCCCAGCGGCCGAATCGTTACCCAAAGGCCCATCGTTCCGGGCGAGGCGGAGTTATCCCAAAACGCACGCGCGCGCAGCGCGAAGCTGCGTGTTTTCGAGATCGCGTCCGGTTCTAACCGGCAGAAAGGCTGAATAGAAGTGATATCAAGATCGATCAACGGCAGCGCAGCCAGACCCATTCCCGTCGAAGAGCCGCGGCGCGTACCGCGCCCGGGGCAGCGTCCTGCCGTAAAGCCGGCGTCCGTACCCAAGACCGGACTGCGCGCCAAGGTTGCGAGCATCTGCCTGGTCCTGGCGTTTTTTGCGCTGTTCGCCGTTCTTATCTCGCGGTTTGCATATATTTCCGAAGTAAACGAAGGTCTTGAGGTGCTCAAACACGAACTCGCGGATACCAAGGAAGAGACGCAGAAACTCAAGACGAAGCTGAATATGGCCCTGAGCCTCGACGAGGTACGCACCCGAGCCGGGTACCTGGAGATGGATACGCCGGGCGAGGACCAGAAAGTCTATGTCAAGCTTCCCGAAGCGACCAAGGCCCCGTCTGCGGCCAAAAAGGATTCGCAGGAGCACGACACCGGCTATCAGGGGATCTTCGACATGTTGCTCAGCCTGTTAGATTGATCTATCTTGAAAGGTGAGGAAAGACGGTGTCCATGGCAGCCCTGGCAAACAAAAAGAGGTTGGTTGCCTTTCTTGTTGCAATAACCTTGCTTTTTTTTGCGTTGATACTCAGGATCGCCTGGTTGCAGTTCATCGACGGGCCCTCTCTGCAAAAGAGGGCGCTGGATCAATGGACGCGCAAGTTCACTATAAGGGCGGACCGCGGCGACATCGTGGACCGCAACGGAAACATTCTCGCCCAGTCGTCCTCCGTCGATTCCGTCGTGCTGCAGCCAAGCCTTGTCGAGGACCCGGAGGAGGTTGCTTCGAAGCTTGCCTCGGTGCTGGGGCTGGAAGCCGCCGACATCCTCGAGGCGGCCGAGGAGAAGGGCAAGGGCGAGGTCTGGATCAAGCGCCAGATCACCCCCGATCAGAGCGAGGCCGTGCGCGCGCTGAAGCTGGCGGGCGTGCGTCTCGTGGTGGACACGAAGCGGTATTACCCGCAAAAGGACTTCCTTACCCAGGTCCTCGGCTATACGACGGTGGACGGAGAAGGCCAGGAAGGCATCGAGGCGGCGTACAACAAATACCTGCGGGGCGAAGACGGGCTGGAACTGACCGAGACGGACCGGGACGGCAACGAGATCGCGTTCGGCACGAAGGAAAGCATCGCGGCAAAGGAAGGGAACGAGGTTGTTCTGACCATCGACTACGTGATCCAGTATTTCCTGGAAAAAGAGATGGACGAAGCGATGATTATCAACAACCCCAAACAGATCACGGGCATCGTGATGAACCCGCAGACAGGCGAGATCCTGGCCATGGCCAACAAGCCGGATTTCGATTTGAACTCTCCGCCCAGGGACGACCTGGCCGAACTGCAGAAGCGCTCGCGCAACACGGCGGTCACGGACGCGTTCGAGATGGGTTCGACCTTCAAGGTCGTCACGCTCGCGTCGGTGTTGCAGGAGGATGCGGTGAACCTGAACAGCTCCTTCCACTGTTCGGGAGCAAAGGATGTGGACGGCCAGAAGATCAGGTGCTGGAAGACGCACGGGAGCCAGAAACTCGTCGAGGCGGTGGAAAACTCCTGCAACTCGGCTTTCATGGAGATGGGCCTCAGGCTGGGCACCGACAAGATGTACGATTACTATCAGAAATTCGGCTTGGGGCAGAAGACGAACCTGGATTTCCCGAGCGACGGCACCGGCATCATACAGGAAAAATCGAGCGTAAAATCCTTCGACCTCGCGCGCATGTGTTTCGGACAGAGCATCGCCGTCACGCCGCTTCAGCTTATCACGGCGGTGAGCGCGACGGTGAACGGCGGCGTGCTGATGCAGCCCTACCTCGTTTCGAGCGTCAGGGATATCCAGGGCAACACCGTGCTCGAGAACGGGCCGAAGCAGGTGCGGCGGGTGGTCTCCGAGGGAACGAGCGCTCAGGTACGCTCTCTTCTGGAATCCGTCGTAAAAAACGGCAGCGGCAGGAACGCCCAGGTTCCGGGATACCGCGTCGGCGGAAAAACGGGCACGGCCCAGAAATACGAAGGCGGTCAGGTTGCGGGGGGCAAGAACGTTTCTTCGTTCATCGGTTTCGCGCCGGCCGATGATCCTCAGATCGTCGTGCTGTTCATAGTGGATGAGCCGCAGGGCGTGACGTCGACCTTCGGCAGCGTGGTGGCGGCGCCCTATGTCAAGAGCATCATGGAGGATTCGCTCCAGTACCTGGGGTTCAAGCCGGCTTTCGGCGACGGCGAAGGCCAGAAAGAAGCCGTCGAAGTGCCCGACGTGCGCGGCGGTTCCTACGAGGACGCGGTGAGGGAACTTGCCAGAGCGGGGCTCTCCGGACGCTGCTCCGAACAGGGCGGCACCATCAAGAACCAGATGCCCCAGGCGGGCGCCTGGGTCCTGAAAGGCTCGGAAGTCCTGCTTTACACCAACACCCCGGGCGAAAAAACGCAGGAGCAGATGCAACCGGTGACGGTGCCCGACGTGCGCAACAAGCCGGCCGAACAGGCGCGCGCCGAACTCGAAGCGGCGGGGCTGACCGTGAAGCTGAGCGGGGAGGGGGCGGTGACGGCTCAGTCCGTCACCCCGGGGACGAAGGTGCCGCAGGGGACACAGGTAAAGCTTACCTGCAGGCAGAATCCTTAACGGCGCGTGCCCCGGTCCTCGCATATGGTATAATCAGACCGTGCATCAACTGCATGGGAGGATGTGTATGAAACTCAGGGAACTGCTCGGTCCGTTGCCGGAATACAGGGTAGCCGGCCGCTCGGACATCGAGATAACGGATGTGGTCTATGATTCGCGCAAGGCGGACGAAGGTGCCGTTTTCTTTTGCATAAAGGGGCTCGAAGCAGACGGCCACGACTACGCGCCCGCCGCCGTGGAGCGCGGGGCCCGGGCGCTGGTCGTTACGCGGGAGCTCGCGCTGTCCCGTCCCGTCACGCAGGTGGTCGTGCCCGATTCGAGGGAGGCCATGGCGCTGATGAGCGCGGCGTTTTTCGGGTTTCCCGCAAGAGCCATGACGATGGTGGGCGTGACCGGTACCAACGGCAAGACGTCCACGACGCACATGGTCAAGTCCATCATGGAAGCGGCGGGCCAGAAGGTAGGGCTGATCGGCACGATCACCAATATGATCGGGGAGGAACGTATCCACACGGAACGCACCACCCCCGAGTCCGTGGACCTGCACCGGCTCTTGAAACGGATGCGTGACGAGGGCGTCGACACCGTCGTGATGGAGGTGTCCAGCCATTCCCTCAAGCTCAGGCGCGTGGCGGGCATCGCCTTCGACGTGGCCGCGTTCACCAACCTGTCCCAGGACCATCTGGACTTCCACGGGAACTGGGACGATTACTTCGCATCAAAAAAGCTCCTTTTCGGGATGTGCGCCCAGGCCGTGGTCAACTGCGACGAGGACGCGTCCAGGAGGATGGTGGAAGGCCGGACCTACCCCGTGACGGGTTACGGGATCCGCGAACAGGCGCACATCATGGCGCACGGCATCGACATCACGCCGCGCGGCGCGAGCTTCATGCTGCAGATCGGGGGACAGACCCTGCCGGTCAATCTCTGTATACCCGGCCTGTTCACCGTGTACAACGCGCTGGCCGCCGCGGGGATAGCGCACGTGCTCGGCGCGACGGGGCGCAGCATCCTTCTCGGCCTCGAGAGGATAAGGCGCGTCCCCGGGCGGTTCGAGTCCCTGGAAACGCACGGGAGGGACGTTACGGTGATCCTCGATTACGCGCACAGCCCGGACGGGCTGGACAACGTGCTCAACGCGATCCGCGAGTTCGCAAAGGGCAGGATCATCACGGTGTTCGGGTGCGGGGGCGACCGCGACCGCGGGAAACGTCCGCTGATGGGCGAGATCGCCGGCCGGTATTCGGACCTGTGCGTGATAACCTCGGACAATCCGCGCAGCGAAGACCCACTTTCGATCATCGGCGACATCAGGGAGGGGATGGTCCGCACCGCGTGCGACTATACCGTGATCGAGAACAGGCGCGACGCGATCATTTATGCGCTGGGGGGAGCCCGCAGCGGCGACGTGGTCCTGTTGGCCGGCAAGGGCCACGAAGACTACCAGGAAATCAACGGCGTGAAGTACCATTTCGACGACAAGGAAATCGTCGAGGAATTTTTCGCCGCGCTCGACGCCCGTGAATAAACGAACGAGGATACCGCAATGCACGACACGCTGATATATTCGATACTCCTTTCCTTCGGGGTGAGCCTGCTGTTGGGGCCGCTCGCGATCCCGCTCCTCAAACGGCTGAAATTCGGGCAGATGGTGCGCGACGATGGGCCTCAGACCCACCTTTCGAAAGCGGGGACTCCCACGATGGGCGGCGTCATCATCCTGCTGGCGGCCGTGCTCACCTGCCTCGTGCTCTTCAGCGGTCCGGTCGAATACCTGCTGCTGGCGGTCCTCATCATGCTGGGCTACGGGCTCGTCGGGTTCCTGGATGATTTTATCAAGGTGCTGCGCAGGCGCTCCATGGGCCTCAGGGCGTACCAGAAGATCATAGGGCAGTTGGGGCTTGCCGTCGTGGTGGCGCTCTTTGCCTACAACGACCCGAATATAGGCAGCAAGCTCATCGTGCCGTTCGCCGGCGTGGAGTGGGACCTTGGCGTGTGGTACGTTCCGTNNACGGTGCTGGGCGTGGTCAACGGCGTGAACCTGACCGACGGGCTGGACGGCCTGGCGTCGGGCGTGACGCTGTTGAACGCCCTCACGTTCGGCCTCCTGTACATCGTGTTCATCGGCAACGCGGCCGGCCGGACGCTCTACGCGGACAACCTGAAAAACATGCTGGTGTTCGCGGGGGGGGTCACCGGCGCGTGCCTGGGCTTTTTGCGCTACAACACCTATCCCGCCCGCGTTTTCATGGGGGATACCGGCGCGCTGGCGCTGGGCGGCGCCCTCGCGGTGATGGCCATCATGGTGCGCATGACCCTTATCATACCGCTCATAGGCCTGATGTTCGTGCTTTCGGTCGTATCGGTGGTCCTGCAGGTAGGCTCGTACAAGCTCAGGAAAAAACGCGTCTTCAAAATGGCGCCGCTGCACC
>DCTV01000060.1 GCA_002329665.1 Christensenella sp. UBA1431
GGCCAAAGGGAGCAGACTGTAAATCTGCCGTCTTCGACTTCGGTGGTTCGAATCCACCCCCCTCCACCACATGCGAGAATGGCGGAATTGGCAGACGCGCTGGATTCAGGTTCCAGTGGCCGAAAGGTCGTGCAGGTTCAAGTCCTGTTTCTCGCACCAAATGAAAAGCCCGTGGTTACGGGCTTTCTTTTTATGGACACACCAAGCGCCAATTCAATATGTCTTTATATTTCGATTGTTTCGGGAAGCCCATAGAGTTTGTATGGGCAAACATTTTTTATTTCAATCGGTATTTCATAATTATATCGTCCTCTTAATACCATTCCGCCGTCAATCAAATCTGCCCACGATTCTTTTGAACTGTAGGTATTTATCAATATTGCCGCTTCGATTCTTTCTCTTATCCGCCTATCAGCAACTTCAGTGATGAATAATCTATAAGCAATCAATTCTTTATCAGCCAATTCTAATACAACATTTTTATTCTCTATAAACTGGTTTTGATGCTCTTTTATATATTGCCATCCATGCCATAATTCTTTCCTTACTCCAACTTTGGCCGATTCAACATCGAGCAATGTGTAATTCCCTCTAAAATACTCACGTGTGTGTTCAGAAAGCCTCCTTTTCATTGAGTTTGTTACACCAACTGAACGCAAAATATAACCACCTATATACTCGAATGTAATAAGATAAACCCCAGCAATATCTGGGATAGGTTCTAGATTGTTTCCTTGCTCATAACCAATCCAAGAAAATGGCCCTTGCCAAATTAAAGCTTTTGTTTTAATCAAGGAAGCATCTCTTATTCTATTAAAACACCAAAATTGTGGTAGTTTCTCTTTCATATTCTTAACACCTCTGGTAGTTAAATATTTTTCAGCTTATCACTGTTTGTTTAAATACTAGCATGTTTTTCTATTATGGGAAGCTTAAAAGTATGGCTATTATTTCCCGGAATATGATAATACGCACCACAGCCTCATTGCGATGCTTAAATTCCTTTTTGTCCTGCTTGTTGAAAATACTGCACATATAAAGATAATAAACCGGACAAGTGAACACCTTCACGCGCCTGTGTCTCCAGCGCCGCCGCGCCGCGAGCGGACTTCTGCGGCGATCCACACAGCGAGCGGGATAAGCACCTGAAACGAAAAGGCGTAGTATTTGTATATCCCCATCCAGTCCGGCATCTCCGTCGGGCTGTTGAAAAGCATGACGGAAAGCACGGCCATCAGAAGGGCGGTGGGCGCGGCGATCTTTTTGTGGTCTTTTATGTCGAACAGGCGCGCGATCCCCCGCGCGGCGGCCATCAGGCACACGGCCGTTTTCAGGAGCCCGCAGAGCAGGAAGACGCCCCCCACGATGATCTCGAACCGCTGGAAAAAGTCACCGAACGATATGACCCGGACAGCGGTATACGATGGGTAATAGCGCTTCCCCAGCGTTTCGCCGCCCAGTATGAGCGTGTCCCGTAATGAGAGCAGAAAAAGGGCCAGCCCCCCGGCCGCTACGCCGCCAATGAGGGCGCTATACGGGCTCGCGCCTTCCTTGAACGAGGACAGCGCGAAAAGGAGCACGACGACTTCCGCAAACGTCGCGAACGCCGTCGTCCCCCCGGCGAGTAGGGGCGCGGCCCCGCCGTACGCCGCCGGGAGGAGGTTGCCCGCGTCGTAATACGGGATCGCGAGAACCAGCGTCGCGGCCAGCGTGCAGGCGACGGCCAGGAAAAAGACTGTGCTCCACCGCCCCAGCGTGTTCTGCCCGCTTTTCACCGCCCACACGGCGACGGCCCCCACCATCAGCGCGGTAACGGCCTGCGGCGTCTGCGGCAGCGCGGTCGCGCCGATGAACCTTGTGAAGCTGTGAAGCGTCAACGCGCCCAGGTGCAGCGCGTACCACGTAATAAGCGCGGCGAGGACCTTCCCCACAACTCTCCCGAACGCCCAGATGAGCGCCCCATACATGTCTTCGCCGGGCCTGAGCCTTTTGATGCGGGCATAGACGAGGACCGCAGGGACCGCCAGCAAGAGGCCGATAACAACGCCCAGGCAGCTGTCCGCCCCGGCTTCGTTGGCCGCGCCCATCACCGCCGGGCTCCCCAAAATGAACATCGCCGTAATGCTGATGCCCTGCCACACCGTGATATGGCTCCTTTGCAAGATGGCCTCCCCTCTGCCCCGGCCTACCTGACGCCCAGAATCGCCGCGAGCGCGTCCCTGATCGGCTGCGACGGGCCGGGGACCCTTACGTTAAGGGCGGCGAGCACCCACAGGACGAAAGCCCCGGCGCTAAGGAAGGCGTACACCAAGAACGTCTTCCTGTCCCCGCGGCGCGCGGGCTTCAGCTCGGCGAGGACGAGCGCGAGGGTTATCAGGCAGACCATGATGAGCGTAATCAAGTCGCGCACCGCCTTTTAATACAGTTCTTTGATAAGGCCGCCGCCCAAGATGTCGACCTCGGCGGCCACGTTTACGGGCAGGTCCTTAAAGGCTTCGGACCAGCCGCCGCCGCGCCGTTTCCAGTATCCAGGCAGGCGGTCCTTCACTACGCTGCCGAAGCCGAATATATCGGCGCCGTATTCAAGCTGCACCTTTCGTATAAGGTCTTCTACGCTTCGGGCGACCTCTTCCCCGGCGAGGCGTTCCAGGCGTTCGCGGGTGTCGCGGGCGTTATAATCCGTTCCGGCGCCGTTTTCCCCGACGGCGGCCTCCGCCCTGATGCGCACGTCCACCGCAGGCTTTGTGCCGGTCAGCTCCGGCCGGATGTCGGTCGCGCTGCGTATGAGCTGCAGCGTGACCTGCCGCCGCACGTCTGAAATTTCCGGGTCCTCTATGACGAGGGTGCCGCCTTTCACCCCGCCCTGTACGAACAGCAGCGCCCTGGACTCCTCGTCGGTGAGATAGCCGGCGAGCCTGTTGTCCGCGAACACGGCCGTTCCGTCCAGTTCGGCGGTCTCGTTATCTTCGTTGACGACTTTTTTGAGCGCCGGCAGCGAAACGTCCTTCCCGCCGCCGGTCATGTCGCTTACGACTTCGTAAAGCGCGGGGACGCTCGCCTTTGACATCTTCTCCCCGCAATTTTTGAGGACGCCGGAGAGTTCCATAGAAACGATTTCCGTCGACAGGCCATCGGTCTCCAATAGCTCCCGCGCCGTCTCCTCTTTCGAAACGGCGAGCCTCAGGGTCGGCCTGAGCTCGCGTTGCCTTTCGGCGATGTCCACGAGGGGCATAAGCCCCTCTTTTGCGACCTCTTCGCCGATCAAGAACACCTGCACGTTTGCCCAGTAGACCTCCTTTTCCAGTTTCTTGCCGGTGTTTTCCATGCACTCGGCCACCGTCCTCCCCTTCGCCTCGACCCTGTAAGCCTCCGCTTCCTCCTCGTCAGGCTCCGCGACCTCGGTGGTCAAAAGATAATCGCCGTCTTTTGTCCTGTCGATCGCCATGCCCATCGCGACCGACATGTCCTCGATGTCCCTGTAGTCCCAGCAGCCACAGAGCGGGAGAAGGCACGCGGCGGCGAGCAAAAAAAGAACCGTCCTTTTGGCCTTACTCACGGTTTGCCTCTCCTTTTCGCGTCCCGCGTCATGAACCCGGGGCGAAATTTCATGAACCACCACGGCGCCCTCACGTAGGTGTCTTTGAGGTCCTGCGGGTCGAAGGACGCCATGCTGAGCATGTAGGGCACGCCGAACGAACGGGTGGATAGCAGCAGTATGCCGAGGGCGGCGATCGTAAGAAAGTACCCGTAAAGCCCGATGAAGGCGCAGGCGACGATGGACGCGAGCCTGATAAGCACGACGGCGCCGTGGTGTTTGATGCCGACCATGTCGCAGATGGCCGTGAACGCGACGACGATGATGATGGGCGCGCTGACGATTCTGGCTTCCACCGCGGCCTGGCCTACCACCAGCGCCCCCACGATGCCCAGCGCCTGGCCGATGCCGGTAGACATGCGCGCCCCGGCTTCGCGAAGCACCTCGAACGTCATGAGCATGATGAGGATCTCGACGATGCTCGGGAACGGGACGCCCGCGCGCGCGTTAAGGATGCTGAGCATCAAAGGCGTCGGCAGGAGCTCCTGATGGAACGCGACCAGCGAGAGATACACGGCCGGGATGCTTATCGTGAAAAAGAAGGCGACGATGCGCACGATCCGCACGAAGGAGGAGAGCACGTAGCCGAGGTAATAGTCCTCGTTCACCTGGAACGACTCGATGAAGACGTAGGGCACGGTCAGCACGGCCGGCGTGCCGTCCACGAAGATGGCTATGCGCCCTTCGAGGAGCTTCGCGGCCACGATGTCCGGCCTTTCCGTTGACCCGACCGTCTGGAAAGGCGAGTAGGGCGAGTCCCGTATCATTTCCTCGACGTACTGGGCGTCCAGCGCCCCGTCGAGGTCGTACCGGTTGATCCGCCTTATCACTTCGCCGAGTATGTCGTGGTTGACGAGCGCCTCGTGGTAGACGAGGCACACCTTGGTATGCGTCCTCGCGCCGATGGTCATGAACCGGAACTTCAGGTCGGGCGAGGCGATCTTCCGCCGTATCAAGCTCAGGCTGATGAGGATGGACTCGACGAAGCCTTCGCGCGGGCCGCGTATGACTTTTTCGGGCTCGGGCTCCTGCACCGAGCGCATCATCCACCCGCGCGTATTAATGATCATCGCCTTCGCGTAGCCGTCCACGAAGAGCACGGTCTCACCGCTGACGATGCTTTCCGCGAGCTGCGAAGGCCCGGTCGCGGTCGTGATCTCCCCGACGGAGACCACCTTGTTGTAGACCGTCTCGAAGAGGTCCTCAAAAGGCTTCAGTTCCGGGCATTCGATGATTGCCTCCATGATGTGGAAGTGGGCGATCTCGCTGTTCACCATGCCGTCGACCATGACCAGGCAGCAACGCAGGCCGTCGTTGTTCTGGCTTCCGAACGGGCGGACGATGACCGTGTCGTCGTCGAAGAACATGTCCTGAATCATCTGCATGTTTTCCTCGAGTTTTTCGGAGACCGCCTTTCCTGTAACGCTTTCAGCCTCTATCAGCACGGGCCGCTCTTCCTGCCGCTCCGCGTTGTTTTCCTTTCCCTTGATCATCCGCCGACCCTCGCTATTTTGACCGTCTTCCCTTAATGCCGTCCCCGATGCCCCTGTATATTCATCCCCCAACCGTTTTCGGGATATGCGCCGCTCAAACCAACGGCCAATGCCTCTTCACGGTTCCCGATGCGTCGGGGAAACACAAGGATATCCAAGAACAGACACGGCCAATCCGACGTCAAGCCGGCTGTCACAAAGACGGGACGCATCATCCGAATCAGCGCGTTTTGACACGCCTGTCGGTAATAAAAGCGCCGGGAGCGGCATTTTAACTGAATAGAAAAGCCGACAAAAATCGAAGATTTGTGCCGGCTTAGGGGGCTTGCTGCCCATTTATTCTGATAACCTCCTTTCGGAGGATTCAGATGCTCAGGTCGACATGCTGGAGCGTCCCCGGCGAACCGTCCTCGCGAAGGAAGACGCCGGTCCTGCCGATTCGCCCGTGAAGCGCGTTAAAAGCGTCCCTGAGTTCGAACGCGCTTTCGACGCACCCGAGATAAATAGCCCCGATGCCCTTTTGCCCGATGGCGAACAGGCGGTCGTTCCCGTCCTCGTCCCTGGTCCATATCTGCAGCCGGTCATAGACCGGGTCGTTTTCGTCGATCCAGCCGTTGCCGTCGCTATCCAGTTCGCGAAGTTCCATGAACCCGTTCCCGCTCGACGGCCCGAACAGCTCGCTGCCGTCGTTGATCCTGCCGTCCCCGTTTTTGTCCAGCACGAGGAAGCCGCTGCCCGACTTCACGAACGAGATGTTGTCCTCTTGCCCGTCGCTATCGATATCGAAACCGAACTTACTGTCGGTAAGCTCGGCCGACGGCGTGCCGAAATTGACCACGATCGGGTCTATTAACGCGTCCCCGGCCCTGATCATCAGGTTTTCCTCGGAGACGAAGCTCCTGCTCAGGCTCAATTCCAGTCCGATGCGTATCTTCTTCCCGTCCGACGTCTGTACGACCCCCTCAGCGGTGAAGTCCATGCGCGCCGTCTCTTCTCTGTATTCGCGCCTCTGGTAAATCAGGCCCCATCCCCTGCGCCGCGCCGGTTGCGCCTTCTGAGGGTTTTTGTATGCGTAGTCCTTGTTGGAACAAAGCTTGATCCTTTCGGGGATAAAGAAGCGCAGCTTCTTCCCCGTCAGGGCTTCGAACAGCTTCGAAATAAGCATGAGCTTGTCCTTGTCTTTTTGCGACACCTCAAACACGATCTCCTCTTCGGTGCCGCTGCTGTAGACGGCTGCCTGCTCGAAGACCGCAAAGAGGCCTTCCCCTTCCGCCGCCGGAGGGCGCCCTTCCCGCTGCGTGTCCACCCACGCGTTGAGTTCCTCCGTGACCGAATGGGTCTTTTCCTGGGACGACGCCGCCGCAAGCGACATCACGGAACTCTCGATTTTCATTTACGGCACCTCCGCTTCAAAAACAGGAATCCTCTCTTTGTATATATCGGATAATTCCCGTGAGCAATTAAGGCGAACGCCAGACGTCACGAAACGTTATAAGGGCAAAAGATTTTACTAAGGGTGAACGTCATTATCCCGGCTTCGTCCCGTTGTCCGCCGTTCGGGGTATTTCGCCAATAATCCTTATAAAACCCTTTCCGGTGTGTATTATTGTTCTAGTACGCAATAACGCCGGCCGCGCCCTATACGACGTAGACGATCTCGGTGTTTGGAAACCTGTCGTGTATGGTCTGCCGAAGGAAAAGTTCCGCCTCGTCGCGCACCGGCTGCCTATAGCAGTACCGCCCCCTTCCCCGGCCGGTCATTCGCCCGCTGTCGTAGAGGTCCGGGGCGTTGGGGAAGGCTTCTGCGTTGATCGCCCGGTGCACGTAGCTGTAGGTCATGAATATGATCTCGATGAACATCGCTTCTTTCACTCTCCTGCTCAGGCCCTCATAAAGCTCGTCGACGAGCCGAGCGTACATGCCCTCCCACCCCTTAAAAAGCACGACGGGCGCGATAATAAGCCCCACCCTGTACCCGGCGTCGCACAGCTCGTTCAGCGCCCGCATCCGCTCGCCAAGCGGCGCCGTGCCGTACTCCACCCGGCGTACGATCTCCTCGGGGTTCACGCTCATGCGCACGATCACGCGCCCGTTGTGCCCGAGCCCGAGCAGCGGCCCCACAGAACTGAACTTCGTCGGGAACGTGATGTAGCCCCTGTCGGTACGGCCGAAGCGCTCGATCGTCCATTCCAGGTTCTGCGAGAGCGTGTTCTCCAGCACGAGGTCGCTGTTGCTCCCGATTTCGAACGTGAGTTCCCTCTCGCTTTTGCGCGCTGTCCTGATGAGCTTGTCGAGCATCTCTTCCCTGTTCACGAACAAGCGAAGATAGGAGCATTTGTTGAAATTGCACACGAGATAACAGTAAAGGCACATCGCGCTGCACCCCGAAGACGTGTAGGGGACGAGGAAATCGGAAGTCTTGCGGTTGGGGACGTACCGGTGGGTCTTTCGAACCCCGACAATGAGGTTGCGCTTGAGCTCTGCAAACGCCGCGTTCGGGCAGTTCTGGAATTCCGGTATGCTGTTGTGGTTCTCGATCTCGATCCACTCGACGTTTGAATATTTTTTCCTGAGCATCCGCCCCGATTCGTAGTTCAGCGCTTCCGGCTCATAATAGATTTTGGCTGGATACAAAGTCTTTTCTGCCTCTCTCTCCTTTTTATGTAGTTTGTACGCGCGGGACTTACGGTATACATGAGCGTAAACGCAGCCCCGGCAACCCGGCGAAAAACAAAGAAAGGGCAGCCGTCAATTCCCGGGCACGCGTGCGGCGCACTCAGGCTTTCTCTTTTTACGCAGCGAAACGGCGCCGTAAGCGCCGTCTTTTACCCGCCTGACCGATGACGAACCGACGGTTTAGAGCGCCAAACCCGTTTGTCGGCCCTTATCCGCTAAAGGCTCCTATAAGCTTGTCGTATCCTGGGATTTTATGTATTCGACGAGCGGCGCGATGTTTTGCCTTTTCACGAAGTCCACGGGATGGTCGTAGGCGGCGAGCAGGCCCCGCTCGTCCGCCGTCGGGCGCTTTTTCGCTTTCAGCCGCAGCCTGAGAAGGCTCATGAGGAACCTGTCCGGCGCCCCGAGCTTCTTGTAATCGAATCCGCCGCGCAAATAGAAGAAGCAGAGGGATTCGAGCTGTTCGTTCGTGAAGTTCTTCTCGGTGACGTCGCGTATCGCCTCTTCGTGCGGAGGGGACGCGCCGGTGGCGAACACCGCCACCTTTTTGCCCCTGAGCCTGTCGAGGTTGTTGGTGATGAGCTTCACGCCGTTGATGCCGGCGGCGTACAGGCCGCCCCCGTACACGACGGCGTCGTACTGTGCGATCCTCTCGATGCCGCATCGGGAGGCTTCGTAAAGGTCGGCGCCGAGTTCCTCGGCGATCCAGCCGGCGTACCTTCGCGCGCATCCGGTCTTCGACCTGTAGACCACTATCGCATGCATTCCATCAGTCCTTCCGGTATCATTATCGGCCGCGGCGCTAGGACGCATGCCCCTTCGTCTTCCTGACTAACGCGTTGAACGCCCCGTCGTCCTCGTGCTTCAGGCCTTTATATAGGGCGGACACCGTGTCGACGAACGTGCCGAATACGAAAAGCCCGATCACGACCTTCCCCGCGATCCCGAGGTAGTAGGCGAGGTCGAAGCCGGCCGGGATGTTCAACGCCCCGATCGCTTTGACCGATTCCGCGAACTGCGGGTTCCACAGGTTCGGGTCCGTAAAGATAAGCAGGACGACGACGAGCGAAACAACGTTGAGCACGGCCGTCGCGATCGCTAATTTGAGCGTGTAGCGTCCGGCCAGCAGCCGGGCGATCTCCTTGACGACGCCGACGCCGATGGCAAGGTCGATGAGCCACAGCGCGCCCCGGTACGCCTCCATGTTGAACAGGGGGATGACAGGCGGCGCGTTGCCCGGTACGTGCACGCCGATGAGCTGCGGCGCGAAGTTGAACAGGATCAGTGCCAGCGCCGAAAAAACGATTCCGACGATGGGCTCCCATTTCTTGATGACGGTCTTCCCGCCGGGCACGGGCTCCAGGTCCGCGATCGACCAGTCGTCCCCGGGCGCCGGGCGGCGGCCGTACCGCTCCGCGAGGGCGAAGGCGATCGTGATGAAGGCGAACACCTGGAACAGCGCGGTCACGATCGACGCATAGCGCAGTATGGTTTCCCCGGCGCCGGGGGGCGGATCGACGAAACACGATATGGTGATCGCCAGGGCCATCCCGAAAAAAACGGCTATTAGCACGATCCTTAGCACGAGCATGTAAGTGTCGAAATAGTCGGGCCCGATAAGGTGTTTCCTGGCGTCCCGGTACCTGTCCGCTAGCGCGGACGGCCTGCCGAGTTCCGTCAGGACCGCGTCGATGTCCCCGCGCGCCGGCGTTTCGGACTTCTGTTGAAGCATATCCTCGATGAGTCCGCGCAGTTCTCTTTCGATGTCCTCTCTCTGGGAAGGATGCAGGCGCTTTACCACCGCATAGACGTAGCGGTCTGTGACTTCGGCAACGTATCCGGCGTCATCCACTGTTTTTCCCTCCGTCTCTCAACATGGTTTCCATGCTTATGACCATCTGCCGCCATTGTTCGCAAAGCCTTTTTCGGATTTCCCGCCCTTCATCGCTGAGCACGTAATACTTCCGCGGCTTGGGGCCGGACGTCTCCCATTCGCTTTGCAGCAGGCCCTGCCTTTCGAGCCTTCGAAGCAGCGGGTAGAGCGTCCCGGCCTCTATAGGCATGCCCTTCTCCTCCAGGCTCTGGACCAGCGAATACCCGTATTTTGGCGCGGACAACTGGCTCAGCACGCTCAGCACCACCGTCCCGCGCCTCAGTTCGAGCAAAAGGTTGTCGACAGTTTTCTGCCGCTCGTCCATCGTATGCCACCTCAGCCGCATTATACTATGCGTCACACACTATTGTCAATCGTTTATTATTATTCTTTCAAAGGTTTTCAGCTGAGCTTCGCTTTTAAGGCGCCCGCATGCGCAGCAAAGAAACGCGCCAAATAGCGCGTTTCTTTACTGCCAGATAAAGCAGCGCGAACGAAGTATGCGCTAAACATATTATCCGTTGGCGGGCGTTTTCAGCGGCCTGTTGCGCCGCTGCCTCGCGAGGGCGAAAGCGACGGCGGCGAGCGCGGCGGCGAAGGCGAGCTGAACCAGTATTCCGGTGACGATCGGCGCGAGGTTGGAGCCGGTGAAGGAAGCAATATTTCCGATGTCGTTGTTGTTTTTCACGAACCAGTAGGCCGGCAAAAAGCGCGCGATGGAAAGGACCGTGTCGCCAAGCATGCTCTGGGGCACGAACACGCCGCATAAAAAGCTCATGCCGAGCGAGATGGTGTTCGCGGCGGCGTTCTGCGCGTTCCTGTTCCTGATGAGCGAGCCGAGCAGGTAGCTCAGGCACAGGGCGACCAGCGCGAACGCGAAGAGGTTGGCCGCGAGCAGCGCTCCGGCGGCCGAGAGCATCTCCGAGCCGTAGAGCGCGAAAGCGCAGCCGACCACGATGCCCCACACCGCCGCGGCAAAGACGAGGATCGCGAGCAGGCTCTGCGTGACCACGCTCCGGGGGCTAACGGGCGCGCAGAGGTTGCGCAGCTTCAGGTCGGGCTTGTTGATCACGAGCATGAACGCAGAGACGCCCAGTATGAGGATCGCGAGCAGCGAATACGCGCTGTAGTTGAAATAGAAGTTTATGGACCCACCTATGGCCGGGGAGCCTTTCGCGGCCCGCACGCGCACCTCGGTCTCTTCGGACAGATCGGCGGCCACGCGGTTGATAAGCGCCGCCTGCGGGATCCCCTCGACGTTGTGCACGTAGACCCGCACGGTGTTTAGGTAGTTGTCCACCAGCATGTCCGTGTAGAACGACGCCGCGGAACCGGGAACGGCCAGCTTCTCTACCGCGGCCTTCTTCCCCGACATAACCGCGTCGGTGAAGCCTGGCGGTATGGTCAGGATGACGTCCGCCCTGCGGAAAAACAGCGCGTCTTTGATCGCTTCCGGTTCGTCCCTGAGTTCGACGAGGTCGCACCGCTCCCCGATAAAGGCGGTAAAGCCCCGAACAAGCTCCGAATCCTTATCGCGGTTGATGACCGCCACCGGCGCCCTGGTCTGCGTGAAGTCCGCGGCGGGAGCGGCCCCGCCGAGTACGGTCATGAGCACGGAGATCGCGATGAGGATCACGATGTAAACAGATAGCATCGGGAGGTTCTTTTTGATGATCTTGAAGAAGACCTTAAATACTTGCATACTTTTGCCTCCTCAGGATCAGGCAGGTCAGCGCGGCGAACACGGCGCCCATACAGCCGAGCAGCAGGATGTTTGTCAGATACCGCGACAGGCCGTCGTAGTAATAGAGCGCGTAGAACGCGTCGGTGATGAGGTTGACGGGGTTGATGTAAGCGAGCAGGGGGACGTTTTGCTGCACGATGTATTTCATCTCGGCGTACATCATGCCCGAGAGGAAGGAAAAGAGCAACGTCAGCGAGATCACGACGGCGTATTTGATCCCCTCGCTGCGCCTGACGGCCGCGCTGACCAACGTCCCGAAAAAAATGCCGGTGACGCAGCCGAGAGCGCAGGTCAGCAGCACCAGCCCTGTTTTGGGGCCGAAGTCGACGCCCAGCACGAAGACCACGTACGCGAGCACCAGCAGTATGATGACCAGCTGCAGCAATACGGCCGCCGAGACGGAGGACAGGAACAGCTTGAACTTCTTGACAGGCGCAACGTTGTTGCGGGCGGCCAGCGGCGAAAGATCGGCCTGGACCTTGATGGTTTCCTGGATACCGACCGTCGCCGCGAGAAGGCAGGTCATGGCCAGCAGCGAATAGAAATAGATGACCGTCGTGTCCGGATTGCCGCCCGTGTTCTCCCTCACGTATCCGGTCCGATCGGCGATGTCCGCGATCAGCCCCTCCCCGATCGCGTCCGGGTTATCCTTAATAATCTGCGATACGGTGGATTGCGACTGGAGGTAGCCGTCCAAAAACCCCTTGATGATCGTTTGGTCGACCCCGGACCCGCTCACCGTGAGCCTGACGCCGCCGTCATACGAGATGATGCCCGATACCTCGCCCTCGTCCAGCATCCGGGCGGCCGTGTCCGCGTCGGCCAGGGCGACGCGGAAAACGTCGTTTTCCGACGCGTCTTTGTCGAGGTCCGATACGGAGGAGAGCGCGGCGTATAGCGGCGTCGATCTCTCAAAATGCGCGTCCTGCACCACGACGACGTCGATCGTCCCGAACAGCTCCGCGCTCGCGAGGTTGCCGAAAGCAAGGAAGAAGAACGTGGCCAGCGCGATCGGATACAGGAGCGTCCAGAAAATGACCTCCTTGGTCCTGACGAGCGCTTTCAGGTTGTTTATAAAAATGTGCCCGAACATCGACCATTCACCCCTCGTCCCGCAGGTTCTTCCCGGTGATCTCGAGGAACACGTCGTTCAAGGTCGGCAGTTCCGAGTAGACCTTCCCGAATGCGACGCCACAGGATTTGAGGTGGTCGAGGACCCCGAGCAGGCAGTTCCCGCCGCGTGCGGACTTTACCAGCAGCGTCCCGTTCGCGCATTCGGCCGAGATCACGGACGGCATTTCCCGAAGGCCGGCGAGGAAGCCGCGGTCCGCCGAAAAGACCTCGACGGTGGTTTTCTCGCCGGCGCCCGCCATGTTCTTGAGCTCCGCGTTCGTGCCCAGCGCGATGACCCTGCCCCTGTCCATGATCGCGATCCGGCTGCAGATCTGTTCGACCTCCTCCATGTAATGGGAGGTGTACAGGACGGTGGCGCCCCCGGCGTTGAGTTTCAGGATGCCCTCGAGGATGTTGTTCCTGCTCTGCGGGTCGACCCCGACGGTCGGTTCGTCCATCACGATCAGCTTCGGTTTATGCGCGATCCCGCACGCGATGTTGAGCCTGCGCAGCAGCCCCCCGCTGAGCTTCTTCGGGTAGAATTTCCTGAAATCCGAAAGGCCCGTGGCCGCTATCGCCTCCTCGACCAGCGGCCTTCGCGCCCGTTTGTCGGCGATGTAGAGGCCGCAGAAGTAGTCGACGTTCTCGGCTACGGTCAGTTCGTCGAACACCGCGACGTTCTGCATCACGATGCCGATGTCCCGCTTGATATCGTACGCGTCGGGCTGCATGGGCCTGCCGAAAAGCTCTACCGTCCCGCGTTCGAATTTGAGGAGCGAGAGCATGCAGTTGATGGCCGTCGTCTTGCCCGAGCCGTTGGGCCCGAGCAGACCCAACACCTCCCCCTCGCCGATCCCGAGGCTGAAATCGTCCAGCGCGGTGAGGTCGCCGTAGCGTTTGGTCAGGTTGCGTATGCTGACAACCATAAAAAGACCCCCGTCGTTTCTAAATATAATGATAATAACCCCGCAAGCATATATTTTACAAGCACAATTTGGGCCGGAATGCAGAAGTTCCGCCGGCTGCTAAACGATATGGGGCAAAACCTCCATTTTGCCCGCTTTTCCGGCAGACGGCAGGCCGTACACGCCCGCGGCGGCGAATGGGATCGCGGCGATACGGGAAACCGTTTTATGCATAATCAAGGAACCCTGTGGCAAGGGTTCCTTGATGTGCCTGGTTCGTGTCATCTATGTGTTGTTTCCCAAGAAGTCCTTTGGCAAACCCTGCGGGTCCCGCTTATCATATGGAAAAAGTCACTGTATCTTCCTGATGACGTCATAGACGCCGCTCGACGGGGCGATCTTTCTGGCCAGGTCGAACACTTCCTGCATTTCCGCCTTCGTCGCGCCGAACTTGAGGCATTGGTTGTAATGCCACTCGAAACACGGTTTGCAGCCCGCCCCGATCGCCACCCCGACCGCGATCATTTCCCTGGTTTTGTAATTCAAACCCATACCTGTCGCTCCTTTCGCATCATGAGCAAAAGAATTTTATCGGTCTTATATATTTTTATTATCATTTCAAAGGAATCGTTCGTCGTTTCCCGTCTCCTTCGGTCAGCAGGAAACCGTAAGTTCACGCCCGCCCGCGGGCCCGGCGGACAAACAGGCGATCCGTTTTTGAACGCTCATATGTCAGCAGCATATACGCTTTCCCCAATGGGGCGATTTGCCATATTGCCGCGAGGTATGATAGCATTTTAATAACACATATATTGCAGGAGGAAAAAATTAGAAAAGTATGCTTCTCGGTACTGGCGTTTTTACTCTGTTTTTCTTTGTTAGGATGCGCGGGTGAGACCCCCGATGCGACGGAACAGCCAACGGCCGCCGCGACAGCCGAAAACGGCTCAGAAGGCGTATCCGGGGAGGCCCCGAGGACAGATACCCCCCCTCTATCCCGATGCGACCCTCGTCCACGAAAAAAAATAAGATTGCCGTGGAGGAGATGTATGCCACCGACGCGGCGGTCGCGGATGTCATAGCCTTCTATGCGGATTTGCCTGAATTTAAAAAGATTGAGGACACTATGAACTACATGGACGATGAAGGCGCTTATTTAGAAACTCCGCTCATAAAACTGCTTAAGGATGGCTCTTCGGTGCAGGAAGAAATAGCCGGTTCGGGGCCGCTGATGTACATCATGATACTGCCTTCCGATTCAAAACGGCTCGGGACCATGGTGGGAGAGCCGGGAATAACGGAAAAACTTCCGCCCGGCAAAACGATCATCTCCCTAAGGATACTGACGGAATACTGATAGCGCTTGCTTGCTCCAAAAGCAGGCTTTGGCAGGACAGACGCACAAAAAGGCCGCCATCCGCGGGCGGCCTTTTTCTTTATGCGCGGCTATTTCAAAAATCCCCTGAGGATCGTGTCTTCAGCTTCTTTCTCGGTGAGCCCCAGCGACATCAGCTTTACGAGCTGCTCCGACTCGATCCTGCCGATCGCGGCCTCGTGGATGAGCATGGCCTCGCTGTGGTACGCGGACACCGTCGGCGTGGAAAGCACCGTGGCCGCGTCCATGATGATCGCGTCGCACTGGATATGCCCGCGGCACCTGTTCCGGCCCGCCAGGTCGAAGAAAAATTTTTGTTTAGACCGGTCCCTGGCGACAGAGCGGGATATGATCTGCGCCGACGCGTCTTTGCCGACGAGTTCGACCGTGATGTTCGATTCAGCCCGCTGGCCCATGTGGGTCAGCAGGCGTTCCGTGACCACCAGCTTCGATCCCTTCGCAAGCCTGATCTCGGTGTCCCGCTTCGTTTTGTCGATCCCCATGATCTGCACGAGTTCGAGTTCGACTTCCGCGCCTTCCTCCGCCTCGATGATCGTTTTGGGGTTGAGGACCCTTTCGCCCGTGCCGTCGCCCTCGCCGTAATGCTTNNCGTTGTGGATGCCGCAGCCCGCGACGACCAACACGTCCGAGTATTCGCCGATCTCGAACGTGTTGTATACGACGTCGTCTATGCCTTGAAGGGTCACTATCACGGGGATGTGCACGCTCTCGCCCTTCGTATGAGGCTTTACGGTCACGTCGATCCCGGGTTTGTCCGCTTTTGTTGCGATATCGATGTTCGCCGTCGTGTTGCGCCCCGCGCCTTCGCCGTTCCTGCGGATGTTGTACGCGCCCTGCGGTATCCCGTGGAGATCGGCGATTTTCTCGAGCATCAGTTCATCCAGCGTACTGAGCATCGCGTCCGACCCCCTTTTCGCAGTTCACGCTGCACCGGCACGCGTCGTTGACGACCCGCTCCGAAAGCAAGCGCCGCCTGTCCGCGTTTTCCTCCACGGTCCCGTCCGTCATCAGGACGATTTCGTCGGCGAGTTCCAGTATGCGTTCCTGGTGCGTGATNNCTTCTGGAAGCTCCACAGGTCGATCCCCGCCTCCGGCTCGTCGAACAGCGCGAGCTTCAGTTTGCGCGCGAGCACCGTGGCGATCTCGATCCGCTTCATCTCCCCGCCCGAAAGGCTCGCGTCGATCTCCCTTTCGAGGTAATCCCGCGCACACAGCCCGACGTCGTAGAGCAGCCCGCATGTGTTGACCTTCTCCGTGTTCCCCGACGCGAGTTCCAACAGTTCGCGCACCCTGAGCCCCTTGTAGCGCGGCGGCTGCTGGAACGCGTAGCCGATGCCCAGGCGCGCCCGTTCCGTTATGCTCGAGCCGGTGATGTCCCGCCCGTCGAAAAGGACCCTGCCCGACGTGGGCCTGTAGATGCCTGCGATCACCTTGGCGAGCGAGGACTTTCCGCTGCCGTTGGGCCCGGTGACGGCATATACCTTCCCTCCGGAGAGTTTCAGGTCGATCCCCTTGAGGATCACGGCCTTCCCTTCATCAGCTTCGAGAACCACGCGCTGCATTTCCAGCACTCGCGTTCACTCCTTCCCCCGCATCCGCGGGTCGTTTCACGCTTCCCCCTCCGAACCGCGCCGCACGGCTCAGTGGCGGCAGCACGGGCCAGAACAGCAGTCGCACCCGAACTCGGACGGGGTTTTTCCGGCCGTGCTCTTCACGCCGACGTTCACCCTGTCGAAAAGCTGCCCGCAGTCCTCCGACCCGCATTCGGGGCAGGCTACGGCGGCGCCCTCCCGTTCCTTCATAGACAGTTTCAGCTCGAAGGCGTGAGCGCATTTTTTGCATTCAAACGCATATACCGGCATTCTCCCCACTCCCTGATGGATTATTCGCCGCCGGGCGGCGCACGGCCCCCAAGGGCCTGTCCGCACGGATATGCCGTCAGGCGTAACTCCGGCCCGGCTACGTGTATTATAAGGCTCAGGCGCATCCGCGTCAACAGCCTGGGCCCCGGCCTGTCTTTTTAGCCCCGCCGTTTCGCCGCCATGCTTTTGGCCGTCTTTTTTTAATCATGGAACAGACGTGATGGGCGTGGTATAATAAGGCGGCCAGGCAAAGGGAGGAGAGCGCTTGACGAAAGTAAAGACACTCGAAATACGAGGGAAAAAACGCGCGGAAATCATCGACTATTTCTGCGGCCTCGGCGGGACCGATACCGGCGAGGAACAGTTTTGTTTCCCCGGCTGGGAAGCCGCGGTCGGCAGTGAAGGCGTGCACGCGGTCCGCGGCCTTCGCTTCCCCTCCGTGAAGGTGGTCTTTTCCGGCGAGACCGCGCTTGTGGAAAAAGCGATATGGGCGTTCCGCATCCGTTTTTTGTCCGCCGGCGGCTGACACCCGGCACATGCCCGTCAGACAAATACTCCCGCTTTGCATATATTCCTTTGTTGCTGAAAAAAACCCGCCGGCCTTGGCCGGCGGGGTTTTCATCTTGTTCACGCATCGTGAACGCGCTAGAACCTGATCTTCTTGAAATCCATCACCTGGTTCCTGATGCCCACCTCGGTCGGCAGGCGCTCGATGCTGGACGCGCCGTAGAACCCGCAGATGCCCTTCGTCCGCTTGAGTACGTACTCCGCATCCGCCGGCTCTGCCACGGGCCCGCCGTGGACGATCACGAACACGTCCGGGTTGACCGATTTCGCGGCGTCGTGGATGTCCTGCGTGAGCTTAACGCAGTCGTCGAGCGTTTTGGCCGTGGACGCGCCGATGGTCCCTTTCGTGGTCAGCCCCATATGCGCCACGATCATGTCCGCCCCGGCCCCGGCCATCATCTTCGCCTCCTCGACATTGAACACGTATGGCGTCGTGAATATGTCGAGTTCGCGCGCCTTCCTCACCATCTCGACCTCGAGGCCGTAGCCCATGTTGGTCTCCTCGAGGTTCTGGCGGAAGGTCCCGTCGATCAGCCCGACGGTCGGGAAGTTCTGTACGCCGGAAAAGCCCATGTCCACCAGCGATTCCAAAAACCGTTCCATGTCCCTGAACGGGTCCGTGCCGCAGACGCCGGCGAGTACGGGCGTGTCCTTCACGACGGTCAGCACTTCTTTGGCCATGTCGACGACGATCGCGTTTGCGTCGCCGTAGGGCATCAGCCCCGCTAAAGAGCCTCTGCCCGCCATCCTGTAGCGCCCCGAGTTGTAGATGATGAGAAGGTCCACGCCGCCGGCTTCGGCGGACTTGGCCGATATACCGGTGCCGGCGCCTGCGCCGACCAGCGGTACGCGCTTGTCGATCTGCGCCTGTATCCTCGCGATCACTTCCTGCCTTGTGAATGCCATGTTTATCCCTCCTGTAGTGCAGTTTTCCTATTTTTCCATCAATTCCACCAGTTTTTTCGCCATTGCGAGGGCAAACGCCTCGTCGTTGATGTCCGTGTCCATCTCGACGATCTCCACGGCCGGGTTGTTCAGGTTCTGCCGCAATGCGGCAAAGAGCGCCTTGTCCTCCTCGGGACCGTAAAAAGGCTGCCCCTCCACGTCGATGAGCGATACGCCCTTGAGCGGGATGAACAGGGCGGCGCCGCGGCGGGCCTTGTTCAGTTTTTCGGCGATGATCTTCCCGAGCTCGGCGCACTCCTCGACGGTCGTGCGCATGAGCGTTACCGTCGGGTTATGCTTGTACAGGTTCCTTCCCCGGAATTTTTCGGGCACCGTGTCCATCGCGCCGAAGTTGACCATGTCCAGCGCGCCGGTCGAGACCACCTGCGGGATGCCCATGGCCGACGCCGCGTCCAGCCGCGTCGGGCCGGCGCTGAACACGCCGCCGACGAGCTCGTCGCACCATTCGGTCGTCGTAACGTCCAGCACGCCCTTGACGAATCCGGCCTCTATCAGGCTCTCCATCGCCTTGCCGCCGGTGCCGGTCGCGTGGAAGACGAGCACCTCGTAGCCGTGGTCCTCGAGGTACTGCCGCGCCGCCGTGACGCAGGGCGTCGTGACGCCGAACATCGTGGCCGCGAGCAGCGTTTTGCCGCCTTCGATTTCGGGGACCTTCCCCTTCGCCATCCCGGCTATCGCGAAGGCCGCGTTGGCCAGAATCTGAGAGGACAGCACGTTGATGCCCGAAATGTCGATCACCGAGTACATCATAGTCACGTCCTTGACCCCGACGTAGGGCCTTGTATCGCCCGACGCCACGGTGGACACCATGACCTTCGGGACGCCCACCGGCAGCGCCTGCATCACGTGCGAACCGATCGTCGTGCCCGCCGAACCGCCCAGGCTGATGACACCGGCCACTTTCCCTTCCTCGTACAGCTTCGATACGACTGCCGCCGCGCCCTTCATCATCGCGTCGACCGCTTCGCCGCGGTCGTTGTTTTCGATGAGCGTTTTCAGCGAAACGCCGCCCGCCTTCGCGACTTCCTCGTTTCCGATGTCCGGAATAAAATACGGTTTGCCCTTCACGCCTGCGTTGACCGAGATCGTCTTAACGCCTTCCCCTTCGATGATGTCCCTGATGAACTTGAACTCCACCCCCTTCGTGTCGAACGTTCCCAGCACGACTACCGCTTTGTCCATTGTCCAAGTCTCCTTTCTCTTTAGGAAGTATCCCGAAACTCCGCATCCTTATACCCGGATTCATAGGTTTACGTGTTAATACGTTTCATCAAACGGTAGCGCTTTTCCTGCTTTTTTACCAAATCATTCGATTCAAAGACGCAAAAAATTCCTTCCCGGCATCTGGTTGCCGGGAAGGTGACGCTTACGCAGGGGACGGCGGGCGGTCGCGCGCGTTGCCGAAAGCGCCTCAGCCGCCGCCTATGATCCGGAGCATCCTCTGGATGTCCTCCGATACCATAGCGGCTTTGCTTTTTTCGATCAGGAGGTTGCCGCCGGCCATGACGTAGGAGGGGAAAATCCGCTTGCTCTCGAAATAAAACTCGTTCTTTCGCACCTTGTACGTCGGTCCGGAAGAGACGGCGTTCTTTTTCGAGCGCTTCTTCGCGATCATGTTGAACGCCTTTTTCGCCACGTCGCCCATCAGCATCACGACGCCGAGCCGCGGGAACAGCCTTAGTTCCTCTTCGAGCACGGGCAGATGCGCCCTGACGAGCGCCGGGTCGACGGCGTATCCGTCCTTCGGGCGTTTTACGGCCGTGGTCACGTATATCCCCATGCTGACGATGTCCTGGATGCTTTCCGCCGCCGCCCCCGCAGCCCCGAACAGAGAGAGCAGCGTCGTCAGATGCGCGGGTCCGGCGGCTCGGCTGTAGAAAGAATCGTCAGGGTCCTCCGGCGGCGCCTCTCCGATCATGATCACACGGATGCTCCCGGTATTAAGGACGACGTCGGGGAGCTGGAGCGCCTCCGTATCGTCCAGTGTGTTCATTTCGGCGATACGCCGCGTCAGGTGCTCGCCGACATGTATGCGCATGGCGTTTCCTCCTTCTTATGAATCGTTCGCCGCCGTATATAGCCCTGTCCTTCACCGGCCTTCCCAGGCGCCGTCGATCACAGCGACCGCTTCCATCACATCGGCGGTCTCGGGATACCCCGCGTACCAGGGTGAAACGGTCTCTCCGGGCGCGACGAAGTGCCTGGCCTTGAGCAGCAGTTCCGGCCGGTACTCGAAATGCAGTATGTCGAAATGCGCCCATTTGCCGCCCCAGATGAAGCCGTTGTCCTCCAGCGCGCGAACGAGGTCCGGGGGATATTCCGTCAGCCTGCCCTGGCCCTGTTCCCTCGTGGCCCAGCGCCAGTAGTCCCTGGGGTCGCTTTTCAAATCGATCGCGATCCCGAAGGCGTGCGGGCTCAAGCGGTCCGTGCCCGCGATGACCCGGTAATTGAACGTCCCGCCCAGCGGATAAACGAATCCCGATACCCCGGGCTCGTTATCGATAAGGGCCGATATTTCCTTAAACGCCTTTTTCAACTGCGCCGCCGCGCCGTTGTTGGCGTTGAACAGGCAGTGCCCGCGCCCGAGCGCGACGCTTTTCAGGTTCGCGCGCACGGCCTTTTCCGTCCCGCCGTAGACTTCCTCGAAAAGCGCATACGAGCGTATGCGCCCCGGGTCGAGGTTACCCTCCCGGACGCCGTCGACGTCGCCTAACGGATACTCCTGCTCCATCATGTCCTGCAGGTCCGCGTCGGCCAGCTTTTGCTCAAAGGTCTTTTCGCGCCCGTCGTCGTACACGATCCGCTTCCCCGAGAGCATCACGACGCAGACGATGCCGTCGTCCCCTTTTTCCACGCCCGCGATCTGCCCCTGGTACGCCATCATCAGGGCGAGCAGGTCCCTTTTGGCTGCGATGTCGGCGGGGCTGTCCGCGGCGGGGGTAGGCTTCGCGGTGCCCATCGGCGCGGCGGTATGCACGGCGCCCGCGTCCCTGTCAAACCCGCCGAAAAACAACAGCGCGGCTCCTACCGCGGCGGCAACCAACAGCACGGCCAGAAGGCCCAAATATAAAGGCTTGCCCATGGTCCGGCACCTCGTTTTTCAGGCATAATTATCAGAATTGTATTTCTTAATTAGTCTCTTGATGCGTGCGCCGTTGGGCGGCGTCTCCAAAAACTGTGTATTAACCGAAAAGGCCTCAGCCGCCGCCCTCCTGCGGGCCTTGGAACGTTTCGCGGCTGTCTTCCCCAAATTCCACGGAAAGCCGCGCGTTTCCCTCGCCGACCAGCACGATGCGGGGCCTGTGTTCCGGAGCCTTCATAATATCGACCTGGCAGTAGGCGATGATGATGACCCTGTCGCCGACGTGGACCCGACGCGCCGCCGCGCCGTTCATGCAGATGTCGCCCTTGCCCGGCGGCCTGGGTATCACGTAAGTCTGGAGCCTGCTGCCGTTGTCGATGTCCAGCACGTGCACGAGTTCGTATTCGAAGAGCCCGGCGGCCTCCATCAGCTCCGCGTCGACGGTGACGCTGCCTATGTAGTTCAGGTTGGCTTCGGTCACCGTGGCCCTGTGGATTTTGGATTTCATCAAGGTAACGGTCATTAGCTGTCCTCCGGATACATGAAATTGTCGATGAGCCGCGCAGGGCCGATCTTCACCGCAACGGCCGCGAGCACCGGGCGGTCGATCCGCTCCACCGGCCTGAGCGAGGACGCGTCGACGACCTCGACGTACCCGATGCAGGCAAGCGGTTCCTTCTCGATTTCCCCGGCAATGATGATCCGGATGCGCCCGGCATCCCGTTCACCGTTTTCCAGCGCATTTCGGGCGAGGGACAGGCTGCGGGGGATCACAAGCGCCGCTTTGCGCTCTTTTTCCGATAGATAGGCGTTTCGCGAACTCAGGGCGAGGCCGTCCGGTTCGCGCACGATCGGGCAGCGCACGATCTCGACGCCGAAATTGAGGTCCCTGGCCATCTGCATGATGATCGTGAGCTGCTGGGCGTCCTTCTGGCCGAAATAGGCCCTGTCCGGCCTGAATATGTTGAACAGCTTCGCGACGACGGTGCACACGCCCCTGAAATGGCCGGGCCGCTGCGCGCCGCAGAGCACGTCGCCCAGAGATTCCACGTCCACGTACACGAAATGCTCTTTTGAATACATCTGCTCCGGCGACGGAATGAACACGAGATCGACGTTTTCTTCGCTTAAGACCGACAGGTCGCGTTCCAGGTCCCGCGGGTAGCTTTCGTAATCCTCGCCCGGCCCGAACTGGATCGGGTTCACGAATATGCTTACGGCGACTTTCTCGTTGTCCACCCGCGCCCTGCGGATCAGGCTGACGTGCCCTTCGTGCAGGAATCCCATCGTCGGCACGAGCCCGACGCTGTGGCCGTGCTCCCTCCAATAGCGCACGACGCCTCTGGTTTCCTCTATCGAATCCGTCCTTCGCATCATCCGTCCCCCCGCTCTTTATCTGCGCGTTTCTTGGTGTAGGAGTGCTTCGCGTCCGGGAAGGCGCCGCTTTTCACTTCGCCGGCGTAGCCTTTCACGCCTTCGCGCATCAGTGCGCCCGCGTCCGCGAAGACCTTTACAAACCGCGGCCGTATGTCCGTGAACAGCCCGAACATGTCGTTGGACACCAGTATCTGGCCGTCGCACATCGCGCCGGCCCCGATGCCGATCGTGGGCACCGCCACGGCTTCGGTGATCTCTTTAGCCAGCTCGGCCGGTACGCATTCGAGCACGATGGAGAAGACGCCGGCATCCTCCAACCTTTTCGCGTCGTCGATCAGCTCGCGGGCGGCGCCGCTGCCTTTCCCCTGCACCCTGTACCCGCCGAAAACGTTGACCGACTGCGGCGTCAGGCCCAGATGGCCCATCACGGGGATGTGCGCGCGCAGGATGGCGCGCACCTGGGGCAGCACGCGCAGGCCGCCTTCCACCTTCACCGCTTCGGCGCCACCCTCTTTCACCAGCCGGCCCGCGTTCTTCACCGCTTCGCATGCCGTCGCCTGGCAGGACATGAACGGCATGTCCACGACCAGAAGCGCGTCCTTCACACCCCTCCTCACGGCCGCCGCGTGGTGTATCATGTCCTCCATCGTGACGGGCAGCGTGTCCCTGTAGCCGAGGCACACCGTCCCCAGCGAATCGCCCACGAGTATCCCGTCGATGCCGCTCTCGTCAATAAGCCTCGCCGTGGTATAGTCGTAGGCGGTGAGCATCGCGAGTTTTTCCCCCGCGGCCTTCGCCTTCAGGAACGTTGCGACCGTCGTTTTCATTTGCTATCCACCTCTTCGTTCGTATCCCGGACCAGCCCGTTAAGCAGTCCTTTGAGCCCTTCGTAGTCCCTGCCGGGGTGTTTTTGCTGCGCGAGTCCGGCGAGCCGCAGGCTCAGCAGGGGGTAGACGCGCCTTATTTCCCCGAAAAGGACCTGAGTGTGCGCGCGCACCGTGCCTTCGTCGTTGCGCTCGACCGGCCCCGTCAGCGCCTGCAGTAAACCCTGATTCAGCACATTGTCCACGTTCGAGCGGATCAGCGGCGCGGCCGCTGCCACTGCGCTTTCCCGGCCGATCCCGCATTTCTCGAAACAGTCGAAGCCGAGGCTAATCAGGGCGAGCACCAGGTTGGACACGGCTACGTTCCCGAGATGATAGAGTGCCTTGTCGCCCCTGCCGATCACGAGGACGCGGTTGCCGCAGCGTGTGAAAAGCCCGCACACGTCTTTTAGCCTCTCTCCGTCTCCCTCGACGGTGAAGAAAACGTCTTCGAGCCCGGCCGTGTCGCCGTCCTTGCGCGTGAACGCGTGCATCGGGTGGACGGAGTACGCGTACGCGCCGCGCCGGGCAGCGCCCGTAAACACCTCCGAAGAGAGCGACCCGCTCGTGTGGCAGATCATGCGCCCCGCGACGTCGCATTTCGCCAGCCGTTCCCATACCTCCCCGATGCTGTCGTCGGGCGTGGTGACCACGATGACGCCGCTTTTCCCGACCAACTCGCCGTAATCGGCGAAACGGACGGAACCGGTCAGGCGGGCGGCTTTTTCAGCCGACGCGGCGGTTCGGCTGACGTAGCCCGCTACTTTGCGGCCGCGCGCCGAAAGGTACGCCCCGAGCGTCACGCCGACCCTGCCCGCGCCGATGAAACCGATGCCGTATTCATCGGCGCCGCGGACAATCCTTCCGCAGTCGTTATCATGTCCGGCCGCCTCCAAACCGGCAGACCCCCTTTTAAAAAGCGGCGTACCCTGCAGCACACCGCTTTCCCTTACGCATATCGTCCGCCTTTTGCCGGCGGTCCGGTAACTGTTACCGCAGAATCGGAATGCAGCAAGGCACATCCTGCCCCCGTCTTTGCATCGATGCCCGCCCAACCTATGGAAATTGTATATCAGGCGAACGGAAAAAGCAAATTTTGATGCCGCTTCGCCATGCTGATCCGGCGGCAACCGCGCAGCCGCCTCCGGCCGAATCCGCAGGGCATTCAACTCCAATGCGTCGGGTCATCGGCTGCTGCGGGTTATCCCGTTAATCGGGCTTACTTCCTCCCGGCATCGCGGGGCGAACACCCCAAATGACCTGCAATCCGAATGCGAAAATACTGCGCCGCGAGCGCCGCTTTAACCCGCTGAGAACCGGTAAAAAACGATTGCTCTGCGTCGGCCCGCAAAAAATTTTGTTTGTCTTTCAAGGAATAATAAGGTAGAATAAATATAGTTTATCCTCTTATTATACCTTTTCACAAACACGCCTCATGCAATTCTTTATTGCGGCCGTACGAATGAACAGGCAGCCCGAGCAGCAGTGCCTGAGCCGAAGGTATCAAGCTGGCGCATCGCTTTGAACCTTTTTAAGTGTACCCGCGTGTTTCAACGAGAAATCGTGGCCGCGGCCCAGTGCCGGGGTCCTTGAAAACGAATCAAAAGGAGTGAAAACCGAATGGCAAGGAAAAGGATTTCCGATATCACCCCCAAAATCCGTTCGCTGACGGAACTCTGTTTGAAAAACAGCGCCATAGACCCGTCGCTTTACAAAGAATACGACGTAAAGCGAGGGCTGCGCGATATCAGTGGCCGGGGCGTGCTCACGGGGCTCACCGAGATCGGCGAAGTGCGTTCCTATACAATCAAGGACGGCAAGACGGTCCCGTGCGAAGGAAAGCTTTTTTACCGCGGCATAGACATAGAGGACATCGTGCAGGGATTTATCGAAGAAAAGCGTTTCGGTTTCGAAGAAGTGACGTATCTGCTCCTCTTCGGCGAACTCCCGACGGAGCAGGAACTGAAGGAGTTCGAGACCATCCTCTCGGATTACAGGACGCTGCCCACCAGCTTCGTGCGCGACATTATCATGAAAGCCCCGAGCCAGGACATGATGAACACCCTTGCGCGTAGCGTCCTCACCCTGTATTCCTACGACGAAAGGGCGAACGACGTGTCGGTCCCCAACGTGTTGCGCCAGTCGCTCCAGCTCATCGCCCTGTTCCCGCTCCTTTCCGTCTACGGGTATCAGGCGTACCGTCATTACCACGACAAACAGAGCCTGTTCATTCACGCTCCCCGGCCCGAATTGTCCACGGCCGAAAACATACTGCATTTGCTCCGCCCCGACAGCAAGTATACGGAACTCGAAGCGAGCATACTCGACCTCGCCCTCGTGCTGCACGCCGAACACGGCGGCGGCAACAACTCGACTTTCACCACCCACGTCGTTTCTTCGTCCGGTACGGACACCTATTCTACCATAGCGGCTTCGCTCGGGTCGCTCAAGGGGCCGAAACACGGGGGCGCCAACATCAAGGTTATACAGATGTTCGAGGATATGAAGGAGTCGCTTAGCGACTGGACCGACGAGACGGAGGTCAAAAACTACCTCACGGCGCTTTTACGGAAAGAGGCGTTCGACAGGTCGGGTCTCATCTACGGCATGGGGCACGCCGTGTATTCCCTGTCCGACCCCCGGGCGAAAATCTTCAAGGGCTTCGTGCAGCAGCTTTCCGAAGAAAAAGGCCTTCAAAAGGAGTTCCAGCTCTATTCGCTCGTGGAACGCCTGGCTTCCGAGGTCATTGCGAGCGAACGGAGAATCTACAAAGGGGTCAGCGCAAACGTCGATTTCTACAGCGGATTCGTCTACAGCATGCTGGACCTTCCGCACGCCCTGTATACGCCTATCTTCGCGATTGCCCGCATCTCCGGCTGGAGCGCCCACAGGATCGAGGAAATCATTAACGCGGGCAAGATCATCCGGCCAGCCTATATGAGCGTGGCGAAAGAGAAGAATTACATAAAGCTTCACGACCGGAAATGATACGGGCAAACAGGGCTTTTCATAAAGACGCCTTTGACCTCTGCAAGCCGCTTACAGCGGCAGGCGGAGGTCTTTCATGCCCGCGGCCCGGTTTTGTATCATGCAACGCGCCATACAGACCGGCAACCTATATATTTATGCGGGAAGGCAACCGTTTATGACTCGTTTTTTCAACGCAAGGTGCCGCCCGGTTCCATCAAATCGTTATGCAGGCATGCATCTTACCCTGAATATATAATGGCAACTGTGCGTGTAGAAACAATTTATCCCGGCCTTCATATCATGTATTAGTATTTGGAGGAGGGATTAAACCATGGGATGCTTTTGCCGCAGATGTTGCTGGGAAAACGACGACCACGATCAGCAACAGTCGCAAAGACAGTTCCAGTCAGCGGAACAGGACCAGGACCAGGAGTCCAAACAGAAATCTGTTTTCAAGGAGATCGGCAACAACAACGTGGATATCGACATCGACAACGTTAGCGTCGCCGTCGCCGTCCTGGTAGCCTGCGGCGTTCTGGCCGGAGTGCTCGACGGCGCCGAGCTCAGGTCGACCCTGGCAAGCCTTCAGGCCCGCAAGTAAAAACAAGCGAAGAAAATACGATATGGCACCGGCGCCCCAGGCGCACGCGTGCCATACATAAACAAAAGCTTTGTCTTTAATATAACCCTAACGCTCCGGTTTTTCTGCTTTCATTGTTTTCCTTCACAGTCCGTTTCCGGCTAAAACTCGTATCTCGCCCTGGCCGCCGTCTTCATCAGCACCGCATAGCCCGCGGCGGAGAACGCTGCCGCCACGACGACTATGATGAGGCTGACCAACAATGTCTGCGCGATCACGTTAAAGAGCAGGTAGGCTAATAATCCCAGCAGCGCGACCAGCAGCATCGACAGGAGCATCGCATAGAGCGAATTCATGTTCTGCTTGATGGCCTCCGTCTCGTTGTTCCATTCGAACTTGGGCCTTATCAGGTCGATCTCGAGCGAGACGACCGTTGTGCCGACCAGCAGCACGAGGGCAAACAAGAACGCGAAGAAGGCCGTCAAAGGATTTACGCCCATGCCGACGACTGCGCCGGCCCCCGTGGTGAACGCCGAGGCCGCGGCGATGCTGTACCCGAACAGGAGCTTGGACTGTACCTGCTTCTCGAAGGCGACGGGGAAAGCCGTGCTGCCCCAGAAAGCCCCGCCTTCCCTGGAAAGCGCCGTCGACGCGGCCGGGTTGATCGAGCCGATAAACGCCATGATCCCCGCGAGCGCCAGGCACACGATGTCCTGGTTGGTCTCGCGCAGCAGGCCGAACACCTCTTCCGATTCCGCGCCGCTCATGGCGGCGGTGCCTATGAGCGGCAGCACCATCACAATGAACCCCAGCACGATCCCGGTCAGTGAGTTGATCGCGTAGACGGGGGACCTCAGGATCGTCTTCCACTCCCGCACGAACATAGCGCGAAGCGGCGAAAGCTGTTTCTTCACGTATGCGCTTTTGGCCACCACCTTGAGCTTCTTCAGGGTCTCGAGCTGGGAGAGCGCGCCGCGGTAATAGATCTTGCTCGCGATAAAGGTCACCACAACGAACAACGCGGCCGAAAGGCCGATAAACCCCAGCAGGTATTTCACGCCCTCGAACCCGTCGAAGACAAGGGCGTTGACGGCCCACGCGCTCGGCGGGAAGGAAGCGCCCATGACGTTGATGAGCCCGTTTGGCTGGGACAGCGCCTGGAGGATCGCGTTCGGGTCCGTGTTGCGCAGCAGCGCGCTCAGCGACGTCTGGGCGAGCATGATAAGCACGAGCCCCCCGAGGCCGCCTATGATGGCCAGCATGCTCCTGTGGCGGGTCTTCCCGATGAAGCCCATAAAGAGCGAAGCGAGTATGGACGCGATCAGCAGGGGTATGGCCGGGACGAAGAGCCAGATGACGGCCGCCTTGATATAGAAGATTACGCCCATATTGGCCATTATCCCGTATATGATGACCACGGGCGCAAGAAGCCCCAGGGAGATGGCGAGCTCGCTGATGTAGACCATCGTGAGCTTGGAAAGAAACACGGTCCGCTGGTGCAGGGGCAGGGTCGAGAGAAACTCGCTGTCCCTTGCGAAAAACAGCGTGCCCAGCACGACGATGAGCCCGAAGAACAGGATCATGACGAGTATGGCCAAAAAAGCGTACAAAAGCAGCAGGGAGCCCTGGCCGCCGCCGAGGAAAAGCTTCGACGCTTCATAGACCAACACGGAATACGAACCCAGTATCGCCAAAATGCCGAAGGCCGCGGAGGCGAATATAAAGAGCTGTTTCCTGAAGGCTTTCTTGTCGTTGCGGTAATTGCTTTTGATGACCGACAGCCCGTAGCGGGAGCGAAGCTGTATCCTCAGGATCGTGAAATAACCCGACATCCTCATTCACCGCCTTCCGGTTCTTCGGTGAGCTTGAAGAAGATATTCTCGAGCGTGGTCTCGTTCTGGGCCTTGGAACGCAGTTCCTCGAGCGTCCCCAAAGCGATCAGCTTCCCATCGTCGATGATGCCGATCCTGTCGCACAGGTGTTCGACCACTTCGAGCACGTGGGTCGAGAAGAATACGGTGTTGCCTCTGGCGCAGTGCGCCTTCATCTCCTGCTTGAGCAGGTGGGCCGATTTCGGGTCGAGCCCCGTCATCGGCTCGTCGAGTATCCAGTACCGGGGCTCGTGCATAAGGGCCGCCGCGACGATGATCTTCTGCTTCATGCCGTGGGAGTAGGAACGGATGATCTCGCCCGCGGCCTTCTCGAGGTTGAACATCGCAAGGTATTTTTCGATGTTCGCTTTCCTGGCTTTGGCGGGGACCGAGTAGATGTCCCCGATGAAATTCAGGTATTCGATGCCGGTGAGCCTGTCGTAGATGTCGTGGGAGTCGGGCAC